>PMCM01000317.1:4411-30385 GCA_003154155.1 Ignavibacteriota bacterium | reverse complement strand
GTGTGATCGCAGGTTTGCAGCTGGTCGGGATTACCCGGAACGGCTTGCAGAGTGCTGCGACGCTGATGGGACTGAACTATGGCTCCTATCAGTTTTTGCCGACCGGGCCGCTGGACAACTCCGTCGGCCGGGATGTCGGAGTGAATTTCCGGGGGTTTCTGGCGGACGAGCGCCTGGAGTACCGCGCCGGTGTGTTCAGCGGACGCAACCTGAATCTCTTTTCCCCGTTTCGCGGAACTCTCCGCGTGCAGTACAACTTTTTGGATCGCGAGAAGGGGTTCTTCTACAACGGAACGAGTCTTGGTGCCTCGAAAAACGTCGCCGTTGGCGGAGGATACGATGTGCAGGGAACCTACCGGGGCTATGCATTCGACGCGATGGCCGATCTTCCGTTGAACGAAACATTCTGGCTGACTGTGTCGGGGGGGATTGCCCTGTATGACGGGGGCGGGTCGGATCAGGATTCCACCTATTTTACGGGTGCCATTCCCCGTCAGACCGTAACGTTTTTCGAGACGGGCATACTCCTGCGCGACATCGGCCTCCAACCCTATGTGAAATACGAGTCGCAATCGGTTCATGCCACAGTGCTCCGGCAGGTCGGGGCAACTGCTGCAACGCTGGACCTCCAGAACGCCCTCAGATCCAACGACCGGTTTGGCCTCGGTGTAAACTATTTTCTCACGGGGCATCAGGCTTCGGTCAAGCTGCTGTATGAATTCGTGGGCCGCAAGCGGCTCATGATTGACAAGGTGAATTTCGAACACGTCACCACAGGCGAATGTACCCTTCAGATCCAGTTCTTTGTGTACTAACGGAGAGCGCTCGATGCGAACATTCATACTGCGGTTGTCATCGCGCCCACGGTTGTCAAAGGCGGTTACCGGGATGGCGTTGTATTGGACACCACGACCGACGGTGTCGCGGGGACCGGGCGGTGGCATGATGAGATGCATGATCGTCACAGCGCTTCTTGTTTTCAGCAGCGCGACATCGATGGGTCAGGACTTCCGGAAAGTCGTGGAAATTGTGGACGAGATGGAGACTTCCCTGCGAAAGTCGGTGGTGAAGGAAGAGACGGAACGGAAGGCGGATATCGCCGGGCTTCGCGCGGAGGTGGATCGGCTGCGGGCAGGCCGGCGCCTTTCAACGGCTGCGGACTCGGCACGGAATGCAGGAGGGTCGGATACGGTTCCTGACGACATCCAGCTCCGGCTGGCTCTGCTCGAAAAGCGCGCCGACGGGCTGCATGATGATCTTACAGAGCTGACAAAAGCAATGTTCCTGCTGGTGACAGAGCTCAAGGAGGCAACAAAGGAACGCGCGGTGAATCCGCAGCAGCACTAGCGGACGTCCGGACCGGAAAGAAGAGGCGCAGCATGAAACAGAGCGAATCGTCGCGACGGGGAATGGCAGTAGTGATCCTGGCAATATTTCTGGCAGTGATCGGGAGTACGATGTGGGCGCCGATGGCATCGGGACAGGAGCTCTCCACAAAAGAGAAACTCCTCAAGCTGGCGAACGAGACGGGCAAGCCCGCGCCAGCGAGGAAGACAGCAGAAAGAACTGAGGTGGCGGCGCGGGCCTCGCACGCCGGCGAGCCGACGGGGCAAGAGAAGGCGGCGGGACCGGCTTCTCCCGCCAGTGCGACCCCTCTACCGGCGCCCCCGGCTGACCGAAGCATCAGCGCAGCGGCCCCGGAAAAGGACTCGTCACTACTGGGGATCTCCTTTTCCTGGCTGGCGGGCATCGTGGTCATTCTCGCCGCCGGAGGTGTCCTCTGGACACGCCGTGCCCTCATCCGGGGGTTGCGGTTTTCAGACTGGCGATTGTCGTCGAAGGTCACCGTCGTGGCGGTCGTGGCGGTGGGTTTGATGGCGGTCTTGGTGACGTTCTATGTCCTGCCGCGGATGGAAGACCGGATGCGGTTGGACAAAATGACGGGTGTGCGACAGGTGGTCGAAGTCGCGGCGTCGGAGGTGGAGGCATACCGCCAGCGGGTGGACAACGGGGAGTTGACGGAGGCGGAGGGACAACGGGAAGCCCTGAACCGTTTGCGCGATATCCGGTACAACAAGACTGATTACCTCTGGGTGAACACGCTGCGCGGAGAGTTCCTGATGCACCCGATAAAGCCGGAGCTGGTAGGGAAACCGATGATGGAGGCGCGGGATCCGGCGGGATTCCCGTACATGGCGGAGTTCTGCCGTGTTGCCCGGGAGCAGGGAGCGGGCGTTGTACGCTATACGTGGACGAAGCAAGGGAGCGAAAAACCCGTGCCCAAAGTGTCGTATGTGCAAGCGATCGGGCAATGGGGCTGGGTGATTGGCACCGGCGTCTATGAAGACGACGTACAAGCCGAGATTAGCGATGTGCGCACGAAAGTGCTGGCCGGGGTGGCCGTCGCCAGCGTGCTGGCGGTGGCATTGGGGATGATGATGGGGCGGTTCATCGGCAAGCGGGTGGAGCGGGTTGCGGAAGCGGCCGGGAGGCTTGCCACCGGAGCGGTAGACGTTGATCTGGAAGCTACCCCGGACCGTGACGAAGTCGGGCGGCTGATCACAGCGTTTCGCACGATGATCGAAAGCATCAAGGGACAGGCCCGGGCGGCCGACCGGATCGCGGCGGGAGATCTGACCGTGCAGGTGGAGGTGCGATCGGAGAACGACGCATTGGGACTCGCGTTGCGCAATGCGGTCGAGTCCCTGCGGGGTCTTGTGGAGGAGTTCCAGGCGCTCTCCCGTTCGGCCGTTCAGGGAAAGCTGTCGATGCGGGGACATGCGGAGAAGTTTCAGGGCGGTTTCGGGGAGATCGTCGTGGGAGTGAACAAGACGTTGGATGCGGTGATCGGACCGCTGAATATGGCGGCGGAGTACATGGACCGCATAGCGAAAGGGGATATACCGCCAACGATCACGGAGGAGTATCACGGCGACTTCAACGAGATCAAAAAGAATCTGAATACGTGCATAGCAGCAGTGAACGCGTTGATTGCGGACGGGATAAAGCTCTCGTCGGCAGCCGTCGCAGGAGAGCTCTCTGTGCGGGCGGATGCAATGCAGCATCAGGGAGATTTCCGGAAGATCGTTGAGGGGATGAACGGTACGACCGCGATGTTTGCGGGTGTGCTGCGGCGGACGACCGAACACCTGCAACATCTGTCCATGGGCGTGGTCGACGAGCGGATCACCGAAGACTACAAGGGAGACTACATCCGGCTGAAGGATGGGTTCAACAGGTTGTTCGTGGCGGTGAACGGCTTGGTGGCTGATGCGCAGGCATTGACACAGGCGGCGGAGGAAGGGCGATTGAGCTACCGTGCAGACGCGTCAAAGCACCAGGGAGACTTCCGTAAGACCGTCGAGGGAATGAACGGGACAACGGAGATGTTTGCGGGAATATTGAACCGGACGATCGAACACATCGAGCATCTCGGCAAGGGGGAGGTGGATGAGGAGATTACGCGGGAGTACCGGGGAGACTACATCCGGCTCAAGGAAGGGTTTAACGGATCGTTCGGGGCAGTGCGGCGGTTGATCATGGACGCGACGATGCTGTCTGAGTCGGCGGTAGCCGGGCGGTTGTCGGTACGCGCCGATGCGACGCAACATCAGGGGGATTTCCGGAAGATCGTGGAAGGGGTGAACGGGACGCTGGACGCGGTGATCCGTCCGGTGGAAGACAGCGCGCAGGTGTTGCAGCAGATGGCTGCGGGTGATTTGACGGTGCGTGTTGAGGGGCAGTATCAGGGAGATCACCGCAAGATCGTGGAAAGCATCAACACGGTGGCGGCATCGCTGGAGAAGGCCATGCAGGATGTGAGCGAGGCGGTGAGTGCGACGGCGAGCGCTTCGAGCGAGATCAGNNGTGGCGGCCGAGACGGCGAAGCAGGCGCGGGAGAATGCGGAACAGGGGATGGAGGTGGTAGCCGAAACGGTGGCGGGAATGAAACGGATCGCGGAGGTGGTCCAGCAGAGTGCGGGGACAGTGCGGGAGCTGGGGAAATCGAGCGATCAGATCGGAGAGATCATCGGGGTAATCGACGACATTGCCGATCAGACGAACCTGCTGGCGTTGAACGCGGCGATCGAGGCGGCACGGGCGGGAGAGCAGGGGCGGGGCTTTGCGGTGGTGGCTGACGAGGTGCGGAAGCTGGCGGAGCGGACGACGAAGGCGACGAAGGAAATCGCGGGGATGATCAAGAAGATCCAGGCGGATACGGCGGGTGCGGTGACGAGCATGGAAGAGGGGACGGGCGAGGTGGAGAAAGGGAAGCTGTTGGCGGACAGTGCAGGTGCGAGCCTGCAGGAGATCGTGGGGGTGAGTCAGAAGGTGACCGACATGGTGACGCAAATCGCGGCGGCGAGCGAAGAGCAGTCGAGTGCAAGCGAGCAGATCTCGAAAAATGTTGAGGGCATCTCGAAGGTCACGGGCGAGACGGCACAGGGGACGCAGCAGATCGCCCGGGCGGCTGAGGACCTGAACCGGTTGACAGAACGGTTGCAGGAGTTGGTGGGCCGCTTCACTCTCAGCGGAAAAGAGCGGGAGAGGCATGCGGGAATTGCGGCCGGCGTTTCGGGCGAGGCCCGGACCAGAACACGCGACCGTGTTATGATGCAGTAGCGCGGCCGGCGGCGGAGTGCCTGCACAGCAAAGGTGCCGGCGACTTTCAACACCCGGGGCAGAGGGCACGCTCCGGGTATTCTGTTTTTCCCCACCTTTGCACGCCATGAGAACAATACTAGCCAGTCAAAACCACCTCCGCTTGTGTCTCAGTGAAAACCGGTCACAAATACAGGTTCTTCCTGAGAATCCGCCACTCGGAAAGCGTCAACTATGGTATGTTATTTGCGAGTCGGGGGGTATGGCATTTACCTTCTTTTTCCGGGACATCAGCATTCTCGAGCTTATCGCGCGGGACGTCGTGCCGCATCTGGTCGGATTCAGCAAAATCCGGATATGGGATGCCGGATGCGCGATGGGCCCGGAACCGTTTTCGCTTGCGATCGTCCTGTCGGAGGCGATGGGGCAGTTCATGTTCCGCAATATCCGCATCGACGCCACCGATATCGACGAACAGGATCAGTTCGGCAAAGTCATTTTGGGAGGGGTGTACAAGGACGAGCTTGTGAAGCGTCTTCCGCCGGCGATCTTGAAGAAGTACTTCATGGAGAATGCCGCAGAGGGGACATCACGATTGGTGGATTCCATCCAGGAGAGGGTCACTTTCCAGAAACATGATCTCCTTTCGTTGAAGCCGATAGGGAGTGGCTATCACATGATCATCTGCAAAAACGTGCTCCTTCATTTTTCCCCGGAGTCGAGGGTGGAGGTGATCAGGATGTTCCACGGCGCGCTTGCTCCTGGAGGCTATTTTGCCACTGAGCAGACGCAAAAGCTCCCGGAAGCTTCCTCAGGTCTCTTCCGTCAGATCTCATCCGAGGGACAGCTTTTTCAGAAAGTATTGTAATTCCATCACTTGCACGGCCGCTTCCCTCTTCTCGGGGTGAAAATGAGCATCTGGTCACAGTTAGCCACCAGATTATCGTGCACACATCCTTCCTCCCCTGAAATATCCCGCAAATTCTGCAATACGGAGGTATTCCAGGGATATTCGATGTTTTTTTTACCGCCGTCGATTCTACGTCCTTGGCATGGCATTAGAGATGAGTTCAGTTGCCGGGAGGAGTATATTCGCTCCATTTTCCGGCACGGTGAAGGAATCAAGTGTCGAGCCATATGGCACATGCAAAGATACTGATCGTTGAAGATGAACGCATAGTCGCCCAGGATCTCCGAAGTCGTCTGGAGAAGATGGACTATTCGGTCGTTGCCGTGGTATCGACCGGGCGCGAAGCGATCGCCTCCGCCGTGGAACTCCGTCCCGATATCGTGTTGATGGACATTACGTTGAAAGGGGGGATGGATGGTGTTGCGGCAGCGGACAGTATACGTGAGCGGATGGAAGTGCCGATCATCTACGTCACTGCACATTCCGACGAAACGACCCTGCAGCGCGCGAAGATCACCGAGCCATTCGGCTACATCCTGAAGCCGTTCGAAGAGCGCGAGCTGCACACGACCATTGAGATGGCGCTGTACAAGAGCAGCACCGACAGGCGTATGCGGGAGAACCAGCGCTGGTTATCCACGACGCTGCAATCGATTGACGACGCCGTTATTACCACCGACACTGCCGGCCGGATTCATCTTCTGAATCCGGTGGCTGAGCGGGTGACGGGGTGGAGCTCAGCGCAGGCCGTTGGCCGGCTCCTGGATGAAGTCTGCGTCCTTGCCCCAATGGGTGAGGCTGCACGTGGCAGCGATCCCGCCGTGGTTGTCGTGAGCTTGACCGGCTCGCGCACGTCGATGGACAGGATCGTCACACNNTGGTTTCCGTGTTCGACGGCATTGCCGAAGCCATCTACGTCAGTGATCCCGTCAGCTACGACCTCCTCTATGCCAATCCCTACCTGCAGAAGGTGATGGGATCGAAGCTGATCGGACAAAAATGCTACCGTGCCCTGCACGGCACGGATGCGCCCTGCCATTTCTGCACGAATGCAACCATTCAGCAGATGGACGGTCAGCCGTACCGGTGGGAGTTCCACAATACGCAGCTCAACCGTGATTTCCTGGTGACCGACAAAATAATCACCTGGGCTGACGGCAGGAATGTCCGTTTTGAATTTGCCCTCGACATCACCGATCACAAGCATGCCGGCCGCATCCAATCGATCGTCAACCGCATCGCGGCGCTGACGCAGGAGTCGGGCAATCTGGAAGACCTGTTCAAGGCGGTCCACGGCGTCGTCGCGGAGCTGATGCCGGCGGAGAACTTCTACATTGCGCTGTACGACGAGGCGCATGATCTTCTGCGATTCCCGTATTTCGTTGATACAGTCGACGAATATTTCCCGGAGATCAATCCCGGCCGTGGGCTGACGGCGTATGTCCTGCGGACCGGCAAATCTCTGTTGATCACCCCGGAGCTCTTTGCAGAGCTGATTGAGAGCGGAGAGGTGGAATCGATCGGGGCGGCATCGGTGGATTGGCTGGGGGTCCCGCTCGTTGCCGATGGGAAA
The DNA here is from genome assembly GCA_003154155.1 of Ignavibacteriota bacterium. Taxonomy (GTDB): domain Bacteria; phylum Bacteroidota; class Ignavibacteria; order UBA10030; family UBA6906; genus Fen-1255. The sequence goes on along the minus strand of PMCM01000317.1, from coordinate 23,300 downwards.
CCGATCGGCGTTGTCGTGGTGCAGAGTTATGATGAGCGGATCCGGTATACGGAACGAGAGCTGCAGATCCTTGAAGCCGTTGCGCCCCAGGTTGCCCTGAGCATCAACAAGAAGCGTGCGGAAGAGGAGATGCAGGAGCTGAACAACCGCATGCGGACGGTGGTCGAAACGGTGGCGGAGGGGATCACCCTCCGTGATGCGAACGGCCGCTTCCTGATCTTCAATTCGCGCATGCAGGAGATTACGGGCTACACGATGGAAGAGGCAAATGCCACGGATGATTTCACCGCCCTGCTCTATCCCGATGCGGAGGCCCGCCGTGAGGCGGTGGAGGGCGTGAACGATATCCTGGCGACCGGGTTCTCCCGCGACGTCGAGACCCGGATCGTGGCCAAGAGCGGCACCGTGAAGACGTTGCTCATGTCGTCCACCGTGCTGCCGTTTGCCAGCGGGAATCTGTTCCTGAATGCCTATCGGGATATCTCGTACCGCAAGCGTGTCGAAGAAGCCCTCAAGGAGCAGTCGGCTTTCCAGCAATTGATGATTGACGCTATCCCCGTCCCGGTCTATTTCAAGGCCGCCGACGGCTATTTCCTGGGGTGCAACACGGCTTTCGAGTCGTTCACCGGGCTGTTGAAGGAGAATCTGATCGGCTTCTGCGTGGATGACGCGCTCGGGAAAGAGGCGGCTGCCGGCGTCGGCGAACTTGAGCAGAAGGTGCTGCGCGAAGAAGCCACATCGCTGGACGAGTTTGCGATCCGGGATGCCAACGGGCACGAACGCATCGTGCAGCTGCACATTGCTCCCTTCTCGCGTTCCGGCCAAAAAGCCGGCGGTGTTGTCGCCGCCCTGATGGACATCACGGAGATCAAGGCCACGGAGGAACAGCTCCGGAAGGTTTCCCGCGCCGTCGAGCAGAGCCCGTCGTCCATCGTGATCACCGATCTCGACGGAACGATCGAGTACGTCAACCCGCGGTTCGAGCAGGCCAGCGGCTACAGTGCCGCCGAGGCGGTTGGGAAGAACCCGCGTTTGTTAAAGTCGGGGAAGACGCCGGACAGTGTCTACCGCGGCATGTGGGAGTTGCTGACACAGGGAAAAGAATGGCGTGGAGAATTTCAAAACCGGCGCAAGGACGGAGAGATCTACTGGGAATCGGCCTCCATTTCCCCCATCCGCAACGCCGAGGGGAAGACCCTCCATTACGTGGCGGTCAAGGAAGATGTCACCGAACGGAAGAACATCGAAGAAGAGCTGATGCGGCTTGCGCACGTGACCCGCTGCATCCGCGAATTCGTCCTGATCGCCGACACCCGCGGGCGGATCACGTATGCCAATCAGGCGGTCATCGACCGGTTCGGCTACGCGCTCGACGAGTTGATCGGCAAGCAGGTCTCGATCATGGTATCCGGTGCGGGATCGCGCGAACAGACTCGTGGCGCCCTGCGGAGCACCTTGAAGGGCGGTTGGAGCGGTGATATCGTGGCGCGCGCCAAGCAGGGAGAGGAGTTCTGGATATCCCTGACCACCTCCGTGCTGTCGCACGAGAACCGTGTCATGGGCATTGTGGTGGTTGCGCGCGACATCGGCGAGAGGAAGCGAGCAGAGGAACAGTTGCGGAAATCGGAATCGCAGTTCCGCCTGCTGTGGGAGAATTCGCGGGATGGCATGCGGCTTTCGGATGCGGCCGGCACGATTCTGATGGTCAACGATGCGTTCTGTGATCTCGTCCAGCTGGACCGTGACCAACTGGAGGGTGGTACCATCGCGGCGATCTACCGCGAGGGCGTTGGAGAGCACGTGCTCGAGAGCTACCGGCAGCATTTTGCCGACCGTAATGTCGAGGTGTATTTCGAAAAGGAAAACCTTCTCTGGAATGAGCGGACGGTCTGGTTTGCCGTGTCGAACGCCTTCATCGAAAGTGAGGGGCAGCCCCCCATCCTGCTGAGCATCTTCCGTGACATCACCGAACGCCGCAACGCCGAGAAGGCGCTGGAGCGGCACGCCGCGGATTTGCTGGAAGCCAAGTACAAGGCCGAAGAGCAGGCGCGCATGCTCGAGATCCAGGCGGTGGAGTTGCGTCAGGCCAAGGAAGAAGCCCTGCAGGCGTCCCGGTTCAAGTCGGAATTCGTCGCCAACATGAGCCATGAAATCCGGACACCCATGAACGGCGTCATCGGGATGACGGGACTGCTGCTGGATACCCCCCTCTCGGCCGAGCAGCAGGAATTTGCGGAAGTCATCAGGACCTCGGGGGATGCGCTGTTGTCGATCATCAATGAGATTCTGGATTTCTCGAAAATCGAAGCGGGCAAGATGACGCTGGAATCCATCAACTTCGACCTGCGCACCACGGTGGAAGAAGCGGTGGATTTGCTGGCGCCGCGGGCGCACGGCAAGAACCTCGAGCTCTCCTGTGCGGTGTACAACGACGTGCCGGTGGCGCTCACGGGGGATCCGGGGAGGTTGCGTCAGGTGCTCGTGAATTTGTTGAGCAATGCGGTCAAGTTCACCGAAAGCGGCGAGGTGGCGGTACGTGTGACGTATGTGGAGGGGACGGACGAGGAGGTGCGTCTCCGGTTTGAAGTTTCCGACACCGGCATCGGCATTCCGGAGGATGCGCGATTGCGGTTGTTCCAGCCGTTCTCCCAGGCCGACGGGTCCACGACGCGCAAGTACGGCGGCACGGGGCTGGGGCTCATGATTTCCAAGCAGCTGGTGGAGCTGATGGGGGGGAGCATCGGCGTGGAGAGTGCACCCGGGCAGGGGAGCACTTTCTGGTTTACCGCGCGGTGTGTGCGGCAGGGTGCCGGCAGCGTGGAGGAGCGTCCCACGGATCGCCGGCTGAAGGATGTCCGTCTGCTTGTTGTCGACGACAATGCCACGAACCGGTCAATATTCTCGCATCAGGCGGCTGGCTGGGGCATCGCCCATACGGCGGTAGGCGGAGGTGCTCAGGCGCTGGAAGAGCTCAGGCGGGCGGCCGCAGGGAAGGATCCGTATACGCTGGTGCTTCTTGATCTGCAGATGCCGGAGATGGATGGTGTAGCTCTGGCCAAGGCCATCAAAGCGGATCCCGCGATTTCTTCCACGGTGCTGGTCATGCTGACGTCCGTGTGCGGCATCGCTCTTTCGGAAGTGCGCGGCGCGGGGATTGCACTGTGTCTTGCCAAGCCGGTGAAAGAGGCGGCCCTGTATGACGCGTTGGTCCGGTTGACTGCAGGAAAGCCGTCAGAGGATGCGGGACGGCGGGAGGTGCCGGAGCGCATTGCGTCCGGCGGCACGCAGACCCCGGCACGGTTGCTGCGGGTCCTCGTGGCGGAAGACAACATGGTCAACCAGAAGGTCGCCGTCCGCATGCTGATCAAGCTCGGGTGCCGAGCCGATGTGGCAGCAAACGGCCTGGAGGCGGTCAACGCACTGCGGCAGGTGCCGTATGACCTGGTGTTTATGGATTGCAACATGCCGGAGATGGACGGATTCACCGCAACGGCGATGATTCGGAAGATGGAACCCAAAGACAAACATACGGTGATCATAGCGATGACTGCAAACGCGTTGAAGGGGGATCGGGAAAAGTGCATTGCGGCCGGGATGGATGACTACGTGTCCAAGCCCGTCAGCCAGAAGGCCCTTGCCACCGTTGTGCATGAATGGAGTGACAAAGTCGCCCCCGAGGCGGCTCCTGCGGCCTCGGTGCCGGACGATCCCGTGCCGGCAGAAGAGGCCGCCGTCGATCGCGCGCGTCTGGATGAACTGGCGGAGCTCGGCGATGAGGAAGAACCCGAGTGGATCAACGCGATCCTGCGGAAGTTCGAGGAAGACACGGCGTCGCGCATTGTGAAGCTGGTTGTCGCCGCCGAGACCGGGAATGCCACGGATCTTGCGCATGCGGCCCATGCGCTGAAAGGGAGCTGCAGCAATATCGGGGCGGGGAGCATGTCGCGCATAGCCCAGAAACTGCAGCACCTCGGGCAGGGCGGCAGTGTGGACGGTGCCGGTGATCTCATCCACGCGCTGGAACAGGAATTCGCCCGGGTGCACCTTGCACTCGAACGGTACACACTGACACGCGAGCATGCGCGATGAAGGTGCTGATTGCAGAAGATGACTCGGTCTCTAGTTTTGTTCTGGCTGCCCGCGTCAGGAAGATGGGCCACGAGGTGCTGACCGCAGTGAACGGCATCGCCGCATGGGAGATGTACCAGCATGAGCACCCCCGTCTGGTCATCACCGACTGGATGATGCCCGAGATGAACGGCATCGAACTGTGCCGGCGTATTCGTGCGGTCGAAACACGGTCGTACACCTACGTGATTTTGCTGACCGCGCTGAGCGGACGGACGAGTTATCTGGAGGGGATGGATGCGGGAGCGGATGATTTTGTAACAAAACCCCTTGATGTCGAGGGGCTGCAGGCCCGTTTACGCGTCGCGGAACGCGTGGTCCACCTGCAACAGGATGTGCACCAACTCGAAGGCTTGCTGCCGATCTGTTCCTACTGCAAGAAGATCCGCGACAAGCAGGACATGTGGCACCCCCTGGAGAATTATGTCGGTGAGAAGACGGAAACTGAGTTTTCTCCGACGCTCTGCCCGGATTGTGCCACTCCAGGACATACGTGAGGACAACGATGGGAATGATCAACATCAGCGATGTGCGGTCCGGCATGGTGCTGGCCGCCGATGTACAAGACCGGAGCGGCCGGGTCTTGCTTGCCAAAGGGGTGGAAATCACCGAGAAGCACATCCGCATCTTCAAGATGTGGGGCATCACGGAAGCNNGTCCGCCTTGCCACTTTGCGCTATGCACGTACGATGACGGAGGCCCAGGATGGACATCAGTCCGCGTGATTTGCTGAGAGGATACGTCGAGGTGTCATCGCTTCCCACGATCCACCTGCGGTTGGAGGAGGCGATCAACAATCCGAAGAAGTCGATGTCGGATATCGCGAAAGTCATCCGCGAGGACCCCGGCCTGACCGCGCGGTTGCTGCGCATTGTCAACAGCGCGTTCTACAGCTTTCCGTCGAAAGTCGAAACCATCTCACAGGCGGTCACGATCGTGGGCACGCAGCAGCTGAGCGCGCTCGCCCTGGCGACGTCGGTCATGCAGATGTTCAAGGGGATTAAGGATTCCGTCGTCAGCATGGATTCCTTCTGGCGGCACAGTATCGCCTGCGGGCTGGCGGCGCGTGTTGTGGCGACGATGCGCCGCGAAACGAACGCGGAACGGTTCTTCGTGGCGGGCATGCTGCATGATATCGGGCGCCTGGTGCTGTACACGAAGCTGACCGAGAAGAGCCACGAGATCCTGACCCGTGCCCGGGAAACACCGATGCTGCTCTATGAAGCGGAGCGCGAGGCGCTCGGTTTCACGCATGCGGTCGTCGGCGGCGTGCTGCTCCAGACCTGGAAGCTGCCGACAAGCCTGGAAGAAATTGTGATGTACCATCATAACCCCACTTCCGCCACCCGGTTCCCCATGGAAACGGCGATCATTCATCTGTCGGACATCATCGTCCATGCCATGAACCTGGGCACCAGCGGCGAAACCTTCGTGCCACCGATTGACCCCACGGCGTGGGACCGGCTCGGGCTGCATCCCAGCGTTATTGCCAGCGTGGAAGAGCAGGTGGACCGGCAGTATCACGATGCACTCCAGACTATGATGGCGGACGCCTGACATGGCCGACCTGACTGACATTATCGAACAACTCCGGCAGGCGGAGGGGCGCGTACGCCACCTGGAAGAAATGAACAGGCGCGTGCTCGATGCCCTGGACTTCGTCGCCTCCCTGGGCGATTTCCAATCGAGCATCAATCCCGATCAGGACACCTCGGCGATCATGGGTGCCACACGTGCGAACGTCGGCCGCATTATCGCCCTCGGCACGACGGCGTTCATGACGGACGCCGGGACCGACGGCGAGCTGGCCATCGCCGACTGCGAACCCGCAGAACACCGGGAGCTGCTGCAGCGCGAGGTGGAACGGCAGATCGAAGACGGGACTTTTGCGTGGGCCTTGAACCAGAACCGCGCACTCGTGGTACCCGCAAAAACCTCGCCGGCCAATCTCGTGCTCCATGCCCTTGCCACGCGTTCGCGTGTGATCGGCATGTTCGTGGGCGTGCTTCCGGGCGAAGATCAGATGATTACCGACGTGTCGCTGAACCTGCTCTCCATCCTGCTGTTCCAGTGCGCCAATGCACTGGAAAATGCCGCCCTTTACCAGAAACTCAGCAACTACAACCGGACATTGGAAGAAGCGATCAAAGAGCGCACACGCGAGTTGCAGAGCGCGCTGGAGCAGGCCCAGGTCGCCAACATCGCGAAGCGTCAATTCCTGGCCAATATGAGCCATGAGATCCGGACGCCCCTCAACGGCATCATGGGGCTCGTGGATCTCCTGCAGGAATCCCGCCTTGACGGAGATCAGAAAAAATACCTGCAGATCATCCAGGGAAGCAGCACGGCGCTGCTGACGGTCATCAACGACATCCTGGATTTCTCGAAAATTGAGGCGGGGAAGCTCACGCTCGACAAGAATTCGTTCGTCCTGCAGGGCACCGTCGAACAGGCCGTCCAGCTCTTCTCCCGCCGGGCGGAAGAAAAAGGGCTTGCGTTGACGGTCGATTATGATCCGGATATCCCCCCGGTGGTCATAGGGGATGCCATCCGGCTGTCGCAGGTGCTCACGAATCTCGTGGGCAATGCCATCAAGTTTACCGAGCGGGGCGGGATTACGGTCAAGGTGGAGATGCCGTTCCGGACGGAGCATGAGATTTCCATCCGCTGCGGCGTCACCGATACCGGGATCGGGATCGCGCCTGCGGGCCTCCAGGCCCTGTTCCAGTCGTTTACCCAGGTCGACGGGTCGGCCACGCGCCGTTACGGCGGCACGGGATTGGGGCTGGCGATTTCCAAACAGCTTGTGGAAATGATGAACGGCGCTATCGGCGTCGAGAGCACCGTGGGCACCGGTAGCACATTCTGGTTTTCTGCGACGTTCGAGATTGACCTCGCGGCGGACGCGACGGCGCCCCAGGTGAAACAGGCGAAGGCGGCTTCCGCCTCGCTGCGCGGCACCCGCATTCTTGTCGCCGAAGACAACGAAGCTAACCGGCTCGTCGCCTCGATCATGTTCGGCAAGCTCGGCTGCGAGACGGTGATCGTGAACGACGGCGAGGAAGCGTTGGAGGCGCTGGTCGACAGGGAATACGACGTGATTTTCATGGACTGTCACATGCCTGTGCTGGATGGTTTCGAGGCGACGCGCATGATCCGCAAACTTGAACGACCCCCCCAGCACCGGACGATCATTGCCATGACCGCCAATGCGCTGCAGGGAGAAAAAGAACGGTGTCTGGAATCGGGGATGGACGACTTCCTCACAAAGCCTGTCATGCTGGAGGAGCTTGCCTCCAAGATCAGGGCCTGGGTGCACAAGGATCCTCGGCCGGCCGGCGCACCGGATCAATCCGTCGCCGCGCCCGTGCAGTCGGTCCTCCGCCTGGACCGTGCGCGGCTCCACTATTTGCGTGAGCTGGGTAAGCGCCAGGATCCGGCGCTGTTCGATCGGCTGCTGCGGTCGTTTCTGGACGACGCCCCGGTGCGCATCATCACCATGTGGCACGCACTGCAATCGAACGATGTCAAGGCGTTCTTCACGGCCGCGCACTCGCTTAAGGGGCTCAGCGGCAATATGGGCGCAATGACGATGATGACGCTGAGTCAGGAACTCCAGGTTGCGGGACAGAACGGAGATCTGGGGAACGTGGATCCGACGCTCCGGGCGTTGGAGAAGGAATTCGAGTTTGTCAAGGAAGAGATGCAAACAGAATTCAGCCCATGCGAGACGAAAGCATGAACGTGCTCATCGCTGAAGATGACGAGGCCACCCGCTCGGTGCTTGCCGCGCAGCTGCGCAAGCTGGAGTATGCCGTGCTGGAGGCGGCCGACGGTGCGGAGGCGTGGGACATCTTTCAGCGGGAATCCCCGGCTGTGGTCATTACCGATTGGATGATGCCGGAGATAAACGGCCCCGAGCTCTGCCGGCGGATCCGTGCGATGAACCGGCGGGAGTACACGTATCTGATGATCTTGACCGCGGTGGACAAGCAGCGGGGATACGTGGAGGGGATGAAGGCGGGGGCCGATGATTTTGTGACGAAACCGGCGGATTTCCTGGAACTGACGGTGCGGCTGCGCGTGGCACGGCGAATTCTGGCCCTGCAGCGCGAAATGCAGCACCTGGAGGGGTTGCTGCCGATCTGCCCGAAGTGCAAGAAGATCAGGGTCAGCGACTCGGTCTGGGAGCCTGTGGAAAGCTATATCAGCGACAGATCCGAAGCGCACTTCTCTCACGGCATCTGTCCGGAGTGTTACACGGCGATTGTCCAGCCGCAGCTTGCCGCGCTGCGACGGCGCAATCAGACGCAGGGAGCGTGATGGAGACTGGAGAGCACACAACAGATTCGTGCATTGCTGCAGAATCCCCGCGGCAGATTGCAGGGAATGTGGACAACAGCACGGGGAATATCGACTCGGCGGGGCCGGTGGTCGTCCGGGGCGACATCCTGTCCGGGTTCGCCGTCTGTGCAACAGGCATGCTGGAAGTTTTCGGCAACGTGGAAGACGCGGCGATTGACGTCAACGGTGATGTCATCATCCATCAGGGGTTCACCGGCAGCGGGAGGGGCAGGATCAACGCGAGCGGGACGGTGCGTGTCCTCCATGTGCGTAACCAGACGATTGCCGCGGGCAAGGATGTCTTTGTAGAGAACGAATGCATCAATGCCACGATTCTCTCGGGGGGGCGCATTTGTGCCCCGCGGGCCGTGGTGTCGGGAGGAAAGCTGGATGCGATGACGGAGATCGAGGTTGGGGACCTGGGCCTGGCCGATGATGCCACTGCCAAGATCCGCGTCGGCCACCGTGCGAAAGTGATCGAGCACTTGGGGCATCTGGATAAGGAGTTCGTCAACGCCGAGCGCCAGCTGCGCGAGGTGAAGGAAGCGGTGTACAAGCTCGTGAAGATCAAAGTCGACGGCGGGACGTTGTGTGCCGACAAGGAGGCCCTGCTCGCGAAGTTGCAGGGAGCGCAGAAGATGCTGCCCGGGAAGATTGCGACGGTGCAGGCCGAACGCACCGTCTTGCAGGCCGAACTTCAGAAGAAGAGTGATGCGCGCGTCGTGGTGCACGGGACGATACAGGCCGGCGCCATGATCGAGGTCAACGGTGCGCGGAAGATCCTGGATGCGGCGGTGCGCGGTGCGGAATTCATTGCGTGGGGCGGCGTGCTCGAAGTCCGCTCGCTGTAGGATGCGTGCACACAGAAGGAGAACGTGAACTCATGACGTCAGAAACGCGCAATTCCATTTCTATCCTTCTCACCGGCGACGATCCCGATCTTCGCCGCCGGGCGGCGGAGGAATTAGCCGCGGCTCCGGGACTAGCGCCCGTCACGGCGCTTGCTGCGGCCCTGGAAGACGACAACAAAGGCGTTCGGGATGCTGCGGGGCGCGCGTTGTTCGCGACCGGCGGTCTCCATGTTGCACGGGCCATTGTGGAGTACATCGGTCATGACAACATTGTGACCCGGAATCTTGTCGCCGAGCTGCTGGTGAAACTCGGCGCGATCGCGATCCCGGCGATCCTGCCCTATCTCGAGCATGAACATCAGGACGTGCGGAAATTCGCGGTGGATATCCTTGGATTGATCGGCAGCGACGAGCCCACGGTGCGCATGCTACCGCTCCTCCGGGATGCCGATGAGAACGTGGTCGTGTCAACGGTCGAGGCGCTCGGCAACATGAAGAGCGAAGCGAGCATGCAGGCCCTCTGTGAGACCTACGACAGGTTTGAGTATGCGCGCCCGGTGGTCGCGGAAGCCCTGGGCAAGATCGGTTCGAGCGAAGCTGCGCAGTTTCTGATGGACCGTTATTCGCGGTCGCTGGGAACCTTGTCGACGGATCCGGTGACCCCGTTTGCCATCATTGAGGCCCTGGGGGCGCTCGGGAGCGGTGACGCACTGGCCAGGCTCGAGGAATCGGTGGATCGGGTCACGGGGACGCTCAGGTCGGCGACGCTCCATGCGATGGTCCGGATCTCTGAACGGCTCGGCCGGCCCCTGCCGTCCGCACCCGGGCTGAAGGAAGGGTATCTCCGGGCGATGAAGGAATCGGAACCGGCGGTGAGGATCAGCGGCGTAAAGGGGGTGTCGGCGTACGCCGGCGGTGATGTGACCGAAGCCCTTATCAGGTCGCTGGGTGCTTCGCCGGAGGTGGACACGGTTATTGTCCCCGCGCTGTTGCTGCGGGACGAGACCCTCAACCTGGGGATAGCGAGCCTGATGCTCCTTCCGGCAGCGCAGCGCAAGGCGGTGATTGGTCTGGTAGGACGGCTGACCATGGAGACCATCCAGCATGTGATGCGCCGGGCGATCAGCACCGGCGACGAAGAGATCTTTGACCGCGCGTTCGTCGCCATCGCCGATCAGTGGGGCGAGGCGGACGAAGAGACGCGGGCGGTCATTGTCGATGCGCTGTTCCGCCTCGACGGCGACCGTGCAGTGGAGTTTCTGGATGCGATCATGAATGATCCCGATCCATGGTTGCGCATGCACGTCATCGAGGTGATAGCGGCGATCGCCGATCCCCGTGCACCCGGTTTTATCGCACGGTTTCTGCAGGATGACGACGAAATGGTCCGTGAAGTCGCGATGGGCACCCTGCACAACAAAGGCCTTGATCTGGCCGCCCAATTCTGAGGAGCCTGACGACAGTGACGCTTGGATCGCCTTTGACAGTAAAGCCGGCCATGACCGGGGGAGCGAAGATGTCCGATGAGCTCTTCCGGCTGCTCCGCGAGTTCATTTACCAGCAGACCGGGATCTACTTCCAGGACAACAAGAAGTACCTTCTCGAGGGACGCATCGGCAAACGGGTGCAACTGCTCGGATTGAATACCTACGAAGAGTATTTGCAGCTCCTGAAGTACGGCACGCGGCGGACCGAAGAAATGCGCCATTTTTACGATGCGATTACGATCAACGAGACGTTCTTCTTCCGGAACGAACCCCAGTTTGAGGCATTCGAGAAGACTCTCGTCCCGTCCATCATGGCGCGGCGGGGTTCCTCCACACGGCAGAAACTCCGTGTCTGGAGTGCGGCCAGTTCTTCGGGTGAAGAGGCCCACACGATCGCGATGATCCATCTCGAGCGCCTCCGCATCAAGTACCCGGGGCTCGAGCTCGAGGTCGTCGGCACGGACATCAGCAACAACGTGCTGGAGACGGCCCGGAAGGGGGTGTACCGCGACTACTCCGTACGGAACATGCCCAAGCAGTTTCTGGACAAGTACTTCGCGGTGGAAGACGGCCGGTACCTTGTGCGCGACGATGTGAAACGGCTTGTCCGGTTTGAAAACATGAACCTGTACGACCAGGCCGGCATGCGGCAGATGACCAATTTCGACGTGATCTTTTGCTGCAACGTCTTGATCTATTTTGATACACAGTCGAAGATCCAGGTCGTGTCGAACCTGTACAATGCTCTCAACCGCGGGGGGTTCCTGTTCATCGGCTACGCTGAATCTCTGCACGGCATCTCCACCGCTTTCAAGCTTGAGAATTTTCCGAAAACCGTCGCCTATAAGAAGGAGTGACACATCATGGGCAGAACGATACTTGCGGTTGATGATTCGGCCACTGTGCGGAAGTTCGTTTCCGTGGCGCTGACCATGCAGGGGTTCTCCGTGGTGACGGCCTGCGACGGTATGGATGCGCTGGAGAAGCTTCCGCATGCGCAGGTTGACCTTGTGATCACGGATCTGAACATGCCGAACATGGACGGCTTCGAGCTGATCAAGGCGCTGCGGGAGAACCCGGGATACAAGGATCTGCCGGTCATCATTCTCACCTCGCTGACCGACGACAGCAGCAAAGACCGGGGTGCCGGCCTTGGCGTGAATTCCTATCTCGTCAAGCCGTTCAGTCTGGAGAAGATACAATACGAAGTGTCGAAGTATGTCAGTTGGGCCGAATAACACAGCCAACGTGTTCATTTATTGCAGGAACGTATTATGAGCGACGTAAAGTTTCTTGTTGTGGACGATTCGCTGACGATGCGCAGAATCGTCGTCAATACACTCAAGACCCTCAGCTATACGGGTGTTCTGGAGGCTGTCGACGGCAAGGACGCCATGGCCAAGCTGATGAGCGAGGGGGCGGACTTTCTGATCACTGACTGGAACATGCCCGAAATGAACGGGCTCGAGCTGACCAAGTGGGTGCGGAGCAGCGAGCAGTTTGCCGATCTTCCCATCCTGATGGTGACCACGCGGGGGAACAAAGAAGACGTGATCGATGCCATGAAAATGCGGGTCAATAATTACATCGTCAAGCCCTTCACGGCACAGGGGCTCAAGGAAAAGATCGATGCGATCCTGAAGAGCGTCGAAGGCAAACCGGCCTGACGGCGCCGGTCCACGGTCACCCGGAGTATATGACGATGAAACAAGAAGATATGGGCGCGATCCTGCGGAAGGTGGAAGAACTGCGGGCGTTGCTGGTGTTCAGTCAGCGCACTCTTCCCTTTCTGGAGGATGTGTTCAGCTTTGTCACGGAGATCGTACCGCTCCTGGATGTGTTGAAGAGCTCCGTCGAGTCGACTTCAGAGAAGCTGCCGCGGGCGTCGCACCAGTTGAACAAGGTGACCACCGCAACGGAGATGGCCTCGACCGAGATTTTGAACATTGTTGAAGCGATTGCGGCACGCACCGACGGCCTGCGTGCATCGCTCGACGGGAGGAAAGACGCCGTGGAGGGGCTGCTCCGCGGTGTGCAGGACTTTCCTGAAAGCGCGCGCGGCACGGCGGCATTCTACGCCCTGGAGGCGGGTCTCCGCGAGCTCCTGCCCGCGCCGGAACTCTACACCGAACTGGAGGTGATGCAGAACGACTGTACGAACATCATGATCGCCCTGCAGGTGCAGGACATCACGGCCCAGCAAATTGCCTCGGTCAACCAGCTGATGCAGTCGGTGGACGAGGGGCTCAACCGTCTGCTCAAGAATTTCCACAGGAACGCCAGGCACGATGCAACGCAGTTCAAGCACCAGAAGCTGAACATTGTCTTTGATACGTCGGCCGAGTATACCGGCAGTCCCGACCGGCAACGCATGGCGGACGCCCTGATTGCCCAGGCGGACCGGTCCGGAAGTCCGAAGCACGCGAAACCGAAACGCGCTGCAAAGAAACGCTAGAGAGGCGACCAGAATGGGTTACCCAGATCACACTGCAGAGACACAACCAATGTCCATGAGAAACGTCGTCGAAGTATTGTTCGGCATCATCCCGGTGCTGGATCAAATCAAACATTCGATCGAAGAGAGCACAGGGACGATTCCCCGGGTATCCACACAGCTGAGCAACGTGGCGCAGGCGACGGAGATGGCGACCGTGGAGATCCTGAATGTGCTTGATCGCATGACGGCACGGATCGGTACGGCGGAGGAGACCGTCCAGCAGCTGCGCGACGGCGGGGGGAACGGGGGGGATTCCCTCACATCCATCGGCCAGGCCTTGGCGGACACGCGCCAGGACGCGATGAACATCGCCATGGCGCTCCAGGTGCAGGATATCACTTCACAGCAGATTGCCGGCGTGTCACATATGATCGAGACCGTCCGGCGTCAGCTGCTGGAAGCGCTTGGGCATCTGGATCCGTCGCAGGTTCCCGCACAGGTCCCCGGGCAGGCACCGGCGACACATTTTGATGTGAACGCCTCGTACACCGGGGCGGGCGAGCGCCAGCAAACCGCCGATGCGATCATCAAACAATGGAACAAGGTGGATCATGAGTGAGCAGGGGACGAGCGGCGGCCCGGCATTCGACAATGAGATGGCGGAGATTCTGGAGAGCTTTATTGTTGAAACACGGGAAATTTTTGAAAAATTCGGCCAGGATCTCCTGGCGCTGGAAAAAGGTTCTGCGGATTCCGATCTCCTGAACTCGATCTTCCGGGCGGTCCACACCGTGAAAGGCACGTCTTCCTTCCTCGGCCTCGAACAGATGACGGAACTCGCGCACAACTTTGAAGACGTGCTGAACAAGCTGCGCCGCGGTGAACTCCAGGTATCGTCCGACAAAATGGACGTCATGTTTGACGCTTACGATCTGATGAAGGTGCTCCTGGCGCAGATCGAGGAGCGGAAGATCGAGCGGATGGACATGTCGGGGATCCTTGCGCAGCTGCGTGCCATCTCGCAGGGTGCGGCTGTTCCGGCGGCGGTTCCTGCGCCACGGCCCGTGGAAGCGGCCGTGCCGGTGCTTGCCGACGCCGAGATGCATGAAGGGGATGAAGACGCCGAATTGCTCACTGCGGAGGAGGCATCGCCGGCCATCCCGGCCGCCGTCCCTGCTTCCGTGCAGCCGTCCGCCACAGCATCCGCAGCGCCCGCCGGCGCCGCGCACCCGCCCGACGCCCCGGCGGCGAAATCGGTCGACACCACCATCCGCGTTGATGTGACGCGGCTGGACAGCCTGATGAACCTTGTAGGGGAACTCGTGCTCGGGCGGAATCGCCTGACGCAAATCACCTACCAGATGAACCAGGAGCACGAAGGGGTGCCGCTCACGAAGGATCTGACGGAAACAAGCTCGCAGATCGATTTCATCACCACCGAGTTGCAGATGGCGGTCATGAAGACACGCATGGTGCCGATTGCCAAGGTGTTCAACAAACTCCCCCGGCTGGTGCGCGATCTGGTCAAAGAAAGCGCCAAGGATATCGAACTTGTCGTGGTCGGCGAAGAGACCGAGCTCGACAAGTCCATCATCGAAGAGCTCAACGACCCGCTCATCCATCTCATGCGGAACGCCTGTGATCATGGCATCGAGCCTCCGGCCGACCGGCGCGCGGCCGGCAAGCCGGCCAAAGGCACCGTCACCGTGCGTGCGGAGCACGAGGGGAACCACATTGTGATTTCCGTGTCCGACGACGGCCGCGGGATGGATCCGGAGCGGCTGAAGGCGAAGGCCATCGAGAAAGGCATGATCACCGAGGCGCAGGCCCGGGAACTCTCCCGCGCCGATGCATTCAACCTGGTGTTTGCCCCCGGGTTCAGCACGGCGGCCAAGGTGACCAATGTGTCCGGCCGCGGGGTCGGGATGGATGTCGTCCGCACCAACATCACCAAGCTGAAGGGAATCATCGAGATTGAATCCGAGGTGGGCAAGGGAAGCAAGTTCATCGTCAAATTGCCGCTGACCCTCGCGATCATCCAAGCGCTGCTGGTCGAGGTGTCGAAGGAAGTGTTCTCGGTGCCGCTGGAATCGGTGCTGGAGGTGGTACGCATTCAGCCGAAAGACATCAACACGATCGGCGGCCACGAAGTCGTCCGGTTGCGCAACACCGTGCTCCCGCTGGCCCGTCTCGACCGTGTCATGGGCACGGTGGACAACGCCGACGACCTCGATGAGTGGATATATATCGTCGTGGTCGGTCTGGCCCAGCAGCGGCTGGGCATCGTGGTCGACTCGATGCTCGGACAAAAAGAAGTGGTGATCAAGTCTCTCGGCGGATACCTGGGCACCGTCCCGGGCATTGCCGGCTCGACGATCCTCGGCGACGGCCGCGTGATCATGATCATCGACGTCGGCGAACTGATGAAGCTCTTTGCGGAAGCCCAATGACCCGAACGATTTCTGTGATTGTTGTTGACGACTCGGCCTTCATGCGCAAGTCGCTTTCCATGCTGCTGGAATCCGACCCCGGCATCAAAGTGGTAGCCACGGCGCGTGACGGGAAGGAGGGCATCGACAAGATCCGCGAATTCAAGCCCGATCTGGTGACCATGGATATCGAGATGCCCGGCATGGACGGTTTGACCGCGCTGGGGATCATCATGAAGGAGATGCCGCTTCCCGTGCTGATGGTCAGTTCGCTGACCACCGACGGGGCCAAGTCGACGCTGGACGCCCTGAACCTGGGCGCCGTCGACTTCATTCCGAAAGAGCTCTCGTTTGTATCGCTGGATATCGTGAAGATCAAGGAAGAGCTGGTGACGAAGGTGCGGCAGATCGTGCAGAGCCGTTCACTGCAATTCCGCCTCCAGCGGATCCGGTCTGCGTCGCAGGGGGTCAAGCAGAATGCGCTGGGTGCGCGTTCGCCCAGCCCGGCGGCAACATCCATGCGCAGCTCATGGCCGGTGCGAAAAGATCTCCGGGCCGTGGTGCTGGGGATTTCGACCGGGGGACCGTTCGCGCTGCTGCAGACTCTTCCCAAGCTTCCCAAGGATTTCCCGGTCGGCATCGCCGTCGTGCAGCATATGCCGCCCCGGTTCACCAAGTCGATGGCCGAGCGTCTCGACGGTCTGAGCCAGGTTCATGTGAAGGAAGCGGAAGACGGCGATGTGCTTGCACCCGGCGTCGTCCTGATAGCGCCCGGCGGGGAGCATATGACATTCCGGAGCAATTCCGGCAACCTGGTGGCGAAGATCTCCGCGGAGCCCTCCACAACGTTGTACCGTCCCTGCGCTGACGTGATGATGCAATCGGCGGTGCAGGCGAGCCGCGGTCCGCTCCTTGGCGTCATCATGACCGGTATGGGGAAGGACGGGCTTGAGGGGTTGAAACAGCTGAAGCAGAAAGGTGGCGTGGTAATTGCGCAGAATGAAGAGAGTTGTGTCGTGTATGGCATGCCCAGGGCCGCTGTGGAAGAAGGGCTCGCGGATCTCGTGTTGTCCCTGGATGATATTCCGCAGGCGTTGGCGCACATTGTGAAGGGATCGGTGGCATGAATCGGGGCGTGAAAAATCAAGAGTTTACGGAACTGGCCGAATTCACGTTTGGCACGGGGGACACACCGCAGCTGGCCCACGCGCGGAATATTATCAAGCGGAACCAGGTGATCCAGAGGGGTGTGGAAGAGGTCGGTCTGGATGAGAAGCATCAGGAAGACCCTTTGGTGTTCGTGCAACGCGACGGTGATCGTGTGACAGAAGTCAATTTTCTATGCAAATGTGGCCGTTCTGCGAGCTTGAAGCTGGAATATGACGAGGAGTAGCCATCACATGGCTAATATTCGCCACTCTTTGACAGGGTCTGGATGGGTGCGGGGCGGGAAGTGAAGCAGTTTAGCCCCATGTGTGGACACCGGCAGTTGGCACCCCAGTTGATATATGAGTCGCAGGATACTTTGTACGAGTTCAGGAATCAAAGGACAGAACGATATGGCACATAACCCGAGCAGTGTGAATTTCGGAGTTGGCGGTCTGGCGTTCATTGCGGGAATCCTCGCCACGCTGGTGACCGCGTATGCAGTGGTTTCGCGGAAGACCTCATCCCCTCAGAAGCTGCAGTACCACTATGATGGCTGGGACGACAGTCTGGGCTTGTGACGCAACGGGTGGGGGGGAGAGGTGGGATCCCCCCATCCGGGGCGTCGACTGGTAGCTCCCCGGCGTTGAAGGCAGTGGCTCTGAGCGGCCGGAACATGGAGGTGAGGGCCGGAATGCAGCGGGTGCGCAGGAAGCGTGTTCCGAACGGTCAGTAAGGGAAGCAGCAACAACCTCAAATTACTCATGCGACTATTTGACGGGACGAAAATCCCTGTTCTCAACAGGGCCTTGGATGCGTACGCTCTTCGCCAGAAGGTGATCGCGACGAACCTCGCGAACATCACGACGCCGGGATACAAGGCGCAGTCGGTGAAGTTCGAAGACGAGTTGTCGGGTGCGATGGGTGCCGGCGGCATCAACGGCGTCACGACCGATCCGCGTCACATGGCGATCGGTGCGCAGGATGGCGATGCGGCGGTTGCGTCCGTCCAGACGGTATCGGCCGGTGGCAAAGGGGATCCCCGGGCCAGCGGCATGAACAACGTCGATCTCGATCAGGAGATGGCAGAACTGGCGAAGACGCAGCTGCGCTTCCGGTTTTCCGCCCGGATGATCGGCGACACGTTCAGGAACATACAGGCGAGCATACGGGGGACGCAATGAAGCTTGACAAGGTGTTCGCCGGTTTCAACATCAGTTCCCGCGGGATGAGTGTGCAGCGCCAGCGGATGAACAGCATTGCCGAGAATCTCGCCAATGCCGAAACGACAAAGACGGCGACTGGCGGCCCGTACCGCCGGAAAATCGTCGAATTGAAGGCGCGCAGCGCGCAGATCTTCTCCTCCGCGTTCCGCCAGGCGAGCGTCTCCCTGAGCACCACCGATCCGGCGCACGTCAGCGGCGGCGATATCGGCATGGGGGGAGATCCCTCGACCCTGTCAACGATCGACACGAAAGACACCGTTGACCAGACCCCGCCGCAAATGGTGTACGACCCGGGCAATCCCGACGCGGACACCAATGGCTACGTGGCGAAACCCAACGTGAACGTCGTCACCGAGATGGTCAACATGATATCCGCCTCCCGTTCGTTCGAAGCGAATGTGGTGGCGATCAATGCCGCAAAGAACATGGCAAAGGATTCACTGGAGATCTGAGTATGGACGTCCGTGCAATTTCGCAATCGCCCGTTTACACCGGGAGCACACAGGAACGCCAGGGCCGCGCACAGGATGTACCTGCTGCGGGGATGGCTGACCAGGATCAGGCTGCCGGTGCGGGGGGCACTCCGCTGTTGACCGGTGATGAGAAATCATTTTTTGAAGGACTGTTTCCCGAATCGCGCAACGACGTGCGCGCGTATCAGGCCTACTCCGGCCGGGGGGAACAACAGCAGTCCGTTCCGATGGGAACATTGGTTGACCGCAAAGGATAGCCGATGAAAATCAGCCAGGCGCTGACGCTGGTACCGAACGTCACGCAGACAACCAAGCGCAGTCTGATCGACCGGACGTTGAAGGAAACGAATGCCTCCTTCGGCGAGACG
>PMCM01000317.1:0-4398 GCA_003154155.1 Ignavibacteriota bacterium | reverse complement strand
GTGATGATTGCTGTGGAAAAGGCCAAGACGAGCTTCGATCTCCTGATGGAGATCCGCAACAAAGCGCTCGATGCATATCGTGAAATCATGAGGATGCAGGTATAAGCCATGGCAGACCGCTCTCCCGTCCAGCAACTGTCGGGCTTCGTCAACAAGCTCTCGACCGGCCAGAAACTGACGATCGGCATCGTGACCCTCGGAGCGATCGCCGGCCTGTTCCTGCTCGTGACACTGGTCAATGCGCCGACATTCAGCCTGTTATTCAACAACCTGAGTGCCGAGGATGCGTCGAAAATCGTCGGCAAACTCAAAGAAAAGGACATTCCCTACCAGCTGGAAGATGGCGGCAAGACCATTCTGGTGCCGAAACAGAAGGTGTACGAACTCCGTTTGACGCTTGCCGGCGACGGTCTTCCGCAGTCGAGTGTGATCGGGTACGAGATATTTGACCGGACAAATCTGGGGATTTCCGACTTCGTGCAGAAGGTGAACTACCGCCGGGCGCTGGAAGGGGAGCTGGCCAGGACCATTCTGACGATCGATGAAGTGGAAGCGGCGCGGGTACATCTGGTGGTCCCGGAGAAGTCGTTGTTCAAGGAGGACGAGAAGCCGGCGACGGCGTCCGTGGTGCTGAAGCTGAAAAGCGGCAAGTCCCCGAAGGCGGAAGTCATCCAGGGTGTTGCGCATCTGGTCTCGAGCAGCGTGGAAGGGCTCGAAGCGGGCAACGTGACGATCGTGGATTCGCGCGGCCAGCTGCTTTCGGACACGCACAAGCCGAATTCCGTTGCCGCATTGACGGCAACGCAGTATGAGATGCAGCAGCACGTGGAAGGGTATCTGAGCGGCAAGGCCCTTCAGCTGCTCGAAAGCGTCGTGGGGACGGGCAACGCGCTGGTCCAGGTGAACGCCGAGCTGGATTTCCGCCAGGTGGAACGCACGCTGGAGCAGTACGATCCCGACAAGACGGCCATCCGCAGCGAACAGATCAGCGAAGAAAAGACCCCTTCGGGCGATTCGTTGCCGCCGTCGTCGCGGAGCAATACCGTGACGAATTACGAGGTCAACAAGACCGTCGAACACATTGTCGAGAATCTCGGCAACATCAAGCGGCTGACGGTAGCGGCGCTGGTCAACGGCGTGCCCACCACGGTGACGCGCGACGGCCAGAAGGTGACTGAAATACAGTCCCGTCCGGAGCAGGAAATGCGTCAGCTCACCGANNGTGCCGGAGCAGGAGTTTGTGTACCGTTCCTCGCCGATGGCCGATTGGACCGAATACAAAGAGCAGATCTTCCTGGGTCTGGCGATGTTGGGTGCGATGGCGGTACTCTGGTCGCTCCTCAGCAGGTTCCGCACGCGCATCGAGCTGCCCACGTTCGCCACGGACATGCCGACGCTGGCCCAGCAGCTGGATGCCAAGAAGCAGGTCATCGAGCTCCCGAATCCCGAAGAAGAGATCAGCACCGATGTATTGTTGCGCAACGAACGTCGCAAGAGAATCGGCGAATACATCCGCGAGAAGCCGTCGGACAGCGCGCGTCTGCTCAAAGTATGGTTGACTGAAGAATAACTGGAGCCTGTTATTGTGCCGAGTCCCAATATCAATACTGATCGTTTAACACCGAGGCAGAAGGCGGCGCTGCTCATGTTGTCGCTGGATGTGGAAACGGCGACGCGGCTCATGAGGCAGCTGTCCCAGGAGGAGATCGAGCTGTTGACGATCGACATCTCCAACGTGCGCGGGGTTCCCTCGACGCTGGTGGACATGGTGGTGGAGGAGTTCCATCACATGATCACCGCGCAGGAGTATGTCATCCAGGGCGGCATTGATTACGCGCAAAAGCTGCTGGAAGACACCCTCGGCTTCACGCGGGCGACCGATGTGCTGGAAAAAGTCAAGGCCCTGACGCACGTGAAGGGGTTCGGGATGCTCAAGAAAGCCGACGCTTCGCAGCTTGCCGGTTTCCTGCAGAANNGTGCTCACCGAGTTTCCGGACGAGCTCCGGAACAATGTCAGTCTCCGCATGGCCACCCTGGGCAAAGTCTCCCCCTCGCTTCTGGCCGAAGTCGAGGATGTGGTGGAGGAAATTGCCCGGACCGAGATCAGCCAGAGCATGAGCTCGATGGGCGGCGCCAAGTCCATGGCTTCGGTGCTGAACAAATGCAACAGCGCCACGGCGAAGATGATTCTGGAACACATCGACCAGCAGGATGGCCAGCTGTCGGGGGAGATCAAGCGGCTGATGTTCCTGTTTGAAGACCTGTTGTACGTTGACGANNCGCGGCATCCAGCGCATTCTGCGCGAAGTGGACAAGCGCGAGCTGGCGCTGGCGTTGAAGGTGGTCGAGGACAAACTGAAAGAGAAAGTCCTGCGCAATATGTCCGAACGAGCGCGCGATCTGCTCAGGGAAGAGCTGCAGTACATGGGGCCTGTCAGGCTGAAGGAAGTGGAATCGGCCCAGACCCGGATCGTTGAAATCGTGAAGCAGCTTGAAGACCAGGGCGAGATTGTCATCGCCGGTCGCGGTGGATCGGAGGAGGTCTTTGTCTGAGGTCATACACATGCGGCGGACCCCGCGGACGCGGGTGAAGCTGATCAGAGTGCACACACCCCATCCGGTCGGCGGCGACGGGGAAGCCGGCGGGAGCGATCCGTTTATGCCGTTGCACGGCCCCCTGACGCCGGGGGGCACGCCGCGTGGAGTGATCCAGGCGGAGCCCGAACCGGCTGAAGCGTTGGACGAGGCGTATGCGCGGGGTCTCGCCGAAGGTCAGCGGCGTGCGGAGGCGGAATTTCAGGCCGCGCTTGAGGGTTTGCGTGCGGAGGAAGATCAGCGTATTGCCGCGCTCACGGGGGGGATCAGCGAGCAGATGAAGGCGTTGCAGGGCCGGGTGGAGAACGACGCCTACCGGTTCGCCCTGGCGGTCGCCGAGCGGATTATCCGGCATGAGATTGTGCTGACCGATGATGTGGTGATCGCGCAGATCAAAGACGCCATGCAGCGGATTGTCGGCGTCGAATCGATCAAGCTCCGCGTGCATCCCACGGATGAACCGGTGGTCAGCGCACATCGTGCGACGTTTCTGGCATCGCTCGGCAACCTGCGCGACCTCGTCATCGAGGCGGATGAAAGCATGGAGCGCGGCGGATGCATCATCGAGAGCGCTTCGGGCAATGTGGATGCGCGGATTTCGACACAGCTCCGGCAGATCGAGACCGCGCTGTTCGGCGCCCGGCAATCCGCAGGGGAGCCGGTGCCATGAACGACCAGAGCGCACTGTCAGACTACATGACCCGTCTGCGGCACATCGACCTTCTCAAGGTGAACGGCAGCGTGAAGCAGGTGATCGGGCTCGTCATCGAGTCGCTCGGTCCGAACTGTGCGCTCGGCGACGTCTGCATGATCAAATCGCGCGACGGCCAGGACTCCTGCCTGTCGGAAGTGGTCGGATTCCGCGACAACCGGGTGCTGTCCATGATTTTGGGGGATGCCGCGCGGGTAGGTCCGGGGAGCGAGATTGTCGCGACGGATCGTGCGTTGTCGGCGCATGTGGGTGAAGAGCTGCTCGGGCGTGTGATTGACGGCCTGGGGAATCCGATTGACGGCAAGGGACCGGTAGTGACGCGGGAGATCCGGTCCATTTACAGTGCGCCGCCGAACCCGCTGGAGCGCCAGCGGATCACGCGGCCGATCCGCACNNCTCGGCATGATTGCCAAGAACACCAGCGCCGACGTCAACGTCATTGCGCTGGTCGGCGAGCGGGGCCGGGAGGTGGCGGAGTTCATCGATCACGAGTTGGGGCCGGAGGGGTTGGCGCGTTCGGTGGTGGTTGTTGCAACAAGCGACAAGGCGGCGTTGATCAGGCTCAAGGCGGCGTTCCTGGCGACCACGGTCGCCGAGTATTTCCGGGACCGCGGCCTGGATGTGATGCTGCTCATGGATTCGGTGACGCGTCTGGCGATGGCGCAGCGCGANNCTCGAACGCGCGGGCAATGCCCGGCGGGGGAGCATCACGGGCATGTACACCGTTCTGGTGGAAGGTGACGACATGACGGATCCGGTGGCCGACGCCGTGCGTTCGATTCTGGACGGCCACATTGTTCTTTCCCGGCGCCTGGCGTCGGCAGGGCATTACCCGGCGGTGGACGTGCTCGAAAGCGTCAGCCGCGTTATGCCCGCAATTACGACGGAAGAACACCGTCGTGCGGCACACCGGTTGCTTGACATGATGGCAACATACCGGGAGGCAGAAGACCTCATCAATATCGGGGCGTACGTCAAGGGGAGCAATCCCCGCATTGATGAAGCGTTGCGCAACTGGGACAGGATCCGTGTGTTCCTGCGCCAGCAGTCGGACGAAAAGGCGGCGTTCGACGAGAGTATTGCGCACATGA
>PMCM01000252.1 GCA_003154155.1 Ignavibacteriota bacterium | reverse complement strand
GGCAAGCCTGTCATATCTGCGCATATTGTTGAAATGGTCTTCAAACCAGCCGGGCATTGCCGTCGACTGGAACATGGGCGGATTGAACCACGATTCCATCACATAGCCCGGATTGGGCGCGATCTTCAGGTAGTGAGAGATCTGCAGGCCGTCGTACGAATCGATTTTGTCCGGGAACGACGCGGTCAGCTGCGAGCCGACATTGAATGAGAGATGCTTGCCGGCATTCCTGATGCCCAATCCGGATTTCAGGAGCAGGATGCTTGATGAGATCGCGCCTGCCGAGACGACGAATGTCGATCCCCGGACGGCGATTTTTCGTCCGTCCCTGAATTCGCATTCGACGGAGGATATCCTGTTTCCTGTCCGGACCAGCTTCACCGCCTCGCATCCCGCAATGATATCCAGACTGTCCGCACCAAACCGGGACTGAATGCCAGGGAGGATCGAGTGCAGCATGGAGAGTTTGCGGTCGTATTTGCAGCCGATGTTGCAGTATCCGCATCCCGCGCACCCGGCAATGTTGGCATTCACCGAATCGACGAGTGTGGGGGGCGTGTTCAAGCCCAGCGCCGCGCACCCTTTCTTAAACAGTGCGCCCCCGGGATTGAGCCGTACCTCCCGCTCGTCCATATGTTCGACACCGATCATTTCCCATGCACGGTCCATGGATGCCATCACGCCTTTCGCATCCAGTCCGGCGTTCACGCCGTGCGGATCATTCCACCGGTCAAGGACTTCCGGGGGCATTGTAAAGCAGACTGCGTTATTGACGACGGTCGAGCCCCCCACGCAGCTCCCCTGGAACACGGTAAACCGGAAATCCCGGGCGGCCTGAATCGCGCCATCCTGGAAGAGCCGTGAGACCATATCCATTTCGTCTTCGTTGAACGTCTCGGGGCGCTCGTAATTGCCGCGCTCGATCATCACGACCTTCCGGCCGTTTTCCGCGAGTCCCTTTGCGAGGATGGAGGCCGCGGCGCCGGAGCCGATGATGACCACATCTCCTTCGACGGAAGACCCCGCCACATCGTTCGAGGACCTCACATGCAGGGGCTGGCGTTTCTTGGCCCGTGCCTGCTGCAGGCGTTCCTGGGCATCCTTGCGTTCGGAAAACGGCACGTAGCCGACGGAGGCAAAGGTGCGTTTGTCGCTATAGTAGCCGATGTAGCACATCTGTTTGGCTATCCGGATCATACCCTGCACAAGTGCCCGCCAGAATTCCGGCATAAGGCGCGCTTCCACGTCCCGGTAGAACCTTCTTTTGAGAAAGTCATGCCGCCGCGATGGGGAGAGATACGGCAGGGGCGGGAGGAGGGAGAGGAGCGGAAAGAAGTAGAGTCCCGTCACCACCCACGCCATGGTCCATTTCGTTTTCGCCTCGAAGCTGTTGAAGTACCTGTCGACATTCTGTGCCACCTCGTTACCCGAGAGGAGCTTGTGTTCGCCGTAAATGACCACCTCCGCCAATGCAGCGATAGTCCTGAATTGCAGAGGCGAGAAATATTTCAGCCCGAAGCGGGCCCGTTCGGCGGATGCATGGAACAAGGAGATGCACACCGCGTTGACGAGGTTCATTAACGCGAACACGGCGAGGCATGCGTCCCACCGGAAAGCGAACCGGGCGAGCCGGATGGCTCCGTCCGGAGCCGAGCACAGGAGGAGGCCCGTTCCGCCGACGGCGGCGAGGAGCGAGCTCCATGCCAGAAGCTTCACGAGCAGTGTCGACCTCCGCAGATCTGCAATGGCATACCAGGACACAAGCATTTGGAGAATCAACAGCAAGCTCACACCCGTCATCACGACGGGGGTCAGGGACGATTCTGCACCCTGCGGCGAGGCGCACCATACGCCGCAGAAGGCAAGACCCACGATAGCGACAGCAAGCAGCAGGGACAGATATGCCCGCATGCGTTTTTCCTGGACAGTCAGCACGATTGTTCCTCCGGTTGTTGACATCATATGCATGGTGCACCTACCAAGGCTTGTACTTGATCGGTTCCCTGTTTCCGAGCTGGAAATAGCAGTAGAAGATGTTCAGAAACGGGAAGACGCGCAGGTACGCCTTGCACAGCAGCAGCGTATTATCTCCGGGATTCGGCAGTACCACAAAGTCCCTGATGACGCGGAAGAAGCTCAGGTACCATTTGTGCATATGCGGAATATCATAGTCGAAGAATCCCAGCTGTTGGTACGGTTTGGCGATGTTGATCGCGGGCTCATCGCGGACATACGATGTGCGGAAATAGCCGAGCTGTGTCGGCGTGCCCCCGGGGGGGATGTGCTGTTCCCATTTCCCTAGGTAGCCGTCTCTGTCCTGGATGACGATTTCGTTATAGCCGAAATTCTTGCCGTCCTTCTTCATGAACCCCTTTTTGAATTTCTTTCCGGAAAGGTTGCCGATCCACTCGTGGTTCCAACCACAGTAGATATACCCGTTGAGCTGCTCCAGGTCGGGCGCAGTGCCTGTTCGCAGGATATTCTCCAGCTCTTCGCTGCTCGCCTGCGCCAGTGTTTCATACGTCCAGATTCGTTGTGCCATGCGGATTTCCTTTCCGATCGTCACTGTTGGTGAGTTCATGCGGCATGGGCCGGCGGGGCCGGTGCGACCCAGTTTTCTTTCCCGAGGATGCCCCGTTCCTTGAGGATCTCCTGCAGGCGTGGTTCGAGCCCCAATTCCTGAGCCTTCCGTCTAATGCGGGTGACCAGCTCATCGTAGGCGTGCTGGTCGGGAATTTCGTGAATCTGATACGCCAGCAGGTCAAGAATATTCCGTTCCCGCTTCCTTTTTGCCTGCAGCACGGATGCCAGGATCATGACGCAGGCCACCAGGGCGCCGGCTGCAGAGAGAATCGCCGTGATGTTCTTCTTCAAGAAACTCTCTTCTTCGTGCACCAGTGGTTGCATCTTGTCGCGGTAGGCCTGGGAGAGGGTCGCCATTGTCCTGCTGACGATCGAGTCGAGGGCTGTTTGTGTCGAGGCGCCAAGCAGCTCATTGCGCAGGCCGGCGATGGCCTTGCGGAGTGAGTCATCGAGAAATGCGGCGGTTTTATGGCCCAGGAGTTCCTCGCGCAGCGCTCCCAGCTGTGTCCGGGTGCCAGCACCGAGAAGGCTGTTCTTGAGGCTGTCGACCCAGGCGCGCGTGTATGCTCCGAGGAGCGTATCGCGGGATGCTGCGGCTTGCTGCGCGAGCCGTTCACCCAGCAGGTCGACAAGACCGGCCAGATGCCGCTCCGTTTCCGCACTCGTGAGGGTATCGCGCGCACCCTGCACCAGTCCCCCGCCGAGCCTGGCCCCGATGGTGTCGGCGTTCTGGCTGACGCCTTCAGTGACGCCGGACCCCAGCTGGCTTCCCAGTTCCTGCACATTGGCACATCCGGCCAGCAGCAGAGTGCAGGCCATCCACACGATGGTTCTCATCTTCACGCTCCGATGGGCAGTATGAATGACCCGGTACGCTATCCCCTTCCGAAAACTCCAAGGATAATCTTCAGTATGCTGTCTTCCGCACCGGTGGCGGCGGGGTCCGTATCCACCACACGAACGGGCTGCGGAGCGCCGCGATCCGGATTCCAGCGGAGCAGCTGCGCTTCGCCCTCTTCGACGTGCAGGAATGTGAACTGACGTGAATCACGGTAGATCTCTTCCTCCGGGGAAAAGATGGTCATCCAGGTGCCGGTATTGAAATACCAGGAATTTTCATCGCACCGGTTGATGTCGGCATAGTGCGTGTGCCCGAACGTGACGAATTTCACCCCGAGTTCCCTGGCGATGAACCGGGCGTCACCGCGGATTTTCCTTCCCACATCCACATCGTCAGCTGAAGGCGTTGACGAGCGCCGTTTCGACCGGTGGAGCAGCCAGATCATNNTCGATCAGCCATTTCCACACCGACGGATTCCAGCCGGCAATGAGACCTTGCACCCAGGCGTTCAGATCCAGCAGGAAGGTGAGCACATACAGCGGAAGCAGAAAGATGATCCCCTCCACGGGTGTTTTCACTTCCGTCCAGAGAAATCTCCAGGCTCCCTGCGTGAGGACCGGGGGAGCCTTGCGCGCATCGAAGGAGCGGAACTTCTGTGCAAGCGTTGCCGCGGACTGTGCATCTCCCGGCGCAAACCGTGCTGCTTCGGCGTCGATCAGCCGCAGGTTCTCCGCACTGATCCGCTGAAAAGCCTCGCCAAGCGAACCTGCGTTCAGCTCCCTGGCCTGGCTAAACGCTTTCAGCACGTATTTGACCGTCGTGCCGATCGTCGTCAGGAAGAGGAAGGGGTGAGCCTGCCAAAACATGGAAAAGTATTTTGATTGCGGACGGATGCTATCCGACAGCGGGTCAACCGGTTTGAGCTTGTTCAGTACGTAGCGGACCAGGAAGCCGGAGAGGTCAAGCTCGATCTGTTTGCTGGTTCCCGCATAGCTGACCGGGAGTTCCGGATGGAGGAAGTTCCTGAACGACGTGGTGTATTCATACTGGTTGCCGTGCTCGACGTAGAGCAGACCGGGCACCAGGTAACACCAGGGGAGGAACTGGAGACGCTTGCGAATCGCCCCCTTCTTTTGCGCGGGAGTGAGTTCCTCGAGCCGCGTGATGACACGTTCCTGCACCGCTCCCCAGAAGAGCTGAACGTCGTGGTTGCCTTTGAGGATGATGACCTGGTTGCCGGCAAGGAGGAAATCGACGACCGACCTGAACAGGACCGGGTGACCGTCGACGATCTTATCGATTTGAAACACGCCGGCAGCTTCGGAGCACCGGAGCCCATAGGCGCGGTTCACGTCGCTTTCGGGTATCCGGTACGAAATCATTTCCGCCGGCGTGGGAAAGACCAGGACCTTGAGAAAATCAAACAGATCTCCATTGATGATCAGTGTCGAATTCCCATCGGCGGAGTAGTGCGCCAGGAAGTCCCGGAACTCCTCGTCCCAGAAGAAGTCCTCCGTCGGAGCCCAGACACCGGATTGGGGGTCTTTGCCGCTGGTCAAATGGAGATCGGAGACGACAAGATAGCGCCGTGATTTCATGACGGTACCGGAGAGATGGGTATGCGGGGGGGGCGGGATGCAACAGGGAAAGGCACAGGAGCATGCATCAGCATGGTGCTTCGTGCATCCAGGAGGTTGAGGGATACCTGAAAGAACAGTGTCAAGACCTTCGCATTATACCTTCATACGGACGAAAAGTCAAGCAATGTCGCATGATTCTGCGATTAAAAGAAAGGCGCGCCGCAGCGTGACCCGGGAAGCTCGACTACGGAAACGGCACTTTTGGGGGGAGACAATGGGTGCGGACACTAAAGACCGAACCCTTGACATTGGATATCGCCTCAGTATGCGGCTTACTTCACGACCAGCATCCTACGGACGCTGGTCTTCTGATCGGCGGTCAGGCGGTAAAAATACATGCCGGAGGGGCGGTTTTCGGCGTTAAACGTTGCAACGTAGTAGCGGCCGGGCTCCGCCGGGCCGTCGAACAGCGTGGCAACTTCTTCGCCGAGAGAGGAGTAAACCTTGACCAGCGCCCGTCCGGAATTCTCCACGGAGAACTTCACCTGCGTGCTGGGGTTGAACGGGTTCGGATAGTTCTGCAACAGCTGGAACATTTTCGGCGCTGCGCCGGCTACATCGGTCAACGACACCGTGACCACCACGCTTTGTGAATAGTGGATCGTTCCGTCCAGATCCTGCTGTTTCAACCGGTAGCTGTACGCACCTGCCGCGGCGACGGTCCTGTCGACAAACGCATACGCGTGCGGCTCGATTGTTGTGCCCCGGCCCGCAACGAATGCGCCGGGCAGATCGGCGAAATCCGCAGCCGCCGCTTCCTTCCGCTGCACGGTAAATCCGTAGTTGTTGATTTCGCTTGACGTGGACCATTCCAGGAGCACCCCTTCCGCGACGGGATTGGGACGTCCGGTAAACGACACGAGGGTGACCGGCAGTGCCGTCACATCCGGCGGAACATGCCATGCGGCATTGGTCACGATCAGCTGGCTATCCGGCTTGGCGGGATCGAAGCAGCTCACCGTCGTTGCCACGGTGGGACTGTCGTGCCATGCCAGTCCGGCCATGGACGAGGGGGAACTGATTCCGGAGATCTTCACCCGGGCAAGGAGCGCACCGGGATACACCACGGAGGGGGCCAATACGCCGGCCAGATCAGAGGGCACCTCGACTGACGGCGGACTGATGTTCACGACGATCTGATTGCCGGAGACCAGCGCGATGGAGCGTGCGTAGGAAGCGCCCAGGTCGCTTGCCATGTTTGACACTGATGGATTGGTGAACGCGGAGGCGTTGAACGTGAGGGAGAGATCGGCGTTTGCGAGGTAGACAGGGACGGTGCCGATCTTCATCAGAAATATGTCGAACACAAAGTCCGTCCCGGAGACCGACTGGTTTTCGACATGCAGCGCATACGTCGGTGATTGGGCGAAAACGGAGCCCCAGGTGCTCCCCAGCAGTCCGAGCGCGAGCATCACTACCAGCGATCGTCTCATCGTTTCAGTTCCCCTTCTGAAATGTCCGGGCTTACCGGAGTCAACGCTCAGTTCTTCACATCCCACGCAAGATTCCACTCCCACTTGTCGAAGTAGAGGTTGCCGCCCCGCCACTCGACTTCGCCCCGCTGGAGGTCCACCGTTTCCGATCGCGGATAGACTTTTGCAGGGTAAAACGGTTGCCCGAAGGCATCGTTGAAAATCAACCGGTAGCTGTCCATGCCATTCACGTAAAAGAACCTCATTGCCTCATTATCGGTGTGCCGCATGCCATACGTGACATCCATCGGCACCCATCCGTACGGCGCGAAATAGATCATACCCCAATCGTGCATACTGTTGTCCGGCGGCCGGAATTCCCATCCCGATTGCCACCGGGCGGGGATGCCGTTCAGGCGGCAGAGGGTGATAAAGAGCATCGTCTGCATCCCGCAATCGCCGTGGCGGTTTTCAAACGGGTACATGCAGAGTGAAGGGACGGTTGAGTATTCGCGCGCTGAGGCCCAGGTCACGGAAGTATCCACCCAGGCGAAGAGTTTACGTGCGACGAGAAGAGGATTGGTTTCGGTGCCGACGATCTCTTTGGAGATTTTGCGCAGTTCGGGAGTGAACAGAATATGCGGCGGTTCCTCGCGGATAAACGGTGCGAGTTCCGGTGTGATGGCGGGCGCGGTGACGCGCGCGGGATCAACCGGCACGTAGACCCCGTTGGAGGTATATTCATACTCAACGGAAAATATTGTCTTGCCGTTGCCGGCGGACGGCTTCTCACAATAGACGGTGCGTTGCAGGAACGACGCATTGTCGGCAACCAGATATTGCGGGGGGTCCGCGGCGATGATCCGGATATCTTCCTGTCGTCCCGGAATCTCGCGCGGGAATGGGAGCCAGCACCTGATGATTTCCCCGGACGGCACGGCGTCGCCGTTCACCGTGATGCTGTGTGTGACGTGCACGCGGACCGGTTTCACGTAGGGTTTGCCGGATTTGACGGCCGCCTCCATGACCTGAGCAATGTGCCCGTCGAGTCCACCTTCCGCTGCGAGGCGTGCAGGAGGAAGGTCGTTCTTGTGCTGTTCTTTCCACGCCTTCCGGGCTTCCGGGTCAAGCAGGAAGAAATTGCCGGCGGTGCTGTTGAAGTAGTGCTTCTGTCCGTCGATCACCATCGCTTCAAGCAGGTGCGCCGCTTCGAGCCGGGGGTAGTCCTTCGTGCTGACCGAGGGCATCGTCTTGGAGATCACGTTGTTCACATCGCTTTCGGTCTTGCGGAAATCCAGTCTGATGCGATTCATCCGGTCGATCTCAAACTGCCAGTGCAGCCGCTCGACCGGCGAGAGCGTGGTATCATTCTGCAAAAGGCTCTCGATGGCGTGTTGCGCTTTGGTGAATTCCCCGTTGGCGATCAAGCCGGCAATCTCCTGTCCATTGGGGGGTGCGCAGGAAGTCAGGCAGAAAAGCAACGTGAGCGTAATACTAAGCAGACGTGTCAATGTCAGTCGAAACGTAGTCATGGTTGGTCCTAGGCTTGGGGAGCAGCACAGCACAACGTAACAGGGGTGTTCATGCAATATAGAGGACTCCACGAGAAGGTGCAAGCCCGGTCCCGGCCGGCATGCAGAATCTTCGAAAAACCCTTGACAAATGGCATCAGTTTTTGTATAGTCAGAATGAGAACCGGTCATGAACAGAACGATCCATACGCAGCAGGCTTGGTGGTGGTGGCGCCCGACGGTGTCCCCGCCCTATTGACCGGTTAACGATTGTCACAAGGTGGGAACGCCACGCGGAGTTCCCACCTTTTTTTGTGCCCTTCCGGACACATAGCGTGGGGCTCCTCCCGGGGCAGGCCACCTTCCCATTCATCATACATCACATCAGCAGCGGAGAACCGTCATGCAACAGAAAATCCTTCTTGAAGAACGGGAAATGCCTACCGCGTACTACAATATTTTGCCCGATCTCCCCGATCCGATGGCGCCACCTCTTCATCCCGGCACCGGGAAACCGGTCGGGCCAGAGGATCTCGCCGCCATCTTTCCGATGGAGCTCATCAAGCAGGAAGTCAGCCAGGAACGGTACATCGATATTCCTGAAGAGGTTCAGCGCTTGTACAGACTTTACCGCCCGACGCCTCTGATGCGGGCATTTGCACTCGAAAAGGTGCTG
Organism: Ignavibacteriota bacterium; assembly: GCA_003154155.1. Taxonomy (GTDB): domain Bacteria; phylum Bacteroidota; class Ignavibacteria; order UBA10030; family UBA6906; genus Fen-1255. The sequence continues at coordinate 6,984 of PMCM01000252.1, read as the reverse complement.
GATACGCCCGCCGAAATCTACTACAAGTACGAGGGGGTCAGCCCGGCAGGAAGTCACAAGCCCAACACCGCCATCCCGCAAGCTTATTACAACAAGCAGGCCGGAATCAAGCGGCTCGCCACCGAAACTGGCGCCGGCCAGTGGGGCAGTTCACTGGCATTTGCCTGCGGATTGTTCGGCCTGGAATGCAAGGTGTACATGGTGAAGGTGAGTTACGATCAGAAGCCGTACCGGCGTTCGATGATCCGGACCTGGGGCGCCGAGGTGGTGTCGAGCCCGAGCCGGGACACCGCAGCCGGGCGGGCAGTACTTGCTGAGCACCCCGATTCCCCCGGGAGCCTGGGCATTGCCATCAGCGAGGCAGTCGAGGACGCGGCAGGGCGGGAAGACACGAACTATTCACTGGGCTCCGTCCTGAACCACGTCTTGCTGCATCAGACGGTGATCGGCCAGGAGGCCATGGTGCAGCTGGCCAAGGTCGACCGGTTCCCGGATATCGTCATCGGCTGCGTGGGCGGAGGGTCAAATTTCGGCGGCATTGCCATTCCTTTCGTGCGCGAGAAGATCAAGGGGAAGAAACTCCGGGCCATCGCGGTCGAGCCTGCATCCTGTCCCACATTGACACGCGGCGAGTACCGCTACGATTTTGGCGACATTGCCAAGATGACGCCGCTCCTTCCGATGCACACGCTCGGCCACACGTTTGTACCGCCGTCGATCCATGCGGGCGGACTGCGCTACCATGGCATGGCCCCGATCATCAGCCGGTTGCTGATGAGCAACTTGATCGAGGCGCGCGCGTACATGCAGAACGATATATTTCAAGCTGCGGTGCTTTTTGCCCGTAACGAAGGGATCATACCGGCGCCGGAATCATCACACGCGATCAAGGCGGCCATTGACGAGGCCCTGGTGGCGAAGAAGGAAGGGAAGAAGAAGGTGATCCTGTTCAATCTGAGCGGGCACGGCCATTTCGACATGGGCGCCTACGATGCATATTTTGCAGGCCGTCTGGAGGATCACGAAATGCATCCGGACGATATCAAGGCGGCGCTGGCGGATATCAAGGATCTGCCGGTCCTGGAGCCCGTGGCTTAAGCCCCTTGCTGGTCAGCCTGGGGCTGGTTAGCCGCCACGGGCTGGTTAGCCCGGGGTTGGTGAGGCGCCCCGGCCATACCTGCCCCGGGTTTGAGCCCGGGGCAGGCTGGATGCAACCGAATATCTTCCTCCACGTATCTCATTGCATATCCCGGCCTGCAATCCCCGGATCCAAGCCCGGGGATTGCGGGCACGGCGTCGGTTTTCCCCTCCTTCAAATTAGGCGAGCACCCGATGACGTTGGTGGCAATGCTTCGCAGGTCATGGGATGAGCATGCGGGTCTGCCGCTGCTCATTGCGGGAATTGTGCTGCTTGTTCACCTCTACACCAACCTGTTTGCCGGTTACGGCTACTTCCGCGACGAACTGTACTACCTTGCCTGCACCGAACATCTCGACATCGGCTACGTCGACCAACCCCCGCTCTCAATTTACATTCTTGCGGTCATCCGGTGGACAATCGGCGATTCCCTGTTCGCGCTGCGGTTGCTCCCGGCCGTTCTTGCAGCAGGGCTGGTAGTGCTCACGGCCATGATGGCTGTGCGGATGGGTGGTGGGAAGACGGCCGCTGCGCTCGCCGCGATGGGCAGTGCGGCAGCACCGGTCATCATCGGCATGGCGGGCAACTACTCGATGAATACGTTGGACCTGTTTGCCTGGTCGGTGGCAGCATATGCAGCCATTCGCCTGCTGCAAACCGAATCACCCCGGTGCTGGCTCTTCCTGGGGTTGGCACTGGGGGTCGGTGCGTTGAACAAGGTTGGGATTCTCTGGTTCGGTACGGGGATTGCCATCGGATTCCTTTTCTCTCCCATGCGGCGCTGGTATGCTACGAAGTGGCCGTACGTCGCGGCGGGCATCGTTTTCCTTTGTTTTCTGCCCTTTGCCATCTGGAACTTCACACACGATTTTGCACATCTCCAGTTCATTCACAACGCAACATCCGGCAAGTACAGCGGACTGAACCCGCTGTCGTTTTTGAGCGGACAGGTCGTGCTGTTGAATCCCCTCGCTTTTCCGCTCTGGTTCAGCGGGCTTCTCGGGCTTCTCTTCTGGAAACCGCTGAGGCCCTATCGGGCGCTCGGCGTGGCGTACCTCGTCTGCGTCGCGATACTGATCGCAAACTGGCACAGCAAGGCAGAGTATCTTGGCGCCGCGTACCCCATGCTCTTTGCAGGTGGAGGAGTGGTGCTGGAACGGTTCTTTTCCCATGCCCGGCGCATGTGGACGGCGCTCGCATACACAGGTGTTCTTGCCGTGACGGGAATCGTCTTTGCGCCTTTTGCGCTGCCGATCCTCCCGGTGGACACCTATATCGCGTATGCACAAGTGATGGGCATGGCTCCCTCCACAGCGGAGGGGATTCCGCTCGCGGAGTTGCCGCAGTATTTCGGCGACATGTTCGGCTGGCCGGAAAAAGCGGCCGCGGTCGCGCAGGCTTTTCATGCGCTCCCCCCTTCCGATCAGGCGCGCTGTGCGATCTTTGCAGACAATTACGGCCGGTGCGGCGCGCTGGATTTCTTCGGGAGCCACTACGGACTTCCGCATGCCGTCGGGCGGCACAATTCCTACTGGTTGTGGGGACCGGGCAACTACACGGGGGAGGTGATGCTGATTCTCGGCGGGAACCTGCGCGACAAGCAGGAGGTGTTCACACGGGTAGAAATCGTGGGCACCGTCCATTCGAAATACTGCCTGCCCTACGAAAACAACCTCAACATTTATCTCTGCAGGGGGCTGCGCGTTCCGCTGAAGGAACTCTGGGCAAAGATCCGGAATTACAGCTGACGCGTCACTCCTTCACGCTCCCCGCCATAATGCCCGCAATGTAATACTTCTGCACGGCGGCGAAAACCACCAGCACCGGCAGCACGGTCATCACCGATCCTGCCATCATCAACTCCGTATCTTGCACGTGTTCCCCCACCAATCCCGCCAGAGCGACCGGGAGCGTATACATTGACGCATCGGTCATGACGATTAACGGCCAGAGAAAATCGTTCCAGGTTCCCATGAACGTGAAGATCGCAAGAGTGATCAGGATCGGTTTGCACAGAGGCAAGATCAGCGACCAGTAGATCCGGAAGTCTCCGGCCCCGTCGATCCGCGCTGCTTCGAGCAGGCTGTCGGAGATCGACAACGCGTATTGCCTGATGAGAAAGATGCCGAAGATGCTCGCCATCCCTGGAATGATCACGCCGAAGTACGTATTGATCAGTCCGAGCTTGTTCAGCATCAGAAACAACGGAAGCATCGTCACCTGGGCAGGGATGATCATGGAGGCGATCAGCAACTTAAACAGCTTCGCCTTCCCTTTGAACCGGTATTTCGCAAACGCGTAACCCGCCATCGAGTTGACTACCAGTGACACTGCGGTCACCGACACGGAAAGGAGAATGCTGTTCAGCAGGTACCTTCCCAGATTCAGCCGCGTGAACAATCCGACGTATTGATCCAGGGTCACGGACCGCGGAAAGAACGGCGGCGGAAACGTGCTGGCCTGACCGGTGGGCATGAAGGACGCCGAGAGCATCCAGAGCAGGGGTGCAAGCGTCGTGGCGCCCACGAGCAGAAGGAACCCCATAAGTGCGATGGCCTGGAGTTTGCGCATAGTCACTCTCCCCTTCCCCGCTGGAGCCGGGTCTGGATGACGGAGACCACCAGGATGCACGCAAAGAGTACGAAGGCGATCGCCGCGGAGTATCCCATGTTCCACCACCGGAATCCCTGCTGGTACATGAGAAGGACGATGCTCAGCGTGCTGTTCAGCGGCCCCCCCTGGGTCATCACATACGGTTCAGCGAACAGCTGGAAATACCCGATCATCGTGATAATGGCAATAAACACTGTTGTCGGGGCCAGCAACGGCAACGTGATTCTCCTGAAGCGCTGCCAGGCATTGGCGCCGTCAATGCTCGCCGCCTCATACATCGATGCCGGGATGTTCTGCAGCCCCGCAATGAAGATGATCATGTTGTAGCCGAAATTCTTCCAGATCGCCAGGACGATGATGGCGGGCATAGCCCAGTGCGGATCGCCCAGCCAGTCGATCATATGCACTCCCACAAGAGAAAGGAAGAAATTCAGCAGCCCGAAACGCGGGTGGTAGATGAATCGCCAGACGATGGCGACCGCGACGAGGGTTGTCACGACCGGCGCAAAATAGACAAAGCGGAAGAACGACTGGAAGCGCACGAGACGCGATTGCAGGAGCACGGCGGCGCCGAGCGACACCGCGATCGAAAGCGGACCGCCCACGATCAGGAAATAGACGGTATTTCCCATCGCTTTCCAGAACAGCGGGTCTTCGAAAAGCTGGAGGTAGTTACGAAGACCGACGAACCGGGCGTAGCGGAAGTCGCCGAGCGAATAAATGTCGAAATCCGTGAAGCTCATGATGAAGGCCGCGAGCACGGGCACGAAGAAAAAGAGTCCGATTGCCGCCAGCGCAGGCCCCAGGAACACCACCAGGGCGCGTGTCCGTCCGTCACCGGGCATGGATCATCCACCGTCGTTTTTCAAGAATGACGTTCACATCACGGTCCAGTGCGGCGAGGGCATCTTCGGTGCTCATGGTTCCCCGCGAGGCGATTTCCGCATAATCCTGCACCTTCATGGCGATCTGTTCCCACTGGGGGATTTTCGGAGGCGACACAACGGCATTCAGCTGGTCGAAGAACGCGCGCGCGTACTGGTTGTGCGCGAGCGCGGTATCATTCCAAGCGCTGACTTGCGCCGGAAGGTCGCCCGTGAGTTTGTAGAACGTCAGCTGTTGCGCCGGTTCGGACAGAAACTCCACGAGCCGCCATGCGGCGTCTTTGTTCGTGGAGGAAGCGGCAATGGCCAGGCTGGATCCGCCGGCCAGGGAGACGCCGGGTTTGCCCGGATCCGGGCCGGGCAGCGGCGCGGTCATCCATTTATCCTGCAGTGCAGCCGGCAGCCGGTGGCGGAATTCACCGATGTTCCATGGACCGGAGATATACATCGCGAAGTACCCCTCGGCGAGGCTCTGATACAGGTTGACGACGTTCATGAGGCCGATGGGCGCATATTTGCGGCGGAAGAATTCGGTGTAGAACGCGAAGGCCTTGTGGAACTGTTCGCCGGAAAAGTTGCCGTAGCAGTTGTCATCCTTGAGGAGGGCAGAGCCGGTCTGCATGCCGAGGATCACAGGCGGGGCCCATTCGCTTGTCGGGAGGAGCATCGCAAAGTGTTCCTCCGGGCCGCCGGTTTCGACGATGCGCCGGCATATCTGATCCCATTCGTCCCATGTGCGCGGCGGGTGGGTGAATCCGGCGCGTGCGAGAATGTCGGTCCGGTAAAAGAGCACGCGCGTGTCGACATACCAGGGGACGCCGTACAGCCGGCCGTCGGCCCTGTTAGTTTCCCAGATGCCGGAGAAGTAGGCATCGGGGCGGACAATGCGTGATTGCGCCGCCATCGTATCGAGCGGCTCTATAGCGTGGAGCGTCAGGAATTCCGGAATCCAGGTATTGCCAAGTTGAAAGACATCGGGCAGGGAGTTGCCGGCATACGCGGTCAGGAGTTTCTCATGGGCGGCGGTCCAGGGGATTGCATGCACCTGCACATGGATGCCGGGATTGCGGCGTTCAAACTCCGGGACAAGCTGCTGTACATTCTCCCCTTCTGCGCCCAGAGCCCAGAAGTGAATAGCTGTGCCCTTCTCCTGTGCCGGCGAGCATCCTGTCGTCCACACGGCGCTGGAGGCGAGGAGAGCTGCCGCGAGTATTCCGGGGAGGTAAGCCTCTTTCATCGGGTGTGACCTCCGCCGGCCCAGTCAAGAAGGTTCAGCAAGAAACGTTGCGCCACAGGGTCGATTCTCCTTCCGTAGAGGGTATCTCCGTCCGGGCTGCCCATCAAGCGTCCGCGCAGCTGAATCCGTGAAAGGATCACCTTGCCGTCGCCGTACGGAATTTCGATGACCGCCGGCGTGCCGAGTTTCAGTCCGCACCGGGCGAGGACGCGACCGGGTCTTCCGGGGAAGAGGTCGTGCTGTGAGACCATTTCGCCGCCGAAGCCGCCGTTCATCATTTTCAGGTGATCCCGAGCAATGCCCGTCCAGAGAGGATGGAGTTGGTCTTCGGCGAAGACATAGGAATCGTACCCGCCCCGGTCGCGGTCGGCGCGTTTGACCACCTGCAGGGGAAAATCCTCCAGGATCAGGAGGGACGCTTTTGTCTTCACGCCGAATTCCGGTTCGATGACGACGAGCGTGCCGCCGGCGCGGACCCAGCCGGAGAGCATAGGGAGACGCCGTGCATAGTTTTTGTGCCGGAGGGCGGTGCCTGCGGCCAGAATTGCGCGCGGACGCGCCATCGACTTGTCGTTTTCAGACAGGCAGCGAATCCTTTGTTTGCGCAGGAATGCTTTTGTCTCCTTCGAGCCGTCGAGCGTGAGCACTGTTTTCGGGGGGAGTCCCGCGGGCGCAGCAAGGGGAGCAAAGACGTACGCCGGTTTCTCACTGACACTCAACGGCCGGTTCCCGCCGGCTTTGCACAGCTCCGCCCGGACGGAATAGGTCCCGACCCGGTCAGGGAACTCGAATTCCAGGGGTATCAGGGACGTCCGGGATGGCTCCGCCGACACCTCGAGCATTTTTGACGTCACCCATGCGCCCGCGTCATCGCACACCCCGTATTGTACGCGTCCGGAGCGTTGAACGGTGAGGTCATTCATGACATAGAGCTGGACCGTGCGGTGCTCCCCGGTGAAAAAATGGCGATCCCAGAGTTCAAGGCTGATGCCGAACGGGGCGAATGCGTTCTTAAGTGCTGCCAGAACCGGTTTCGGCTGCAGCTCGGCAATGGGCCCCGAAAACCAGTGCCCGGTAGGTCCGGCATTGTTGCTGAGATACACGAACGGCTG
>PMCM01000169.1 GCA_003154155.1 Ignavibacteriota bacterium | reverse complement strand
TGCGTGGTTTCCGTCCAAGTGGTTTCAAATTGACAGCGCCAGCGCGCGAAGTCGTTGGCAACAAACGGATGCCCCTCAACGAGCGATTGTTCCAGCCGCCTGATAAACTCCTCCCATCTGGGCATGTAGTAGCTCCCCATCATTCCGTTCCATTGACGGTTTGCATAGTCGGTCAGGATGCTGCCGGCTTTGTGCCAGGTTGTCAAAATCTGGCGGGCATTGTGCTCAAAACCATCCTGTTCTCCGATTGTTGTTCCGCAGCGGCGGGCATCCTGTATCCAGGTTCCCAGGAGAAACTCGTGGCGGCAGGCCAGAAGTGTATCCACGTCCATCCCTAGCCGGATAAATTGCTGTGACGCTTGGCGAAAGGCAGGCAGATCTCTTTGTTGATAGGCAGCGATCATCTGTTTGTAGAGTTCGGAACTGTAATTGCCCAGGACCTGTCGTGCAATATTAATCAGGTCGTATTGATACCCATCACTCATCCGGGCCTTCGTGCCGGCTTTCAGAAGGCTATCGAGCACCACGGCAAGATCGGCGTTGCGATAAGGGATAGAGGAATTCGTAAAAGTCGAGCTATTATTGGCGATATCCATGGCTGGTACGGCTTGCAGGACAACGCCATGTCCCCAGATGCCAACGGCGCTATCGACCAGAATCTTGTCTGACATCGTGTGCCATGCACTCTTCACGGCGGGGTCCTCGCCGCCGGCCCTTCGTGCTGCATAGGCCGATATCCAATCCTGCACGTTCACCTCGCCATGGGCCAGCCAGGGAAGCTCCATGCACATTTCAACGATGCCGGGATTGACATGGATTCCTTCGAGCGTAGACCCGATGCCTATGCAATTGCCCGCGGCTAACGCCTCATGCATGCGATGCGACACTTTGTTCATCGGGGCAACGATGTGCGTATTCCCGCCGAAGTTGCCCAAATAGCACCAAACAAATGGGGCGCCGTAGAAGCTTTCCGTCCGCTTGTAGAACTCAACCTCTTCGCACACATAATCAAGGAAGATAAGCTTTCCTTTTGGCACAGAGGAGATCATGGCTGATAAGCGGAGTGAATCCGTCCATTTCTTCTGGTCGTAGAAGATCCACGACATCTGGTACCACACGGCGCGGTGATCGGCTTTTGCCATGCTCTCATATATTGTGCGCGTTACCTTTGCCAGATATTCGGGTTCCCAGCTCGGAGGGGTAATTTCATTGAACGGATCGGCAGAATAGAGATGATCGGATCCATAGAGGGCAGTTTGCTCGCGGATGAATCGTTCCTGTATCTCCGTGAACAGCGAATCGTCCGGGTCCAGGAACCACGTTGCATAGACCGAGTCCATCCCGCCCCAGCCGGGTGCGATCTGCGTTATCCTGGCACGAGGCCTGAGTGAAGCAATGCGCTGTGGGACGTGCCCCGCGAAAGCGGAAAGTATGGGTTTCATACCCAACTGCCGGGCGCGTGCAACAAGTGCCTGTTGCATTCTCATCTGGCCATCAATATATGATAAAGGGAGGGGGCCGCCCCATTTGTCAAGATTGGCCATGCGGTGCCAGGGCAGGTGGGCGGGATCCGAAAAATAGCCGCAGATATCCTCCGTTGTCATCCCATATGTTCGCCACACGCGGAGCCAAACCGCTTCTTGTCCCGCCAGCATCAACGGTCGATTGACCCCGTTCATTGCCAACCAGTCAAGAAACCGTTCCCATCGCTCCCAATGCCACCAGGGAAACGTATAGCCAAAAGTGCAAACGTTGTTGAAGAATCGATCTTTGGCCAGCGAAACATGTCTCTCCTTTTTTTGCGGCAAAGGAAGTTCCCCCGCGTATGCCAATGAAGTGCGAGCCTGCCAATCATAACTTAAATGGGCGTAATACCGCAAGTACCAGTTAAACGCCATTGCCAGGGAAAGCGGACTGTTGCCGCGCAGAATGATCTGTCCTTTGCCGCCGGCTTCGATCTCAAATGCGTCTCTGCCTTCATCGCTTTGTATGAGCTTCAACACAAAATCATCGCGATGTTGCGGCAGAACTCTGGTGATGAGCTCTCTTGCCGGCATCACTGATTGTCTATCCTCCGATGGATTTTCAGCCCAACACGTGATGACGAGCAGGCAGGCAACTGTTATCATTGCTGAAGTCTGTCGTATGCTCATATGATCTCTGCTTTCTCCCGAGAAGGTGTCAGCGCAGCTGCTTCGTACCACACGAGGGAATCGGGATATCAATGTGTGTCAACAAGTCTTTCCTTCCTGCTCATCGCTCCGTCAAAATCTCCGATGAACGTCCACCAATTCGTCAATCGCGCCCCCTTGTATGTAAGCTGATGCCCCAATCCGGGAAGACTTTGCATCCAGAGGGTAAACCAATCGATGCTGTTGCAATTCCAGCGTGTGCAGTTCATTCTGACTCTTTTCCCCGTGCCGTCCGGTTGCCAGTCTTCGATGTCTGATTCCACAAACGTCTCGTTTGTCCAATCGTAGTCTTTGGTGGCATTNNTTTGGGTCTTGTCACTTCCGACAAATCTCCCCCAGAAGAGGAGATTCGGCCAGTTGTTCTCATCTGTCGTGTCTCTTCCGTCAATGAAGTTCAGCACTGCTTCGATCTGGTGCATGTGATCTTCCATTGCTTCGGACAATCCCCGCTGATAATTGTAATGATAAAGGGTGTATGTAAAAGAAAACACCGGCAAATCGCCCGTATCACGGTCACTATTACTTATATCGCCAAAAGGTCCGGCCATGTTGGATTCCCACAATCCCACTTTTCCGCCGTCATACCCCCACACCCAGATTTCCTTCACCCCTCTCTTTTCCACCCATTCCTGTCCATGGACAGTATTGACAATAGCCGCATAGTCCGTCATTGGCACGTTGTTTCCTCGCGGACTGCGAGTAGGCAGCGGCTCAAAGAACTCATAGGTACGCAGCACCGTATAGTGGACGCCGGCTTGTGCTGCGCTGTTCGTGTACGCATGATACCTCGATGCATTTCCCAGAACTTCCACCAGGCGAGCGGTGATGGAATCAACTTTCTGCTGTGTCAATCGTAGGCTTCTGCCCCAATCTCCGGTAACGCCGATGTCGATCTGATCATCTCTTACCGGAAAGAACTTCACAACAATTATCGGGATCTCAAGTGGCGTATCACTGGCGAAAAGAGAGGGAGAGAAGAGACCCAAAGCCATACTCGTGAGAATCCATCTGGAGAGACCTTTCCGGGTGGGCATATGCGTGATCCTTGATCAAGACATGAATGTGGGCGGAGAGATATTGGCTGATTGCCGAATCACAATGCGAGGATCGGCCTCGTGAGAATGTTAGCTCTAACATCAACACTTGCAGAATAAGCCATTGAAGTAGTAAAAAGCAAGCCGCTCTCGCCAAAAGAAAAGACGGATGCACGAGCTCGTCATTTCAACTCATTGCGTGCCTACGGAAACAACTCCGGGGCGGCTGCGGGACCGGGCGTTTGGAGGGGATCATATCGCTGGCGGGTACGGTTGGCCCGACTCCGCATACACCCGCCGTGTGAATTCCCTGATCCGGCCGGAGTAGTGCCTGGCATTGCGCACACGCACACGGGTGCGCGAAGGGGGGGTCCGCTAGTGCCGCGAGGGTGAGGTGATTTCCGCAATACGCCTGAGACGTGACATCAGATCGGACCGCTCCCGTCCGAAATGCTCGAACGTCCGGGCAATTTTTTCCATCCACGTACCGATCTGGGCTTCCTTCCGCGCATCCACAATAGGAATCTCCCGCGCGGCATCACTCAGTACTGCTGCATCGATGCTGTGGAGTTTCGCGAGGGAATGGATGCGTTTCTGTTCTTCTGCGCGGTCCGGCGGAGCGGCGTAGAACTGTCCGGCCACCACCATTGCCTTGAGCCCGCCGTTGATCTCGATCCGCGCACGCGCATAGTGCAGTCCCGCATGGCACGTGACAAACTGCGGACGTTTGTCCGGGTGCGTCGCAAGCTTTCTCCACGAGGCAACGCAAGCCTGCCGGCCTGAACCGGTGGCAAGGATAAGCGAACAGAACGTGCAGGGACTGCTCATCTTCGTCAACGGAGAGCCATCGGGGGCGGTGGTGAGAGAACTCACCTGCGCAATATCTGCAAACACATCCTGTATCGGTTGAATGCAGTTGATCGGCAGGATCTCACCGGCGTCACTTTCCGTCGTGCCTTCCGGTTCCCGTGAGCCCGAGAGGAGCGTATCGATCTCTTCTTTCGGAAACCTCCATTGATTGCCCACCTTCACACCGACAAGACGGCCGTCTCCGAGCATCCTGTAAATGGTTGTCCTGTCGATTTTTAGCAAATCCTGGAGCTGTTTTGTGGTCAGTAGGTCAGCCATATTGCATCATTTGCTATTGTTTGCTATACTATGCTATAGTAATGTATAGTGATATCTGGTGTAAATCAAGCCCCCTGTTCTTTCATTCTTATCCTCCCCGCAATATACACATTATTCAAAGGAGTCCACAGTGAACCGCTTTGCTTCAACCCTGGCTCTCGCCCTCATCGCGGGCAGTGCATTCTCGACCAACGGCGTCCGCGTCGTTGGCTTTAACGCAAAAACCATCGGCCGCGGCGGAACGACTATCGGCGTGTTTGACAGCCCGATGCTGATGATGACCAATCCCGCAGGCATCTCGTTTCTGCAAGGGTCTTCGATCGATGCCAATTTTTCTCTCATGGTCCCTTCACTCAAGTTCACCAACGGCCTAAACAATGCCGTCGAAGGGAAAACCGACTATTATCCGCTTCCCGGCCTCGCCTACGTGCATCAGAATCCCGATGCGCCGTTGACCTGGGGGATCGGTGCATTCACGCAGGGAGGGATGGGTGCCGACTTCATGTTGAAGCACCAGCTGTTCCCCACGGCCCAGGAGTATCATTCGAAACTGGCCGTCATGCAGGGCGGTCCCAGCATCGCCTACAAACTCACACCGCAGTTCTCCGTGGGCGTATCCGCTCATCTTGTGTACAGCCAGCTTGAGTTCAAGATGCCCTACAGTCTTCCGCCCAGCGCCCTGCAAGGAATTCCGGTCGGCGTGCCGCCAGGGATGACATTCGGTTCGTTGTTCTCGGCGCCTCCCGCACAGGGCGGGTTCGGCTATTCCGAAGTAACCGCCTCGGCGAACATGAGCGGACTGACGGGATTCGGGTTTGGCGGCAAAGTGGGCCTGGCCTACAATCTGAACGACAAATTTTCCCTCGGCCTCAGCTACACGCTGCCGACAAGCCTGTCGTATAAAGGCGGGAAAGCCGACATGGATATGACCGCACAGATGAACGACGCGTTCGGACGTGCGATGCAGGGGTATATGGCGGCAAATCCGGCGGCCACACAGCAGCAGGCCCAGGCCGCCATCATGGCCCAGTTCACCGGCATGGGGATCGATCTTTCCAAAGGGGTTGCGGCCTCGTACGACCTGGATGTGAAACTGAAACTCCCGCAGTCCCTCGGGGCAGGTTTTTCCTTCAAGGCGACCCAGCAGTTCCGCCTCTCGGCGGAAGCCGAATGGATCAACTGGAGCGCGGCGTTTGACAACATGACGCTGACGCTGTCCAACGGGAACAACGTAAACGTTAACAAGATGCTCGGCAACACGGGCAACTTTGAGATCTTGTTCCCGATGAAGTGGAAGGATTCATACAACGTGCGGTTTGGCGGAGAGTACGACCTGTCGCGGGCCTTCACCCTCCGCGCGGGATACTCCTATGGCAGCAATCCGGTTCCGGTGTCAACGATCTTCCCGGTCTTCCCGGCAATTGTGGAGAACCATGTGATGGTGGGGGCAAGCTGGATGGTCTCCGGACCGCTCAGCATCCACGTGGCGTACGANNCAGCACGAGCCAGCTGGGCGAGAACCTCTTTCACGTCTCGCTTTCCTGGCTGCTGAACTAGCCGTCAGGGGCAACGATATGTTCTTTCGAAATCCCGGCCGCAAGGAGGCGGCCGGGAATGTTTGTTCTGTTTCGCATACAGCATCTTCTTCACGTCGGTGAAACTTCCCGCTCCGCCCCGGGTTGCATCCCCGATCGCAAAATCCAGAGAACGCGCCTGGACCCGCTGTCCTTGACCGCAACCGCGAATATCACATGGCGGCATTCTTTCGCGCACGAGTATGACCAGGCGATTGCCCGGTGTCAGGAAGTGCTGCAGATGGATTCAACATGCCGGGGCGAAAGAAGGGGCCTCAACGCGCGATGAACATCGCACCCAGGATAGCCCCGTAAATTGTGCTGAGCCAGGCGCTTCGCGTGATCGGACAGGCCCCGCTCTTGCACCCCACAACGCGATAGAACAGATATCCCCCCGCAGCTCCGATGATGACGGGAGTCGCCCGCCAGGCCCAGTCGAGAAGTGCCGCTAGATCAAGATTTTGCATGCAAATGAGGTCCATGAATGTTGCCGGTAGGATGCAGGGAAGCGGAAAAGGGGGCGGTTTGGACACCTGTTGCCTACATGTTAAAGAAAAGGCGTTTCCGGCACTTCTGCCTGACACTTTTTGGGCATTCGTGCATCCTATCTACACAAAGGTCCAATCAGAAGGGTAGCTCGCCATGCCAATCTACGATTACCAGTGCTCCGGATGCGGCAATACCTATGATGTCTTTCATAAGGTCCGGGAAGTCAATGAAGATGTCATCTGTCCGCACTGCAACTCCACTGAACATGTCCGCCTCATTTCAGCCCCGGGTTTCACGATGAACGGGAAGTCTTCCGGGAGTTACACCCCCTCAGAAGCCCCATCGTGCACCGACCGAGGATGCTGCGGAGGCTCGTGCGGTCTCAACTAACTATGATGTATGATGAAATCGGGAACAGTGAACCATGAAGAATATGACGCCGGTAAAGAACAAGCCCGTCCCGTATCTCTGGATCGTGCTGGCCGTGGCAGTAGTGGGAGCCGGCTATTATCTGTTTGGCAGGAGTGAATCCAAGGCGACAAATGCAATGAAACCCGCATTGCCGCCAACCGAAGCGACAGGTGCAGCGCCGGCATTCACGCTGACAGACCTCGAGGGGAAGCCGGTCTCACTGGCGGATTTCCGCGGGAAAGTGGTTGTTCTGGATTTCTGGGCCACGTGGTGTCCTCCGTGCAAGAGGGAAATACCGGACTTCATTGAGTTACAGAAGACGTACGGTTCGCAGGGCGTGCAGATTGTGGGCATCGCTCTGGATGAACCGGACAAAGTGCAGGCATTTGCTCAGCAGAACGGGATGAACTATCCGGTGCTCATGGGCACGGACGAGATATCGGCGATGTATGGCGGCATCGACGGGATCCCCACAACGTTCATCATCGACAAAACCGGCAAGATCGTGAACAGGTTCGAGGGCTTCCGTCCGAAGGAAGTGTTTGAAGGCGAGATCGCAAAGCTGCTGTAACGGCGTCCATAGAGCCGACGCGTCGGCGTCAACAGATGCATGAACACGCAACCGGTTGAGCCCCAACGGCAGGAAAGCGTTGCTTCGCGACAGTCGAGTCCAGAAGTATGAAGGAGTCCCTTCGGGCCAGTTGAGCCCCAAGGTACATAGCATTCACCTTGGGACTGCTCAACCGCGCAGTACATAGGACTCCGCACTGGACGAACGCATCTCGTTACGATGACGATGGATGGAAGTCCGACTGAGAGATCGTTATCACAGGAAGTACAACAGGTACCACACACCAGCAGGAGTTGACATGAACAAGAACATGGGCAATATGGACCGCATCATCCGGACAGTTATCGCATTGGTTGTCGGGGTTCTCATTCTCACAGGAACGCTGACCGGTCTGGCCGCGGTGATTCTGGGCATCTTTGCAGTGGTGTTTCTCCTCACCAGCTTTGTTAGCATTTGCCCGCTGTACACGGTCTTGAAGATTTCGACCAAGCCCAAGGATGCTGCTGCGAAATAGCCAGGACACAGGTCATTTGATAGAGAAATTGAACGCACGCTTCGAAGCGAAGGGACAATGAAAAAACCAACCTGGAAGCAGATTGCGTGGATTGCCGGCGGCGGAGCGGCCGGTTTTGCCTGGTACTATTTTGTGGGATGTTCAACGGGTACCTGCCCCATTAGTTCCAATCCGTATATCAGTACCGGATACGGTGCACTGATGGGCGTGCTGGTATCGGGTAGCAATGCAAAGAAGACGCACGACCCTACGGGAGAACCGCGCTGAACCACGAACAGCAACCGGCCAACGACCGGATATTCAACCAGGGGCCCGACAAACTCCGGTCGCCTGAACGGATAGCCCGCCTCGAAATCGAGCGGGTTGTCCGAATATGCCTCGAAGGTGGGAACGTCAAGGCGCTCCTGGATGTGGGCACGGGGAGCGCCATATTTGCCGAGGCCTTTCACGATGCAGGAGGCAGTGTCGCGGGTGTCGACATCAACCGGGAAATGATTGATGCGGCAAAAAAGCATGTGCCGGACGGAACGTTTCTCCTGGCTCCAGCGGAAGAGCTTCCGTTTGCCGATGGCTCGTTTGACGTCACATTCTTCGGCGTGGTGTTCCACGAGGTTTCGGACTATGCTCAGGCGCTGCATGAGGCGTTCCGTGTGACCCGCCATGCGACGTTCATCCTGGAATGGCAGTACAAACAGGAGTCGGTCGGTCCGCCGCTCGAGCACCGGCTGAAGGAAACATTCGTGAAAGATCTTGGGCTTTCCGCCGGGTATCGAAGCTTCACGGCAGAATTACTGGGCACGCTGGTATTGTATCGGCTGGGGAAAAATGATTTGCAGCAAGATCACTAAGCGGTGTTGCTGGCGGGGGAGATTCTCCAGAAGGGTTCACACTACAACTACTTTCCTGCCGGCCATATTTCCATCGCCATTCCGCCTGAAGGCTTCAGTTCGGCTTTGATCACTGATGTCGCTTGCACAACACGCCGTTCAATCCCCACATGCGTGCGCGTGGCAATGTGCTCTCCACCATCGGTGTACATCGCAGCGACGTACTCTTTTCCTGGATCCAGGAAGGCCAGAGGAATGTCCAGCGCTCTTCCGTCGTTGTTGGTAATCGCCCCCACAAACCACTTCTGCCCGCTCCTCCTGGCTGTGACGATGTATTTGCCGATATCCCCCAGAACGACTTTCGTGGTGTCCCATACCGTCGGCAGATGATCGAAGAATGCGACTTCCGGTTCGCCCTGGTAATCGGACGGCTTGTCGTACCAGAACACAAACTGCAGCGGACTGTAATAAATCACCGACAGGGCCATCTGGTGTGCCGAGGTGGTCTTGATCCCCTTGACGTTCTTTATCCCCGCCTGATGATAGTAGCAAATGGTGTAGTCCGCTGCGCCGGCCAGGAAGCGCGTGAACGGCACTGTGGTATTGTGGTTGGCGTCCGGCATGCACTCGTTGCCGTAGATGCCCTCCTGCGTGAGCAGGTTCGGGTATGTCCGGCTGAACCCGGTCGGACGGTACTCGTCGTGGATATCCACCATCAGCTGATATCTTGCCGCCTTCTGCACAGCTTCGTGCACCCATGTGGTCCAGCGGTGTGACCCGACATGGACAAAGCCGAATTTGAGTCCGGCAATGCCCCAGTCCCTGTAAACCGGCAGAATGTCGTCGATCTGCTGCTCGAGAGCCCTGTGATTCACGTAGAGAATCACACCAACACCTTTCTTCTTCGCGTCGGTGATCACCTTCTGAAGGTCCAGGTCCTTCTGGGGATTCCTCCGGGGATCCACGTCGACACGCGATGCATCCGATGTCTTTGAGTATTCATAGCCGTACCATCCGGCGTCAAACTCGACATACTGAATGTTGTGCTGGGCGCAAAAGTCGATGCATTCCTCCGCGCCTGCGGTGGAGAGCGTCACCTCCCGCAGGACCTTCCCCGGCTTGATCCAACCGGTATTGGCGATGGCACATGGCGGATTCAAGTTCAGGAAGATGTCGTTGTGCTCCACCAGATCTCCCGGTTTCTCCGCCACCATGATCACCCTCCATGGTGAGGCGATCGGGGACGATTCGGTCACGGGGCCGAAGAGCTTCGCGGCAACGGTATTCTTCTTTTCCGGAGAGAGAATGAACTTCATGCGGGAATAATTCACCAGCTGTGCCTCGCCGATCGCGACGAAGAGCCCGTTGGGGAGGACCAGCGTCAGCGGCCGTTCGCTCTGATATTCCGGTGTCGGAGCAGCCCAGAAGGGCCGGGGCAGGACCGGACCGTACGTCCAGTCTTTCAACGGCACGGCGTGATAGAGCTCCTGGGCAGAGGGTGTCACATAAGCTACAGCCCCTTCTTCGAATGTAAATTCCGTCTGCTCATCCTGTATGTGGAGCACCGATGTGGAGAGATTCTCCGGGAAGTTATACCGGAATGCCGCGCCTTCATTGTACACCCTGACGATGACCTGAAAGACATTGTTTGTGTCGTTGTCTTTTACAAGATCCAGCGTGCACTCGTTGAAATGGTCCCGCACCATGTTCCGCTCACCATAGACAGGTTTCCAGTGATCGTCCACAGTCCGTCGGGTGACACCTGTAATGGAAAAGCCGCTGGTCCAGTGGGGAAGGTCGACCGTAACGATTCCGAGGCGTGAGTTCAGCAACACGTTCTTCTGTTTGTACGTCACGGAGTAGGTGAGGCAGCCATGCTCAGCTGCGGTGTTCTCCAGGAGGAACGTNNGAACGTCAATGCGATGTTCCCATCCGGGGATTTCACATTGACGGGTTGGGCGTCCATCAGAGCGGTTCCAAAGCAGAAGAGAGCCACCCATGTGGCGAGTGCAGAGATGCGAACCAGGTGTCTCAATGACGCGAGAATCATGGTGGAATTCCTATGGATGGTCCGTCTTCATATGATCTGCCTATGTCCTTAGGTGCTTCCAACGGCAGCGCGCGTGGCAGGCTGCTGAACCTGACTCACTCCGTCCACCGCAAAGGCAGAGTTGAGCGTGCTCTGGGCACCACGCTCGATGTCGGCTATAATGTCGCCTATAATGTAGAGCAGGAGCCTCCGGTTGTCAATAGCGAAATCCGAGAGTCGCGAAATCACTGAGCGAAATCCCTACGCTCTGTTCCCTTGACTTTTCCGATGCGTTTGGCTAATTTGCACCCAAGTGAACAGGGGGTTCACCTCTCATTCCTATCGTAGTGAGACCGCCGCTCCGCCGCTTGTGACGATGCGTTAGCAGTCGAGGTATGTACACGACCTTGCGGGCTCTGTCCGCCAAGGACAACGGCGCGGTGCGCTTCATGGACTATCGTCTGCCGGGCACCCGGGATCCTGTGCACATCTCTCCTCTCACGTTCATGGTTGACATTTTCGAGGCCGTGCTATGAAACTTCTGGAGCGTATCCGTCCGTATGCGGGCGACAAAAGGTACTCCATCCCTATCGGTGCTGGGATCGTTATCATTGCGCTCTTCGTGGTATTTTCGGGCGGTGGCGGCGAGCCGCTCCCCACGGCGGACGTCAAACGAGGGGATTTCCTGGTCAGCATCAAGGCCAGCGGCGAACTCCGCGCCGCCAATTCCTTCACCCTGACAACCCCCCGCCTCACGTGGGGCCAGATGCAGATCAATTTTCTCCTGCCCGAAGGCACCACGGTGAAAAAAGACGACGTCATCGTCAGGTTTGCCACCTCAACCATCGACAAGACCATCCAGGACAAGGAGTCGGAACTGGGCATTCTCCAATCGGAATTGGCAAAGTTCAGGGCGGATAACGTGGTGCGGATCTCCGATCTGGAAGGCAACCTGCAAACCATGGAGCTCACCTACGAACAGGCCAAACTGCAGGTGGAAAAAATGAAGTTCGAGGCGGAAGTCCAGAGAAAAGAATCGGAGATCAATCTGGAAAAGAACCGCATCGCCTACGAACAGGCAAAACAGAAGATCGTGTCGCAGAAGGTCGCCGAAAAATCCGAAGAACAAAAACAGCTGCTCAAGATACAGCAGACCACCAACGACCTGACCCGCGCCAAACAGGAAAAGGAGCAGTACACGNNGTCTGTCAGATCAACGAAGTGGATATCAGCAAGGTAAAGGCAAGTCAGAGCGCCAAAGTGAAACTTGATGCATTCCCCGACAGGGAGTTCACCGGCACCGTAAAATCCGTCGGCACCATCGGTCAGCAAAACGACCGTGCCGCGACGGTCAAGACCTTCGAAGTGGTGATCGACATCACGGGGGCCGATCCTGTACTGAAGCCCGGCATGACGACCAGCAACGAGGTGGTCATGCAGACGCTTGCGGATACGGTATACATCCCACTCGAAGCGGTATTTGAAAAGGATGGCAAGCCGGTGGTATATAAAATGTTCGGCTCCTCCGCCCGTGTGCTGGAAATCGGTACCGGAACGAAGAACAGCAACTATATCGTCGTCTCCGGCGGTCTTCAGGGGGGCGACAAGGTATCGCTCCGCGACCCGACTCAGAAATCCCGGGACGGCAGCCCGCAGCAGAAGAGCGGACAGGGGATGAAGCTATGACGCTTGCGGAGCGTTCCCGTCTCGGGTTGGAGGGTCTGCAGACCCACCGCATCCGCTCTGTGCTCACCGCGCTCGGGATCATCTTCGGCGTTGCGGCTGTCGTGGCGATGCTCTCCATCGGGGAGGGAGCGAAGCTTGAAGCGCTGGAACAGATCCGCCTGATGGGGATGAACAATATCATCATCCGTTCCAAGGAGGCGCCCAAGGCGGAAAAGGGACAATCTGCGGCCAACTTCTCCCCCGGACTGGTTGCGTTGGACGCCGAAGCCATCATGGACATCGTGCCGGGAGTCGATCGCACGGTGTCACAATGGGAGAAAACCACGCAGGCACAGTACCAGAGCGAACGGAAAGAGGTGAAGGTCATCGGCACCACGCCCGATTTCCTGCCGGTGTTCGATTACCAACTGAGCGCGGGGCGGTTTCTGGATAAAACCCACCTGGCGAACCAGGAAAATGTGTGCGTGCTGGGGAGCGACGCCCGGGATGCGCTCTTCCATTTTGAAAATCCCATCGGCAAGTCGGTCAAGCTGGATGACCAGTGGTTCTCGGTCATCGGCGTCATGGCGCCGCAGCTGGCGCCGGGGAAGAAACTGGAAAACCTCGAGGTCCGAAATCTCAACATGGACGTCTACATTCCTCTGACCGCCGCGCAGTACAAGATGACCCGTTATACGTCGAAGGGGGGCGCAAACGTGCGCTATATGGGAGGGGGCATCAGCTTCTCGTCGGATGACCGCACGCCCGTACCCAGGTTTTTGCTGGATCAGATCACCGTCAAGATCACGGGCCAGGAAGTGATCGACCAGGTGACGCTTGTGATCCACCGGCTCCTGTCGCGGCGCCACTTCGGCGTCGAAGACTATGACGTGATCGTACCCGAGGCGCTGGTGCGGCAGAGCCAGAAGACGCAGCAGATCTTCAACGTCGTCATGGGCGCAATCGCCGGGATCTCGCTCCTGGT
>PMCM01000195.1 GCA_003154155.1 Ignavibacteriota bacterium | reverse complement strand
TTGGTCATATAATCATCCGCGCCCATTTCCAGCCCGAGCACCTTGTCCATCTCCATCCCTTTGCTGGTCAACATCATGATGGGTGTATCGATGCCGGACGCCCGCAGCTCTTTGCAGACGTCTTCTCCGTTGATATCGGGAAGACCGAGGTCGAGAATGATCAGGTCAACGTGTTCGTTCCGGCCCAGCACGAGCCCGCGGGTGCCGTTGGAGGCTGTGAGCACGGTATAGTGTTCCCGTTCAAGCACGTCCTGCAGCCCTTTCAGGATCGCATTGTCGTCTTCGATAATGAGAATGGTCTTCATGCAACCCCCTTGCGTTCGGGTGATCGATGGACGCGCTGGCCGGCGGCGCGAGGAATCGGAAAGACCAGAGTAAACGTGCTCCCCTTCCCCGGGACGCTGCTGACCTCCACGCTGCCGTTGTGAGCAGTCATGATATGCTTGACGACGGACAACCCCAGACCGACCCCCTGAATGCGGCGCGGCAGCGTGGGGTCGCGGAAGAATTTATCGAACAGGCGGTCCAGGGCCTCGGCGGGAATGCCCAGGCCCCGGTCCTCGACACTGCAGCGGACGTTGTGGGCGGTGCGGTTGAGGCTGACACGGATGCGCTTGCTTTCGCCGGAATACTTCATGGCGTTGGTCATAAGGTTCAACACCGCCTCTCGTACCGCATCGGGATCGGCATGGATCCTGTATGCGTTTGCAGGCTTCACGCGCGCCGGCCGGCCGAAAGCGAGTTCGACCCGGAACCCCTCTTTGTTCAACTGGTATTTCAGGGTCCGGAGTATGTCGCGCAGGAGTGCGGCACACTGCACCGGTCGCATGTGGTATTGTTCCCCGCCGGCGTCAATTTTCGCCGAATCAAGAATAGTGTTGACCATGCGCTGGAGCCGCTCGGATTCGCCTTCGATAATCCGGGCGTATTCCCGTGCACGATTGTTTCTGCCGGGCAGACGCTCCTCGAGCAGCTCCGCAAACATCTTGATGGAGGTGAGCGGGGTCCGCAACTCGTGGGAGACGTACGAGACAAAGTCGGATTTCATGCTGTTCAGCCGTTGGAGGCGGACGGTTTCATCAGCCTTTTCCATGACGGACCGCTGCAACAGGATCCGCTCCATTTCCGCGCCGGCATTGACGGCGAGACTTCCGAGCAAGTCTGCATCTTCGCTGGAAAAGCGAGTGCCGGCTTTCTTGGATCCGAGGAACAACATGCCAAGAGGCGTATTGTCGGAACGGGTGAGGGTATAGAGGAACGCGGCGTGCCAGGCTGCGAAGACCGCGGGATCAGCGTGAGTGCACACCACCTCCGGCTCGACGGCATCGGCAGCGACGAGCGGCATTCCCCGTGCCGTCTCGGCCAGCCGGGTGATCGACGATGCGTCGTCCCCTGCGGGCGCAGTGATGCCCTGCGCACTGATCCAGCGCGCAGGGCGCTGCGGATCCATGAGAAGAAAACCGATTCCCTCGACGGGTAAGAGCGATGCGATCCGTTCGACGAGCAGCATCACGATGTCATCGGCCGTGACACATGTCTTCACATCATCCTGAAATCGCCGGGCCGCACGCCGGAAATCGTACCGCACACGGAAAAACCGCCTGTCGACAATCTGTTGAACGGCCCTTCGCGTAGGCTCAAAGAACAGGGCGATCAGAATCGCCGCCCCGGTCGACAGTCCCATCGACAGCTCGTACGTCGATTGCGTGACCACGGCGGCGAGCCCGCCGACAATCGTCACATACACAAGCACGACCAGGGCCATGACCGTGCCATACACCATGCTGCGATTGAGCAGCAGGTCGATATCCATGATATGGTACTTGATGATGGACACACCGAAGGCCAGCGGAATAAACCCCGAAGCGAGGAGCATGACTGCTTCGGGGACGAGCTCATAGGTGAGGATCATCGAGGGAATCACCCAGAGGACGACGAAAGGCAGGAAGCCGACGAACATCCCCCACATGACCCACCGCAACTTGCGCCGTTCCGCTTCGTCCGCAGCCCGGACGTACGACCGCCGGATCATCCAGAGTCCCCCGAACACCAGCACGATCAGGAACACACGCGTGGCGCTGAACCAGGCGAGGTGGGTATGAAACAGATGAACGGACCGGGCGGACCAGGCCTCCACGAACGTGGTGCTGGTGCACACCGCCAGGACGACCGCGACACTGTAGAGCGCGGGAAGCAACGCCGAAGCGCGCGACCGGCGCGGACGGGGAAACAGCATGGTCAGATGGAGGAACAGGACCGGAATGATTGCGTAGACGCTGGAGAAAGCGACCCGGAGCAACGGTCCGAGTTCGGGAGGGGACGTCTGGTACGAACCCCACGTGGTGGAAAGTTGAATTGCCGTCGCGACTGAGCCGAAATGGTAGACACGTGCCGCAGGATCTTCAGGTTTCTTCCAGGATACCACGAGCCCGACGCCGAAGAAGAGGGATGCCACCAGGATAACCGAAAACATATAGAACGGGCCGTAGTAATGCGCCAGGACCAGGTTCACAATCCGTTCCCCGTCCGGCCCCGCGAGGCGGACCGCAGCAGTATCACCTATGCGGCATCCGTCCAGCACAAACTCCAGATCATCCACGGTCGTGAGCCGGGAGCCGTTGACGGACAGGATTGCGTCCATCGGATGTACGGATCGCGCGAGGGATTCATCTGTCACCTGTGTGCAATACACGGTGTCGTTCCACGCGGCGATCACCACGGGCAGACCGGCTTTGCCGTGGATTTGGACCATGCCGGCGCAGCAGAGCGCGAGCGCCAGAAGGTCCAGGACGAATATGACGATGCGCATCGGGACGCGGTGAGGCATAGCAGACACTCCGCACGGGTGGGAGGGGCGCAACGAATCGAATATACAAAATCATTTCTTGCCCCGCCAGCGCGTTGCATTTGCCGTGCATTTTCGGTATACTTAGCGGGAATTTTTCGCGGAGCCGATGGCACAGCAGGAAGAAGATGGCGACAAAACCGTTGCAACGAACCGGAAGGCCCGGCACACATATGCGGTGCTGGAGTCTCTGGAAGCCGGTCTGGTGCTGACGGGAACCGAAGTGAAGTCGCTGCGCCAGGGGAACGCCAATATTGCCGAAGCATTTGCTCGGATCACCCGTGGAGAGATCTGGCTTGAAGGGATGCACGTCAGTCCCTACGAACATGGCAGCTATGCCAACGTCGATCCTCTCCGGATCCGGAAGCTCCTCCTCCATAAGAAGGAAATCCGCAAGCTGGTTGCCCGAAGTCAGGAACCGGGCGTAACGTTGATCCCCCTGAAAGTTTACTTCAAGAAGAGCGTCGCGAAGGTGCTGCTGGGCATCTGCAAAGGCAAGCGGGCCTACGACCGCCGTGAGGATATAGCACGGCGTGAAATTGAACGTGACATCAAAAGGACGTACGCACGGTAGATGAACGACCAGTCACCATCGTTGAACGAGCAGATGGACCTGATCCGGCGAGGCGCTGCCGAGATCATCCGCGAAGAAGACCTCGCCCGTAAAATTGAACGTTCCCTCTCCACCCATGTTCCTCTCCGCGTCAAGCTCGGCTGCGATCCCAGCCGGCCGGACCTTCACATCGGCCATTCCGTTGTGCTGCGCAAACTCCGGCAATTCCAGGATCTGGGTCACCATGCCGTTTTGATCGTGGGTGATTTCACCGGCATGATCGGTGATCCCTCCGGACGAAGCAAGACGCGACCGCCTCTCTCGTTGGAAGAAACCCGGAAGAACGGTCAGACATACTTCGAGCAGGCCACCCGCATCTTGTCCACACACAAGATCCAGATGTTGTTCAATTCCGAATGGCTCGGCACGATGACGTTTGCCGACGTCATCAAGCTCGGGAGCGCATATACGGTTGCGCGCATGCTGGAGCGTGACGACTTTGAAAAACGTTACCGGGCCGGCGAACCGATCAGCATCCACGAACTGCTCTATCCCCTGGCGCAGGCGATGGATTCGGTCGCTGTGCGCTCGGATATCGAGCTGGGAGGAACCGATCAGAAATTCAATCTTCTGGTTGGACGCGACATTCAACGGGAATACGGTCAGGAACCCCAGGTGACGCTGACGATGCCCATTCTTCCCGGGACCGACGGCGTTGAGAAGATGAGCAAATCACTGGACAATTACATCGGCATCAACGAACCCCCGCAGCAGATTTACGGCAAGACGCTGTCGATTCCTGACACCCTTATTTATGATTACCTCCTGCTCGCCACGCATGTCTCCGGAGATGAGCTTGCCACTGTGAAACGGCAGCTGGAGAGCGGATTGGTCAACCCCCGCGATCTCAAACGCCGGCTGGCGCGGGAGTTAGTGACTCTGTATCACGGCGCGGATGCAGCCCGGGCGGCAGAAGAGGAGTTTGACAGGATCTTCAAGAAGAAAGATGTACCGGATGAAATCCCCGAAATCCGGCTGCATGCCGACGGCGGTCAGATCACCATCATTCGCATGCTTGTCGAGGCGGGCCTTGCCAAATCGAACAGCGAAGCCCGGCGGCTCGTCGAACAGGGCGGCGTCAGTATTGACGGCCAGCGGATCACCGATCCGGCAGCCGTGTTCACCGGAAACATACCCGTGGTTCTGAAGGCAGGCAAGCGGCAATTTGCACGTGTCACCATATTCTAACGATACCATTCACCAAGAGCACAGTAACCGAAAAGAAAGGGAGATGAGGAATTGTACGTCCCGGGAAAGATCTTCTTCACCAAGGGGGTAGGCCGGCACAAGGATTATCTGCAGTCCTTCGAGCTCGCGCTTCGTGACGCAAAGATCGAGAAGTGCAATCTTGTTACCGTGTCGAGTATTTTTCCGCCCGGGTGCAAACGAATCCCCACGGAAGACGGTTTGAAGGCTCTTTCAGCGGGACAGATCACATTCGCCGTCATGGCCCGCAATGCGACCAACGAACCGAACCGTCTCGTTGCGGCCTCGATCGGCGTAGCGACGCCCGCAGATTCCACCCAGTACGGCTATCTGTCTGAACACCATCCTTTCGGCGAAACAGATGAAAAGGCTGGCGAGTACGCAGAGGACCTTGCTGCGACCATGCTGGCGACAACGCTCGGCGTCGAGTTTGATCCGACCATGGCGTGGGATGAACGGGAGAAGACCTTCAAGATGAGCGGAAAGATCGTGAAGACGTTCAATATTAC
>PMCM01000303.1 GCA_003154155.1 Ignavibacteriota bacterium | reverse complement strand
GGCGCGCACAGCAACAACACGCAGGAGCTCGTCAAAGCCTGCTCCCGTTTCTGCGCCCGCGTCCACCACGTGCAGGCTGCCGCGGATCTGCGCGATGGATGGTTTGGCGCGGACGACACCGTTGGGATTACGGCCGGAACTTCGACGCCTGATTCCGCCATCGTTGCGATTGAAAAAGCCATTTGCACCCTGGTTGTGAGCAAAGGAGAATTTTCACGGGCAATTGGCGGCTAAACCAATAACGAGACTTAAACCATGCCAAACCTGACAAACCGCGCGCGTTGGTGGATCGTGGTCGTGTTCGCGCTCGCCATGGCCTGGGTCGAATCCGCCGTAGTTTACTATTTGCGCACCGTGATTGATCGCATCGATCCGTATCAATCCAACCCGTTTCCCGTCATCGGCGGACTGGGCCCCGTGGAACTGGCGCGCGAACTTGCCACGATGATTATGCTGTTCACGGTCGGAATGCTCGCCGGCCAAACATGGCGCAGCCGGCTGGGCTACAGCGCTTTGGCTTTCGGCGTGTGGGACATTTTCTATTACGTCTTCCTCAAATGCGCGATTGGCTGGCCACCCTCACTGCTCACCGACGACATTCTGTTCCTTCTCCCGCTCCCCTGGGTCGGGCCGGTTCTGGC
This sequence comes from Ignavibacteriota bacterium, assembly GCA_003154155.1. Taxonomy (GTDB): domain Bacteria; phylum Bacteroidota; class Ignavibacteria; order UBA10030; family UBA6906; genus Fen-1255. The sequence continues at coordinate 25,109 of PMCM01000303.1, read as the reverse complement.
ACCTCTGATCGTCTCCATATGCTTGATTGCCGCCGGTGCCACGATCGTCCGAAGGGATGCTGCAGGACCGCCGGTGGTCATCGCCCCGCTTCGCTGGCTGTTCATCGTCGCCGGAGGAGCCCTGGTGCTTGCGACGTTCCTGCTGGATACCGGCGCCACGATCCATCACCAGCTTCCCGGCCGTTTCAACTGGTTCCTGTTCACCACCGGTATCCTGGTCGGACTCAGTGCTTTTGTGTCCGCACTTGAGCACAAATAAGCTCCCCTTTCCGGGCCTAGCGGAGGACCGCCATCTTCTTCACGTCGGTGAATGAGCCCGCGTTGACGCGGTAGAAGCATACACCGCTTGACATGCCGGCGGCGTTCCATGTCACCGTATAGGATCCCGGCGCCTTCGCTTCGTCTACCAGCACCGACACTTCCCGGCCCAGCACATCATACACGGCAAGGCGCACCAAAACAGCGCCGAGAGCCGCAGGCTGATTGACTATTGACGATTGATTATTGACGATCCCCCCGCCCATACGTCCCCCCGCGACCCCAGACCCCGCTGTTGAAACTGTATACCGTATGTTCGTAGCCGGATTAAACGGATTCGGATAATTCTGGCGGAGCACCGGATCTTCCTTTCTCCCGGAATCTGGTGATCCTGCCGACGTAAACCGCATCCAGCAGTCGGTCACAGCCCGTACGGTGGTGTCCGCAATGACGGTCGGCAGCCCATGCATCCATTCGAGGGTCCGCAGAAGCGTATAGTGAGTGAACAGCGCGGCATTGCTGTCGGCGATGAGTGCATTGATGAAGGGGGCTGCGAAGTTGCCGACAATCTGCTCATAGTCATGATTCTCCTCGATGACGATCACGACATGCGCCGGCTCGGGCACCTGGCCATAGAGACGATGGGTGAAAGCGGCGGGAATGAGGACGGCAGCAAGCAGGCAGCAACCCAACCTGTTCAGTACGCATCGGATACGGATAATAATCAGGTTTTCCTTGATGGGGAGCATCGTGCGCCGGGTGGGCACTAAGGGTTACGCCGGCAAGCGTCCGATGACCGTGCCGGAAGTGTAGGGACCAGACTCCGCAATAAGCCGGCGGGCAGGGTCCAGCTGGCCCCAGGTATTCCACAGAAGCACCCCGGCCACCCTCTCCTCATGCAGATAGTAGAGGACCCCCTCACGGAATTCCTCTTTCCATTCCTCCACTACCTGGAATGTGCTGTTCAGGAGGCCGACGGCCTCGTAGCCAAGGTCGAAAAGATCGGAGTAGAAAAAAGGAAGGTGAATGTATGGCGCCGTGCTTCCGGCCATATTCCTCCCGGCGTGTTCCCCCATCACCTTGGCGTTATCTTCATGTTCCATGCGTATGTTTTGCATAAGGGCCGGGTTAGGAAACTCGGCGACATCGCCCGCAGCATAGATATCCGGATCGGAAGTCTGCAATTGCTGATTGACGAGGATCCCGTTGCCGGTCGTGATGCCTGCCACCTGGGCGAGCTCGACATTGGGTAGCATGCCAATGCCCGCAACAATGGCGTCCGCAACAATTTCCTCCCCCCCTGTCGTCCGGACGCGATAGGTGTCTCCTGTCCGGATGATACTGCCGACTCCCCTGTTCGACAACACGTGCACTCCCTTGGTCAGGAAGTACTCCGTGATATAGCGTGAGAGCCTTTGGGGATAGACGCGGGCACCGATCCCCTCGTCGGGGAACACCATAGGGACTTCCTTGTTGTTCATCGCCAGGGCTGCCGCGACTTCCGATCCCGTGAACCCTCCCCCGATGACGACAAATCTGTTCTTCGTGCGTGACAGCCGGTGAAGGCGTTCATAGTCATCATAGGTGCGAAAGTAGATGATCCCCTGGACATCATCCGGCAATGTGCGGACCCGCCCGCCTGTTGCGAGAAGCAGCTTCCTGTACCTGTACTGCCGGCCGTGCTCGTCGGTGACGAGTTTCTTCTGTCTGTCAAGATGTTTCGCAGTCGTTGTCGTATGGATTTCCGCATGATCTTTCGCGGCGTGGAGCCAGATGCTGTCTACGGGCTCGCCCTTCCACAGGGCTTTTGAAAGCGGAGGGCGCTTGTACGGTGGCTGCGTGTCATTGCTGATGATGCCGATGGATCCGGCAAGATCAAGGCTCCGGATGCCTTGAACGGCATAATCTGCCGTCATCCCTCCGCCAATGATGAGGTAGTCATACGCTGGCATTGCCGGTCCTTGCTTGTGAGGCTATGTGGCAGATTGTGAGAGTATTGCAGTCTGGTCCACCGGGGCAACTCCACCCCTCCCCGAACACGCAAGGGTTGCCAGAATGCGGCGTGCGATAGTACTTCAACAACCCAACGGGGAGCGGGTTGGTTCCGCAGAACGGTGCCCCAACAAAAGCACGGGGGTCAAGCCATCGCCCGTTGTTCCCGCGAAAGACGCGTGCAGGACACATTGCGGTCGACCAGATTAGGCGGCATCAACTCCCGAGGCCTTCGATGCGTGCTGCCGCCGGGCGGATCGCACAGAAACGCTCTGGATCGGTTCGAAGAATTCGTATAAGACCAGCCCGGCGGCACCATGTGCACCCCCGAATTCTCCATAGCTTGCAGGGCGAACGCGGACGGCTTCCGCCGGAGGGGTCAGGACGTCCCGATGGATCCTGAGCTGGAGCATCTCGGCAATCGCGGGAAAGTCCTGAGCGAGTTTTCCCCCTATCACGATCAACTCGGGGTTCACCGTGTTCACCATGGTGATGCACAGCATCCCCAGCAAAGTCGTGAATTCTTCAATCACCTGTTGTGCTACGGGATCGCCCAGGCGCGCTCTCTGTGCGACGGAACTTACGCTCACATCCTGATCCGGACGATGCGGCGCATGGCGCCGGTAGCTCTCCGAAAGATTTGCGTCGTTGAGAATATCGCCGATCATCTCCTGGTCCCGGTAGGTCAAAGGAAATCGCTCTTTGTACAACGAGGGAAGGTCGACGACGTTAAAGCCGATCTCACCCGCACTCGAAGTCACACCATGAAGGAGCTGGCCGTTGATCATGATCCCTGCACCGAGTCCTTCGCCCACCCAGATGTGCACAAAGTCGCTGACGCCCTTCGCCGCGCCAAAAAGGTATTCCCCGATGGCCATGGTTTTGACATCATTCTCCACATAGACGGGAACTTTGAACTGCTGTTCCAGCACGGCGCCGAGGGATTCTCCCTGCCACGACTTCTTGTTGTAGGAAAGCACCAGCGTGTTCGTCGAACAGTCAACGATCCCTTGCACGCCGATACCAATACCCACCAGTTTTGCCTGCGGCAAATTCGCCGCCTTAAGGAGGCTCACGATGGTGCCGCCGACGCGGGTGAGTACCGTTTGCGCAGAATCGTCACGGGCATAATCAAACGACTCCTGAAGCACGACGCTCGCGTTCAGATCGAACAGTGCCACGGTGACATGGGTCATCCGGATATCCACCCCGGCCACCACGCCCGCCAAGGGCAGGAACCGCAGCAGAATCCTCTTCCGGCCCACCCTGTTCCGGGTGACTACTTCGCCGGTATCTTCAAGAAAACCGGAACGGATGAGTTTCGACACGAGGTCGGTTACTGTAGCCTTATGAAGGTTTGTCGCCCGTGCAATTTCCGTACGTGATATCGCACCCCTGTCACGCACCAATCGGATAATTCTTACCTCATTCGGTTCTTGCGTCAGCAGACCGCGTTGATGAATCACGTTCCACAATGAGTGGTCCCTCCAAAATGGAGCAATGGGTAGCATATGTCTGTTACTCTATTGTGCTCCAGAGATTAACAAAAGTCAAGTGCGCTGATCACACCGCATATTGGCGGGAGGCCGTCCCGGAGACACGTTGATGCTCACTTTCGTCCCATGCTCACAACCACGGTGTTCGTCGAGCCGGCGGGTTGGGGCGGCACGCGCCGGCCGACATCGCTTCCGTTCAATGTCACCGAAATGACCCCTTTTTCGACATGTTGGGGGTTTCTGACGCAGATTTCATAGGTTGCGCCCCGCCATTTCCGCTTCACGGTGAAACCGGGCCATTCAGCGGGAATGCAAGGATCAACGATCAGGCCGTCATACTCCGGGCGTATCCCCAGCATCCAATGGGTGGCGGCGAAGTACGCCCAGCCGCCACTGCCCGTAAGCCAGGGATGGCGCCCCCTGCCGAATGCGGTATGGTCCCTTCCCATGACAAACTGGACATAGGAGTATGGTTCGGCCTCGCGGATTTCGATCATGTCGTTTTGATTGTACGGCAGCAATGCATCGTAGAATTCCATCGCCCGTTTTCCCCGCCCGAGCTTGCATTCCGCCACGATGGCCCACGGGTTCGGATGGCTGAATATTGCGCCGTTTTCCTTGATGCCGCGATACACGCGGGTGACATAACCGATCGTGTCATCGGGCTTCGTGAATGAGGGCCACACCAGGTGTATGCCATACGGTGAAAAAAGGTGTTCATACACCGCATCCATGCATTTCTGTGCCCGGACGGGCGAGGCGGCATCGGAAAGCACGGCAAGAGTGTTGCTCTCAAGGAAGATCTTGCCCTCCTCATTCGCCTTCGTGCCGATCTTTATGCCGTTTTTCGTTATGCCACGGCTGTACCAATCGCCATCCCAGAGTTCCTTTTCGCAGGCCATCCGGACCCGTTCGGCCATTGCCGTGTATGCCCTTGTGTCGTCCTCCCTCCCCAGGGTTCGCGCCGCTTCGATGAAATTCATCAATGCCCAGTGATGAAGGAACGACACCATGGCGCTCTCTCCGCCGCCGAGGTTCAGACAGTCATTCCAGTCTGCCCGGAGCCCCTTGCAGATTCCCGTCTGCCCCACCTGGGCGGCGGAGAAATCGAGCGATCGTTTCATGTGTTCATACACCGTGGCCTGGCCCCCGTCGGCAAACGGAATGACTTCGTCAAAGAACCCAAGGTCTCCGGTCTCTTTCACATACTCGCAGATCGTGGCGATGATCCAGAGCGCGTCATCGGAGCATGTGTCGGCGAGTCCATGAATGATCTCCGATGCATTCGGTGTCGGCACCACCGTGGGAAGCCTGACGCCGGGGAGTTTGTCTTCACGGGGCTTGAACACCTCAGGGTCGAACAAGTGCAGCCCGTACCCTTGACTGACCTGCCCGTGAAGCAACTCGACGATCCGTTCCCGGCATTTGCCCGGATTGGTGTGCACCACAGCCATGATGTCCTGGGACGTATCCCGGTACCCCAGTCCCGTTCTTCCCCCGACTTCGATGAATGAGGCAAAGCGGGACCAGACGACACACGTTTCGGCCTGGAGAAGGGTCCAGGTATTCAGCATCGAATTCATGCCGGGGTGAGGGGTGTCACATTGCAGCACCGACGTTTTGTTCTCCCAGTACCGTGCAAGATCCGCAAACGCCGCGTCGACATCCTGGCCGGTGGCATATTTCTTCCGCATCGCGACGCCATCAACGCGGGAGCCAACGCCGAGCATGAACGCGAGACGCGCCTCTTCGCCCGGAGCCAGCGAGACCTTTTTCTGGAGTGCGCCGCAATGGTTGCCGCCGAGCTCGCTGCTGCCGGCGCAGGTGCCCCGTTCAACCGCAAGAGGATTCGACTCCGTGCGGTAGTTCCCGATGAAGCTGTCACGCATGCAATCGAACCCGTCGGGCTCCAGGTTCGCAGTGAAATAATGAAAAGTCCAGGGTTCGTAGAAGAAATCGTACTCAATGACGCCTTCTGCATACCCGGCCCCGCTGGCGTATAACGACATTTGCAGATTCTGATTGTCAATCTCAATATGATGAAATGAGAATTCCACATATCCGAATACGCTCAGAGTCCGCGGGCGCGTCCCCGTGTTCTTCAGCACGACATCCCAGAGTTCCACGTCATCGTCGACGGGGATGAACAGTGTCTGTCGGCCGGAGATGCCGTTGTAGTCGCAGCTGAATTTTGAATACGAGAGTCCGTGGCGGCATTCGTACCGCGCCTGCCGGAGGTCTTTTCCCACCGGTTGCCATGACAACGACCAGAAATCACCCGTTTCGTCATCCCGCACGTACACATAGTGCCCTGGCCTGTCGAGCGGCACACCATTTTGCCGGAATCGCGTGATACGATGATGCTCGGCACTTCGACAAAATGCATAGCCCCCGGCATTATGGGAGATCACCGTGCACATATCCCGCACGCCAAGGTAGTTCGTCCAGGACACCGGTACGTCGGGGCGCTCGACGACGTATTCCCGGTGTGTATCGTCAAAGTATCCGTACCGCATATCAGGCCCTTCAGTCAATGGTGATGAGAGTTGCCGAAATTCACTGTCGCGTCGATGACGGTTAAGAGCGGTGTGGATCCGTCGTCCATCATGTCACCTGTCAGTTCCCAGATAATCAACCCGCCCGCGCGGTGGTCAAGTACATACAGGGCTTTTTCGCGCACCGACTCTTCATCGTCGTAGGAGACTGTCACCTCCCATGCAGAATCGATGAGGTAAGGAACGTGCGCCAGAGTGTCCCAGCAGCGAATGAAGGAATTCTTCTTTCGGGCGATCTCGCTGTACACCGCGCCCCGGGGATCAAAATGAACCGTATCCGGTCCGCCATGCGGCTGATTCAGCCCCCGGCACATGGTGTACGTCCGCCCGTAAAATGGGACGCCGAGATTGATCTTTCCGGGAGGGATCCCGCAGGAATCCCGGTAATACCGGAAAGCAGCGTCAACACAACGTGCCTTGTCGGCGCCGGCGGATGGAAAAAGCGGAGAGTTATGGTTCATCCCGGGATCCCACGCCCCGTAGAAATCGTACGTCATAATGTTGAGGTAATCGAGATACCCTGCGATGGATCGCACATCAATGCCGCTGGCTTGTGCGCCGCCCGCGGGTAAAGCCGCTGTGAGCACGGGAGGCCTCCCGATCGCCGGCGCCGCGAGATGGAGACTGTCCCGCAATGTCTGGAGGAGCAGGGTGAAGTTCCGTCTGTCGGCCGGACTCCCGCCGTGCCCGGGATAACCCGGATACTCCCAGTCGATGTCGATCCCGTCGAAACCATACGTGCGCATTGCATCGAGGCACGAATGCGCGAAGGCTGTCCGGAGCTCTGCAGTCGAAGCAACGGCGGGAAAGTTGCCGGAATCTTCCCATCCCCCGATGGAAAGGACCACACCGACTCCGTGACGGTGGGCTGTGCCGACGATGCCTGTGTTCCTGTCACCGCGGATATACCGGGCATCACCGAGGGTATCTTTGCCCTCGATCCGGCCGTCGGGAAGAGGGACAAAAAACGCATAGTTGATGAAGGTCAGCTTTCCATACGGAATCGTCTGCGGCGTCATGGCGTGGTCGCCCTGCGCCCATTTCCAGGAAGGGAAATAGCCGATCACCTCCGTGCGTTGTCTCTGCGCTGATACCGGGGGCCCGGCGAGACACAGAAAGAGGATGAGGACGGAGATCGGCAACGTTCTCGTCTTCCAGGATGTCCGGTGGTGGGGTTGGTGGTGCATGGCGTTTCGCGTGGTGTGCATTGCTACGGTTGTTCCGGATCAACGGTGCGGAACGGTACGAGCCATGTCACCAGGAAAGACGGGATGGTCGCCACCATGACCCAGAGGAAGAACGTTTTGTAGCCCAGCCAATCGCTGACGAGGCCGCTTACCATCGAGGGGATGGTCATGCCAAGGCTCATCAGACCGGTCGCGAAGGCATAATGGGCCATCTTATACTTCCCCGGCGCAATTTGCTGCATCATGAAGAGGGTCAGGCCGACGAAGCCAAAACCGTACCCGAAGTACTCAAACACGACTGCTGTGCCGATCAGGCTGAGGCTCGTCGGCTGCGTCAACGCAAGTACGGCATAGACCGCGAAAGGGATATTGAAGAAACAGCAGAGGACAAAGAGGGATTTCCGCAGGCCACGGCCGGCCGTGAAATAACCGGCGAGCAGCGAGCCGATAACGAACGCCGCGGCGCCAAATGTTCCGTACACGATGCCGATCTCGGAGGTTGTCAACCCGAGCCCCCCCTGTTCGCGGGCGGCTTTGAAGAACAGCGGGACAATTTTGATTGCCTGCCCTTCGGCGAACCGGTAGAGAATGATAAACGCGATCCCCCAATACACGTATTGTTTCTCGAAGAAGGTCCGGAGGACGTCGCTGAACGTGCCAAACGCGTCATGCAGGGAGGCGACATGAGTTGACGTTCCGCCGGTGGGGAGGAACTTTGCATGATACAGGCTCAGCAGGAGCATAATTACGCTGAACACGCCCATGACAATCATCCAGGCATGCAGGATGCCGATCCGGATCTCCAGCTGCCCTGCCAGGTACACAAGTGCACCCTGGGTGAAGATCTTTGCGATGTTGTACGCCGCCCCCTGCCAGCCGACAAATTTTGCCTGGAGCGCCTCCGGGAGCACGTTGATATAGACACCGTCCGCCGCAATGTCATGCGTGGCGCCGTTGAACGCAATGATCGCAAACAGCGCCAACGTGTAGCGGAAGAATCCGTCGAGGGGCAAGGAGAGGGCGAGGAGGCCGAAGGTGACACCAACGATGGACTGCGTTGCGACGACGAAGTACTTCTTTGTTTTGAACATCTCCAGGAGAGGGCCCCAGACTGGCTTCAGTGTCCACGGCAGCATCACGAGTGACGTCCAAAAGGCTATCCGTCCGTCCGATATTCCCAGACTCTTGTACATCAGTGTGGACACCATGGCAATGGCCACGAACGGCAATCCTTCGGCAAAATAGAGAGTGGGCACCCAGCGTACCGGATGAGGATCAGTGGTTCCGGAACCAGTCATCGGGCATTCCTTTCAGCATTGCACCGTCATGCGCCTGTCCCGGCGATCGACAGGAACAGCCTGTTACCGGCACGGAGAGTTGGGCAGCCGTTGCTGACAGCAACGGGATGATGGCATCACAATATACGAATGAAACACTGAAGACTCACCGGGCCGCCCCGGGGGGACGGACCCCGGCGAGTCTTCAGAGAACGACCAGGTTACTTCAGAAGGAGCATCTTCTTCGCGCTGACATAGTCACCGGCGATGATCTTATACATATAAACACCGCTGGCAAGCCGTGCAGCGTCAAACGACACTTCATGGGATCCCGCAGTCAACGGACCATTCACGAGCGTCGCCACCTCCTGACCAAGCAGGTTGAATACTCTCAGGGTCACCTGCTGCGCCGCGGGGATCGTAAACCGGATCTTCGTGGAGGGGTTGAACGGATTGGGGTAGTTCTGTGCCAGCGTGAAGGACAGTGGCTGTACGGCCGGCTCCTGCTTCACACCCAGCGTGATGCCGAACCAATTCGGATCGCCGATAGGGCCGCCATCCGTAGCACCGGTTTTCAATGCGCTGGCGGAATACTGCATATCTGCGCTTTCCGGAAGCGGCCAGGTGGGCGTCCAGTTTGCAGCGGTGCCGACCTGCGTGATCTTATAGCCGTAGGTTTCCGTCGTTCCGGTTCCCAGTCGCACCGCGGCAAACCAGTTCAACAGCCCGACACCATTGGCATTGGCCGTCCCGGGATTCAACGTTCCGGGAATTGTAGCACCAAATCCGGGGTCAACATTTTGCGTTCCTGATTCCACAAAGCCCGGCCAGAGCGTTTTGTTGCTGAACATGTTGATCGACTGCGTATTCATCCACACCGGAGTGTAGATGGAATCGACGTGGGCCGTATCGTCCCATGCATGCCAGTACGCCGTCATGGCGGCAGGCCAGAAGTAGACATTGTTTTTGACTTCCACTTTCCTGAGCAATTCGGCTGCCGGATCTCCTGCGCCCGTCGAGGCATGTCCAAGGAGCAGCGCGGCGGTCGTTGAATCCAGGGGCCCCATCGTGATGATCGAGGCGACGGTCCCCGCCGTAAACGAGTCCCAGCCTCCGCTGTACTCGGATTTGCTCTGCCCGCCTGCATACGTACAATAGAAGATATTGTTGTTGAACTTCGCGTTCACCATCCGGTCGAGGAAGAAGACGTTCTTGAACGTGAAGACCACGTCGTTGTGTGAGAATTCATAGTACCGCACGAGTCCGCCTGTCGCGGCCGTCGCATACCCGCTCACACAGAGCATGGTGTTATACTTGATGACGATGGAATCGGTCTTGAACGGTGCAACGTAGTTCTCGTTGCGAAGGAGTTCGCCGACATAGTACTGGTTCGGCTGGGTGGTCATGTTTCTGAACTTGCTGTTCGTAATGAAGAATTTGCACATGCTTCCCGCGTAGCCGATGGCGAACTGCGACATCTGTTCGAAGATGACATTGTCGACGACGATCTTGACGCTGTCCGCTGTGACCTGGATCCCCTGACCGCTGGCGTAATTGACCTTGTTGTTGATGGCGATGCCGAGGAGATAGAGGTTTTTGAACGTTCCGGTCGTGTGCTGGCCGGTGAGGGTGAAGAAGACTCCCGGGATGGAGAGATCCCCAAGAACGTCGGGCTGAATACAGGGGAGCTTCCCGGTGCCGGCTTTCGGAACGCCGAGAAACGCAATGTCCGAATTGACCGTCATGGTTGCGTCAAAGATGTACGTCGTATCTGTCGACACGAGCTTATAGACGTGGTGAGCTCTCGTGCCGTTGACGAGCGTGTCCTTTCGGACTGCCGCGTCGAGGAGCCCGGTGCTCGCATAGACCGTGAGTGTGTCTGAGGCAGCGAACANNGTACTCATTCCGCCATATCACCTCCTTTATGCACGCTACCGTCTTGTGCCGGGTTTTGATGTGTTATGCCAAACACCTTGGAACGCTCTTCAGAGATCACAGCTGCCACCGTATTCCTACATCGCCGGTGAGACCATAGGATTGCTGTGATTGCGGGACGGCCACAGCCGCCCCGTTAATCACCGCCTGATCGCTCGCCGCATTGAGATTGTTCAGATCGCCGTAGATCTGCAGGCCGAACCAGGGGAGGCTCTGTTTGACGGAAAGATCCCACCGTGTGTATGCGGACGTCGAGCTCCGCAACTGGTCCCAGTAGCTCGATCCGGCGAACACGTCCGCCTGGTACAGCATGGAAACTCGGGCGGAGAACCCCTCATAGTCGAATCCCAGGGACAGGTTGACGATGTTGTTCGGTTGTGTGAGCAGCCGGTCCGTGAAGGACGTGTCCACATAGACAATCGTCCCGCGAAAACCGCCGATCTTCTGCACGTCGGTGTACGGATACCGGGCCTTCGAGAATATGTGCGTGTAGTTGACGTTCAGGACAAGNNGTCTGCCAGTCGAGTTCCACTCCCCAGTCATCGATCCTGTACCGATCGTTCACAAACGTGGACACATTATATGTGCCCGTGGGCACCGTGGCACTCAGGTTGGGGGGGTAATACGGAATGGCGCCGGAATCGGAGACGTAGAAATTCCAGGGATAAATCAGATCATCGATCCGTTTAAGGAATACGCCTGCAGTAAGCAACCCGATGGCATTGTCATAGAACGAGGCATAGGCGTCGTAGTTTGTCGAGCGGGTCGGACTCAAGGCGTAGTTGTTGTAGCTGATCGAGTTCCCGATCGGCACATCGATCCTCGGAACAATCGCGTTGTAATCGGGATAAGAAATCGTATTCGAGTATGAAAGACGCAGGTCGAACCATGGGAGCGGCTTGTAGCGGAGGATCACGTCGGGGAACCAGTAGCTATTGTCGACGGTCAGCGTCGTGTCGTAGTTGTAGTAGGGCCCTCCGAGGGCAGAAGCTGTGTTCTGGATGCCGCGGGGAGCGGTATACGTACGCCGGAGATCCTGATAGCGGACACCAGGGATGAGTGTGATCTGCGGACCGATCTGGATCGTTGCCATCAGATAGAATGCCGATTGCCCCTCATTGCCGTCGTAGTTCAGACTGGTTGAATTAAAGCTGTCATGGAAATAGGTGAGGTTAGGGGTGGAGAGGATTTGCGGATTGAACCTGACGAAATGCGCCATCTCCGCGACCATGCCGTAGTTCAACGGCAGAGACATGGTGTAATCACCATTCAGGAACCCGTTGTAACTGAAGTCTGGATCCAGGAAGGGCCCCACGGGAAGGCTCGTGGTGTTCGCATACTGCATCGTCGAAGGGAAATGCGTGGCAATGAGGCTGTCGACGAGTTTCGCGCTCGTGAGCCCGAATCCTTGCCCGGTATATTGATCATGCACGTAGGACCGTGTCTGATAACGGTATTTCCCGCCGAACTTGATTGCCGATGTGACAATGTCCGACACATTGACTGTCGTCTCCAGGTCCAGGGATGCCGTCAGGGCCCGCTCCCGGGAGAAGCTGCTCGAGCTCACGATACTTCCGAGAAAGGTTTGCGTGGGATCAACCACGGCGTTCCCGGGAATATCCGTGGGGTACAAATTCGGTTTGTTAATGAACTGTGACAGACCCGCAGGCGCCTGCTGAAAACCCACTGTCCAATCGTCAGGATTCTTCGTTTCCGAGTAGGCATGGGAGAGCCTCACTGTTGCGTGGAAGATGGGGATCTCATGCTCGACCGTCAGCGCGTTGGTGATCAGGTTCAGCGTGCTGTTGGAATATGCGAGAGTATAGTTTTGCAGGTTGGATGCGACATTGTAGAACTGCCCCCTGTTTTGGATGTCGGTAGCGCCGGTGCTGAAGAAATTCGAGAAACTGATCTTCCCTTCCGGGAGCCTGTAGTCCATGACCAGCGTTCCATTCTCCCGTTGCCTGTCTCGGGCGACATCGTTCAGGTTGAGCCCGTTCGTTATATACTCGACATGACTGTTCCCCAGGTGATCATATGCAGCGCCGAATTCATTGGAGCTCAGGTTCCGCCGCTCAATATCCGCCTGTGCGAAGACGCCCAGGCTGCTTTCGAAAAACCGGCCATCGACGCTCCCGACGTACCTGTAATTGTTGTACTTGTTATAGGCGGCGGACAGGCCGTTGTACCCACCCTGGACAAGAAAACTGTAGGCCAGCCCCGGTTGCTCACTCTTTGCCTCCCGCATCCTGAAATTTACGGACCCCCCCAGGGCGTCAGCGTCAACATCGGGGGTGACGCTCTTGCTCACTTCGATCCCCTCGAGGGACAGCGGCGAGATCATGCTCAGATCGACGCTCCGGTCGTTCGGGTTCGAGGAGGTCATGCGCACACCGTCGACTGAGACGGTGTTATATTTTGGCTGGAGGCCGCGGATAACGATCTGGTTCCCTTCGCCGCCGCTTCTCAGGACGGACACGCCGGGGAGGCGTCCGACCGATTCTGCGGCGTTGGCGTCCGGCAGTTCCTGGATGCGGGCCGAAGAGACCACACTCGTGATCTGGTTTGACGAAAGCTGCTGGTTGATCGCCTCGTTTTGACCGGCCGCCTGTGCCGTAATGACGACGGTTTCACCTTCGATTGCCACCGCCTCCATTGTGAGATCGCGCTGGAGGGTTGCGCCTTCTTCGATGACGACGGACATGGTCCGGGTCTTGTAACCGACGTATGCTGCGCGCAGCGTGTAGGTCCCGGCAGGGATATTCCGGATTGTGTATTTGCCCAGAACATCCGTCGAAGCCCCCAAACTTGTGCCCGCCAGGATGACATTGGCTCCGGGGAGGGCGTCACCGGTCTGGGCATCCTTCACAACGCCGATGATCGAACCATTCGGTTGTGCGGCCGCTGAAGAGATCGCTGCCAGCGTACCCACAAGAAGGAGCGGGATGGAGAACCAACGATTCATGGTTGTCACCTAGGACTTTGAATACTGAGTAGTTGTGTTTGCCGGAAGCCGAAGCGCTTGCCGTGAACGGTACTTGTGGAGAACCCTCGATCATCGCGCAACGGAACTTCTAAGCAGTGATCCTGCGGATGACACGAGGCAACGTTTTGAGTTTGTACAGACAAACAACGAATCAACCGTTCACATAAGTTCATTGGGGCAACATACTATCGAGTAATGAATCAAATCTGTAAGAAACGGTATAATTAACTTGGCAGTGGGTTCAGAGAGGATGCATTAGTTGTCACAGACAACTAATGCATCCCAATATGCCTCTCCAAACAGGGAATGTCAAGTTAATTCTTTCAGTAACTCGAAAAAAATGCGCCGCCACTCTCTACAAGAGAAAGCTCAGCCCCCCGGCAAAAAGAAACATCCCCCCCTTCGTCGTCGCATTCAGGCTAGAAAGGTAATTGACGCTGAAATCGACAGCCGTCCTACGGGTAATATAGAACTTGGCACCAGCGTTCCCCCCGATCCACCCCTTGTCGCTTCCATTGCTGAAATCACGCTTGTAATATGATATCCCCAGATAGGGGACAGTCCGGGCATCTTTCAGAAGTATGGAATTGACCACAAATGCGGTTGTTCCAAAAGTCGCTCTTGTCGAATTCTTCGATATCGCTGCGCCGGTCCCTGGGTCCAGCGATGTCGTCGTGCTTGTGGCAATGGTCAAGGTCGGTCCTATTCCTGCCTGAATGTTCGCGGTGAGAAAGGGACCCAACTTGCCGGAGATCGTCCCGACGCTGTTCGTCACATCTCCCCCCACCGTGGTGAAAAAGGAGCCCTGAAACTGAAGCTCGATATCCCCTTTCTGCTGTTGGCTCGCGGCGGGAACGACCGCACCTATCACAGTCGCCAACAACAGCACGTATGTTTTCATCGACATTCGCTCCTCCTTCTGTAGTGACTGGTGTCGAACATGTGCTCGCAGACGGAGAATATCATCCTCCATCCTAAGGGTTCTTAACACAAAACGTCAGGAAAAGATCCTCGTGCCGGGATGGGTGTGTGTTGTGACCGGTGCCAGTCAAACGTCCCAGTGGGAACCCTTGACTTCGCAGAAAGGTTGACGTAAAGGAGCCCGGATATGATATCCGAAGCCGAGACCGGGACACAGAGCATCGGATCGAGAAAGACACAGCGCATGCGGAGAACGGGAAAACGCGGGATTAGATCATTCACATTCGTGCTCCTGACGGGTGCCATCGCGTGGGCCGGGCCTCCATTCAAGACCGATGATCCACAACCAGTCGACATCCGTCACTGGGAGTTCTACATCGCCTCTGAGCAGTCTTTCGAAACGCATGCGACCGAGGCGACATGTCCGCATTTCGAGATCAATTACGGGGCATTCAAGAACACCCAGTTACATATCGTTGCTCCACTCGGTTATGTCCGCACCGAAAATGGAACAAGATATGGCCCTGGGGACGTGGAAATCGGCGTGAAGTACCGATTTGTTGAGGAAACGGCCACCGTCCCTCAATGCGGGGTCTTTCCTCTTGTCGAAGTTCCCACCGGTGATGAGTCGAGACAACTTGGAGCGGGGACTGTGCGTATGTACATCCCTCTCTGGTTACAGAAATCCTGGGGCAAGCTGACCACATACGCGGGGGGCGGGTTCTGGTACAACCCGGGATCGGAGATGCAGAATTGTGGATTCACAGGATGGGAAGTGCAGTATGACATCAGTGATATCGTCACACTCGGCGGAGAGTTGTACTACCAGACCGCCGATACACGTGATGGAATTGCGGGTCGCGGCTTCAATGTGGGGGGATACTTGAATGTTGACGAGAACAACCACATTTTGTTTTCCTTCGGTCGCATGCTTTCGGGGGAGGCATCCACCACCGGTTACATTGGGTATCAGCTCACCATTTGATCGTCTCAGGAGGGAATCGTGGATCACGCACAGGAACATCAAGCGCATTCGGGTCTCTACCGTCTCATGCCCGGCCATCAGGGGCCTGTTGACAACGGCTCTGCCCTGGCCATTGTGCGGTGGATGGTAGGGTGCGTTTTTCTCGCAGAAGGGATACAGAAGTTCCTGTTCGCAGACGCGCTGGGCGTGGGCCGCTTCATGAAAATTGGCATCCCCGCCCCGGAAGTCATGGCACCGTTTGTGGGCGTTGTGGAGATCGTGTGCGGCATACTGCTCCTGCTGGGTCTCTGCACGCGCCTCGCCACCATTCCGCTCATTATCGATATGCTCGTGGCCATTGCTTCGACGAAAATCCCCTTCCTCATCACCAAGGGCTTCTGGCCGGCCGTGCACGAAGCCCGAACAGACTGGTCGATGATTCTGGGATGCCTCGCGTTGCTCCTCGCGGGCGGAGGCCGATTGGCGCTGGACGGTATTCTCCAACGGCGCGCCGAAGCCCGTCGCCGGCCGGGGACCCGCACGTAGAAGGGTTCCCTCTCCTCTTCCCCACAATCGGATCGATTCTCTACGGGATCGGCTACGTGCTCATCGCAGTTCTCCAAGGGGGGGCTGGTCGACGCACGCCATGGGATCACCCATTCGCAGCTCCTCGACGACCATCCCCGCATCCCGCATGCGGCTGCGGGGATGAGGAAGCCGGCAGAACGGAAGAACATCCACTGGGAATGATCGGCTGCCGGACGCGGTACGGCACGGACATTCCCAGTCACACCAGAGCTTTGGTCTGGCACGAGTCACACTCGAACTGGAGGGTCGTATGAGTGATGTCATACCGGTCGCGCAGGCAGCGTTCGATGTCTGCGCGTATGACGGCCGTGCGGCTGACAGGCAGGTCATCGACGTCGATATGTGCCTCGAAGTGAATATCGGCGTCGTTCATCTTCCATAAATGGACGTGATGAATATTCTTGACGCCGGGGATGGCTTCAACGGATCGCTGCAGGTCATTGATGTCGATCTCCTGCGGCGATGACATCATGATCACATCCACTGACGCCCTCACGATGTCATACGTTTCCTTGATGATGTAGAGGGATATGACGATCGTGAGCGCCGGATCAACCCATGCGACCCGGAAGAGCATGATGCACACCGCGCCGAGAATCACAGCGACGCTGGAAACGGCGTCGCTCAGGAGATGCACGTACACCGCACGGAGGTTGAGGTTCTCGGCAGCTCCCCGTTTGAGCAAGAGCGTACCTGCGGCATTCGCGATGAGCCCGACGGCAGCGACGGCGACCATCACCCCTCCGGCGATCGGGGCGGGATGTGAAAACCGCTCGACGGCCTCCTTGATCAGGAAGAAGCTGATGATGAGAAGTGTGCTGGCGTTCAGGATCGCCGCAAGAATTTCGGCCCGCTTCAGGCCGAACGTGTATTTGAGGGTTCGCGGTTTTCTGCCGAGACGGAGCGCGAGGTAGCTGACAATAACCGCGACGCCGTCGCTGAAGTTGTGGATCGCATCGGAGAGGAGCGAGAGGCTTCCTGACACCACGCCGCCCGCGATCTCCAGAACCGTGATGAGAAAGTTGAGCAGCATGGTGATAAAGAGCCGCTTCTCCACCGGCATCCCTGCAACGTTGGCGGCATGTTGATGTGGCATGGACTTCCCTTCTGGCGATCACGCAACACCGTGTTGCGTGCTCCAATGTACGGGCCATTGCCCTTCATTGCAAGCCGGCGGACGCAAGGATTGGTCCGCCACGAACCGGAAAGCCGGGAGGAATTGCTATGCGGCGAATTGTTGCATCGCTGCCTGGGGCACCTCCGCAGGCAGCGATGCGTGTTGCGGGAGCGAAAGGGGATGGGCCGGCACCCGGTGAATTTCCGCACGGCAACCCGCATCATCCACCCGGAGGATGGTGATATGCAGGTCGTCGCTGCGGTCGTGCAGCACGGAGCCGCCGGCGTTGACAAAGCGCACGCCCTCCCGGATGTACTCGTTCGACACATGGATATGACCGTGGAGGACCATATGGACCTGCGTGCGCGAGAACAGTTTCAGCAGACGCGCTTTTCCATGCAGCTTCATCGTCTGCCGCTCAATCGCGCCCCACACCGAATGGGCGGCAGACGGCAGGACATCGCGCATCCTGCAGAAATGGTGGTGCAACACGACGATCTTGCGTTTCGCGAGCAGGAGGGGCGATTCAAGGAGTTCCACGAGAAGCTCGAAGGACCTGTCGTCCACGCCGCCGTTGGACCCGATAGGATTCTTGAACCGCGAGTGTGCGGCGACGGTGTTCACGCCGATCAGCGCCACGTCACCGAGAAGTTTTGCGAACGGAAAGAGCCGTTTGTCGGAATGGCGCAGGGTGTGTTCAAACGTTTCCCGGAACGCGTAACCGAATTCCCGGACCTTTGCCTTGTCATCGGTCACCCTGCAGTGCCCTGGGAATGTCAGAACTTCCTCGGCAGTATGGACGCCGCCAAATACATCATGGTTGCCGATAGTGACCGTCAGTCTCCCTGCATCGAGCAGCCCCGCGGAGGCAAATAGCGATCGTGCGATTCTGTAGTCGGCAGGATCCCCGTTTGCGGTGATGTCTCCGGTCACGACGACATGATCGACGCCCAACGATCGGGCGTATTCGAGAGCACGCCGGGCCCTTCTGATATGATTGCGCCGGTGTTCAGCGCTGATGTGAAAATCCGAAAGATGTGCGATGGTCAGAGGTGTCATTACGCTGCTTTCCGAGCTCGCTTTCGTGTGCGATGGACATACTTTTCCCGTACTTCCGCATAGGATTCCTGCATACGCTGGAAGATCGCCGGCCAGGATTGCCGGCGGGCGAATTCGAGAGCCTGCATGGCCATCGTTTCACGCTTGGCCGGTGCGTCAAGCAAACGCTCAATGGCGCCGGCAAACTCCGCTCCATCGTGCGGTGTGCTGAGCACACCGGTAACACCATGCTGAACAACCCCCGACGCACCGCCTTCACGAGCGCAGACCGGTGCCACGCCCGAAGCCATAGCCTCGAGAATGACGTTGCCAAATGTTTCGGTCGTTGAAGGAAAGACAAACAGGTCGGCAGACGCGTACGCAGTGGACAGCGCCTCCCCGTCAAGTTGTCCCAGAAACACCGCACCAGGCATCATCGACGACAATTCACGCCGGATTGGCCCTTCGCCGGCGAGCACAAGCACAACGTCTTTCCGCCGCTGGCGTAACAGCGCATACGCCTGGGCGAGTGTCCGGAGGTCCTTCTCCCACACTAACCGTCCTGCATAGAACAGCATCCGCATGTTCCCCTCAACGCCCTGTGCTGCGCGCCACGCGTAGGATCGAAACGAAGGATGGAACGCCGTGGTGTCGACGCCGTGTGGCAGATGCTCAAGCCGGCGGAGCCCCTGCGTCCACAGCTCATCCAGGATCGGGAGCGACGGCACGAATATGCGGTCGCATCCGTCGTACAAGTGACGCAGGTAGTTCCATCCAAACGGTTCCAGCAATTGGATGTTGTAGTATTTTGCATAGCTCGTGAAATGCGTGTGATACGTGGCCACCACCGGAATGTGATGTTTCCTGCCAAATCGCATCGCAGCATATCCCAGCGAACACGGGCTGTGAATATGCAGGATGTCCGGCCGGAAATCGAGGACCGGTCCGGCGAAATAGCGTGACCCCGGCGTGGCCACGCGGTAGTCCTTGTACAGGGGGAACGCCATAGAGGGTACCTCACACATCGGCACGGTACGTTTTTCAGGCGGCGGAAGGATCGGAGAGACAAACATGTGATCCACGCCCGCAGCAGTCAATGCCGTCGTCATCCGATACAACACTTTTGTCACGCCGTCGTGACCGGAGCGCATGGTACCCGCAAAATGTGCAACCCGCATGTGACCTCCGACATCGTTCAATGAACATCGCCTTTCCGTGTGTGACGAGTATCGCGGCCGCTCCCGTTGAAGAACTGAACGACCATCACTGCAACCCCCACCAGAACGAACCATGGATTGCTCACGATTCTCCACCTTCGATGACGGGTTCAATGTACATTCCGTGTGTGACTCACGTGTTACGTCCGTATTATCAACATGTTAAGTTGTTTACCTCCTCTTGATCTTG
Organism: Ignavibacteriota bacterium; assembly: GCA_003154155.1. GTDB lineage: Bacteria > Bacteroidota > Ignavibacteria > UBA10030 > UBA6906 > Fen-1255. Next base: position 5,388 of record PMCM01000303.1, on the reverse strand, counting down.
AGCCCAAACCGGCTCATATTGGGCATGAGCAGCGACCAGGAAAGGACCCCGGTGAAATTCCCGCCATCTCTTATCGCTTTTGTTGCCCGGAAACTTCGCATTCCGGACCTGGCTGTTCGTATGTTCCGCGTCGCTGCAGAATTGAGCGGCCTCGACAAGTCGACGCTTCCAGTCGAACTGCTTCCTCTCAATGCGGTCCAGCTTTCACGCGGACTTTTGAACTTCACCGTGATTCAGACCTTGTATGGTTGGGTGCTGCCGTTTTGGGCCGAGCAGCAATATGACCCCCGCTCCACTTCGTTCATCCCCCGTTCACATCTGGGTCTCTCGATGAACGTCACCCACCGCAACTGGACGGCCGTCGGCAATCCCTCCTGCACAGTCGAACCCATCGTTGACCCTCGTGGCATGACAACGCCGTCGCCGAACGGATGGTCCATTGACACATGGCTACGGGTGGGAAACACCTGTTTTTTCCCTTCACGAGCGGATGGCGTCACGCAGGGACTGTATGACGGCCTCCCCATCGTCGTGACGTCATTCGTCTCCTGCGGCATTCTTGTCAGGATCGAATCATACACCGCAGGCTGCAGGTACATCCATCGAGTCCATGTCACAAACACGGACGATCGCGCAGCAAGCGGTTCACTGGGACTGGCCGTGCGGCCCTTCAACCCCGAAGGCGTAGCACTCGTGCATGCACTGTCAGCCGAAAATGGCGGACGAGATCTCGTGATCAACGGATGCCAATACCTGCATTTTGACTCGGCGCCTTCGCGCGTCGTTCTCGCCAACAGGGAATCGGGAGATGCGGCCTGGGTGTTTGCAGGGACCCGGACCCGTACAGACGCACTCACCATCACCTGCCCTTTTGGCCTGGCCAATGCCCTTGCGGAGTTTTTCGTGGCACTCGGACCTGGTGAGGAGTGGAACTGCACCGCCTGGTACGATCTTGCCCCCGTGGGGGATTCCCACATTCATCCGATCGACGAAGTTGTTGCACAATGGCATGCAGATCTTGAAGGCAGCTGCCGATTGATCATCCCGGATTCGCATCTTACCGATCTCGTTGCCTCCTCTCATGCAGCCTTGCTGATGTTTCTTGACGGTGTTTCAGTCACGCCCGGTCCCGCGACCTATCACTACTTCTGGTTCCGGGACGCTGCATACATGCTCCTGGCGCTTGATCGGCTCGGACACGGCAATCGGACACGGAACGTCATTGATGCGTATCCGGCCATGCAGGAGTCGTCCGGGATGTTCCGTTCTCAGCAGGGGGAATGGGACTCCACCGGCCAGGCCTTGTGGAGTATCTGGCAACACGCGATGCTAACCCATGACAGTGAAGTGCTCGCCAGGTTGTTTACGCCGATGAAAAAAGCCGTCAAATGGATTGACAACAAACGTGAAAATCGGCAGGACGATCCGCTGGTTGCGGGACTTCTTCCACGTGGATTGAGTGCAGAACATCTCGGACTTGCAGATGTGTACTACTGGGACTCATTCTGGTCACTTGCCGGGTTGGAGGCTTATGCGCGGGTCTGTCAACACCTGAACAAACCCGACGAGGCGGCTCGCGCACGTATGCTGGCGTCAATGCTTCGGGCAGATCTGGAACGATCCATCTCTGCCGCCATGCACACGAAGGGCATAGCAGTCATTCCAGCAGGTCCGTGGCGTACTCCTGATGCGGGCATGATAGGTTCTGTTGCGGCGTGGTACCCCCTTCAGCTGTTCGCAGACGATGACCCCCGGATGCACTCCACTCTGGCGATGCTGTCCGGTGAGTGGTTTCTGCAAGGGATGTTTTACCAGCCGATCGTGCATTCAGGGTTGAATCCGTATCTCTCGCTCCAGATTGCACAAGCATTTCTCTATGCCGGCGACGCAGAGAGGTTCTGGCAGATCCTGCGAGATGTCTCGCAAAAAGCAACGCCGACGTTGACGTACCCGGAGGCAATTCATCCCTTCACCGGAGGCGGGGTCATGGGCGACGGCCATCATGCATGGGCGGCTGCCGAGGTGGTGTTGGCAATCCGGAATGCCTTCGTCCTGGAACGGTGGACCGATGTGAATCCGCACCATACTGTGACGTTCCTCGGCGGAATCCCCCGGTCACTCTTTGACTCTCGCAAAGAATTCGGCATCACAAATGCTCCGGTGCCGGAGGGTTCGATCGATCTCGTCGTATCACCCGGGACCCGGGAGGCCACAATCACCATCGCATTTCATAGGCGAGGTTTTGTCGCGCCAGGGTCCTGGTATGTGTCGTTGCCCGGAGACGCCACGGCTGTGCGTGTCGGAGGCGGGCCCGTGATGCCGCTTGATCCGACGGGAAAGCGCCACCAGGTCGCCGTCCCTGCGGAGTCGGGTCTCATCACCTGCTCCTTTTCCTGACGAGGGGCTTCACGCGTTACTGAAAAACGTCGCCTGGGTCCGTTCTCACCCCGTCCTGAATGCAGGAGCTCCCTCACTTGCAGTTGACGGATGCCACGGCCGGATTGCTCGATGCCTTGCGCGGGGAGAGCACTTCCAATCGTTCCCAGACCTTCATTTTCTTTTTCGCGACTCCGACATCCCAGGTGTCAGTAAACCCCTCGCCAGCACTCGTAATCCGCGCTTTCAGGACAGGCCCCCGTGCACCATCGCTTCTCACCCAAGTATACTCCACATCCACGGGAGGATTATTGACAAAGATGGTCCCCGTAAACGTCAGGTGGGCCGGGGCAGGTCCGTTCCAGACCTTTGGGTTCACAACGGTCACCACTTTCTTGACATTTCCCGTCAGGACTTTCTTCGGGTGGGATCCCTGCGCAAACACCGCGCCCCAGGTAAGACTGAGCATCATCATCGTGACGAGACACAACCGGACAGCTTTCATCTCTGGACTCCGTGTAAGTTTTTGGGCGATATCACATGGGCCTCGTGCGCACCTCGCCTGGTACGAGAGGCGGTCTTCTCGAGCCGACACCGGATACGCTGATGCCCGGCCCATAGCTTACAGAACCCTATCACGATAGTCAAGGGCAGCTTCACCCGGAGACTGGATCCTGTCACCGGCGTGGATGCCGGTTTACGTACGGCAATGAGCAGGGATGGATGGGGTCGGCGCATCCCTCTGAAGCGATAACGAGGTCATGAGACGGGATTGGGAAGAAGACAAGGATCTAGCTTCTCTTTGTCGATTCCGCACGGGTGGCGTGCGGGGGGAATATTCCGCGGTCTAACGGCTCGGGGGCCCAGGGTTTCCAGGACATCCCAAGACAAACAGTATGATTTGTCGATTGGGCAAGTCAGTTCTGCGAGCACCTGATTATTATCCACGCGCATTGACCTTTGGCACGACCTAACTATGTATATGCTGCGAGCGCAGTACCACTTCTGCGTGAAGCGCCAGCCCAGAACCAGTCAGAACCATCATGCTATTCTCATTCGATGTACTGGCGCCTCAATGAAACAAGAATGCCTCTCACGATCGAGAGGCCATCCTTGTCCGTATACTCATCCCCCGATGTCTATCTGAAAATACGTCGAGATTATGCCATTAGGCCCAAGCTGTCGAATTTGAATTCGTGATTGCCGGCATCTTGCCCATCATTCTGGAGCACCGATACTTACCGCCCCAAAGTGTTGGATACGCTTAAGGTCACAAGCGAACGATCTTGAAGGACGTAACGGATCGTCTTCTACCATTTATCCTTGGCGAACAGAATATCCCCTCCGTGGTTGTAGGATTTCCCCGTGTAGCCAACAATATGGGCCTGTCCCGATTTTACGTCGATCTTAAGAACGAGGCCATTTCCGAGGACAGGGCTGAACCCTCTCATCGCAGTCGCCCAGAGCACATCGTGTTCGTCGAACGCAATGGACATCACCTCCATATATGGCCAGTCCTCCGGCGGGATGCCAGCAATATGTTGGTCGGTATTCGGCACTCCCTTGATATCTTTGACGAACGTTGCGGCACCCGTGCGAGTGCTGAGGATGAACAGCTTGTTTTTGGTTGTGGCCCACAAATTCCCCTTTGAATCANNCTTGTTGAATCGATAGAGGCAATTATCCCCCCAAATATAGGGAGGGATGCCCCCCGTCGCCGGATCGCCGACCGTGAAACTCGTTGCGTAGATATTGCCGCGCGTATCCATCTCGGGGCCTGCGAAAGAGAGGTGGATGAAATCTCCAATGAAGGTAACAGCACCGGTTTTCAGGTCAACTCTCGCCAACCGGGATTTCTGGGACCCTTCCGTGAAATCACCAAGCCAATCAATAATGGTGTACATCGTGCCATCAACGTCAAATGTCAATCCAAACGGACTGAGAGGTTCTCCGGTGACGGGGTCAAACGAGGGAATTCCGAGCTTCCAGATCGTCTTGGCGCTGCCCGTTCGCGTGTCAATCTTAATAAGATTGAGCATCCCTTCATTCCAGTCATCGGTCTCCGAAAACGAATAGTACTGTGGTTGTTCACAATTCTCGTCTGGCAGACCGGGTGTCTTGCCGAGTGGAGTGCTTGAAGACTGAGTGACCTGATGTGTGGCAAGATCCGGATTTGTTCCCACATCAGATATGCAACCGAACACCAGGAGCAAAGCCAAGATCATTCCAAGTACCGCCAAGTTCTTCATAGTGTTCCTCCAGTGGGATAGTGTGCTTGAACGGGCAATGACTTGTGCCCCTTTGGTGTCCCGAAGAGGGAGTTCATCGTTTTCCATCTTCAGGCATTGGCAAACCGAAGATATTGAATTGGCTCTGGCGTCGGGACGGATCAAGTGTGCTGTCCGGTCGACTCGTGATATCCAATCCCCCGGGATCTGCGGAGGATCAGACCTCAGCTAAGAATGCCAGTTGTGCAGAAATGGGACAACGTACCTAAAGAATAATCGGAACGTCACAGCTGAGTGGAGTTGCCAACCTACCCCTGAATTGAGCTACACGACAATACGCATGGGGCACATCAAAACCCGCGTTCGAGGAGGGAGTGCAGATGGAGGCAAAGTACAGGTGCGCTTCCAGGTCTGACGCGGTAGTGCTCCGCACTTGACCTTAGAAAGCTGGCGGGAATATACCTTCAGGTTCGTCGGTTGTCAATGGAATTACGCTGAAACTTCTGTAGGAAAATCGGAAGTTTTCTTGTAGGAATATTCCTACACGATTGGAGTCGCCGGGGATCTGAAGNNGCATTCTTGCGCCTCCAGAGGTCGTTTTCACTATCTCTCCACGTCAGTGATCAAGCAACTCTTCACCACCCTCATGATTCCCTTCAGTACATTTCGAAACAGATCGATCGTCCGCTTGGCATTGTGGACCTCCGCACGCGTCATGAATTCCACTTGAAACTGTGGATAGCTGACTGTCCGGTGGGCTGGTTCAATGAACGTTTTGAAATCG
>PMCM01000247.1 GCA_003154155.1 Ignavibacteriota bacterium | reverse complement strand
ACCTTGATGTTCAGCTCGTTGTCAGGATGCCGGATAACGGCAAACGACGAGTCGGCGTGAGATGGACCGCCCGTGAGGAAATCCACGCGCAGAATCCCTGGAGCATACGAGGTGAGGCGGATTGCAGAATTGTCAGAGTGAATAATCACGAACCCATCCCCTTTTTCCGCACGGACGAATCTCCCGGGGGTCACTCCGGCAAAGAGGGATGTCGCACAGAGAGGCAGAAACACTATCAGGGGGAGTCTCACAGTAGTCCTCTGCTTAGTGGCTGTCAGCCTGGATGACAACAGGGATGGTCACCGGTCGTTTGGGGACAAGGAGTTGGAGCCGGCTCCGGCGGTCATCCCACCATATCCCGTGTCCCGCCGTCTTCGCTGCCGATTCCGATATCCATTCATCTGCACGGATGCCATCGACACGCAAATGTACGGGCCGCGAGAGTCCATGGATCTGTATGATGTACGCCCGTGCATCCGGGGACCCGGCATAGTGGCCGCGAGCGGGAGCGATGGACAGCCGGAAGGCGGCCTGGGTGAACGACATTCCGGTGATCCTGTATGCATCCCGTGTGCGATAGAGCTCTGTCTCGCCATCATCCTCGTACAGGTGGAATTCAGCATCGGCGCCTGGGTACAGGTCGACGACAAGCGTATCGCGATGGAGGAGCGCAAGACCAGGAGCCGGAGAGAACATCGGAATAATCGACCCCGCTTTCACGAACAATGGGAGCTTGCCCGCGGGTGCCGGATACACCGCAGTCCGGTTTCCCGGCAGTTCTGCATCACTCCAGAAATCATACCACATGCCCGGAGGCAGCCAGAGGGCCACAGCCGTGCTCTCGGAGCAGTTCGGGGCGACCAGGATCTCCCCTCCCCACAAGTATTCCAGATCTGCGTTCCACGCTTCAGGAGAATTCTGGTAGGAAAGGACCAGGGCCCGTGCAATTGGCATACCGGTCGAGGATGCCGCATGAGCGTACGTATAGAGGTATGGCATGAGGGCGGAGCGCAGATTGCCGTATGTCCTGGCATCCGCCTGTGCATCCAGCGAGCGATCGAGGGGCCAGCGCGACACCCCCATCCCGTGCGGTTTCCAGAAGGGCGTGAAACTGCCCAAGGCCATCGACCACTGTCTGTACATCACATCATCCGGGCCCCGATGGGTTTCCCAGTCATGAAATCCCCCCGCATCATGCCCCCAGAACGGAAATCCCGACATGCCGGCCAGGAGCATTCCGCGTACTTCCGATTGCATCTCACTGTAGGTTGGCCGGATATCACCGCTCCAGAGCGTTGCATATCGCTGCGCGCCCGCAGTCATTCCGCGCACCCAGACGAAGGGGCGCCGCGTTTCCCCGAATGCTTTGTCCCAGCCGTCCTGTACAAGGGCCTTGGCGATGAGGTAGAACCAGTAATTGCGCATTTCGTCCCAGGTCTTCCCGTTTCCCAGAACGGTGGATGCAGGAAGAGTTCCCATCTCGTCAAATTCGTCTATCCACAACGCATCGCCGGGGTATCCGAGTGCGGGGTTGAGCGTTTTCTGCCAGAAGAGATTCCAGAACCACTGACGCACTTCGCTCCGGGTGAAATCGGGGGCGCTGTCGCCGAATTCGATCGACTCTGCGTGCGGCACATTGTACGCCATACGCCACCCTTCGCTGCGTGAAGCAATGCAACGATTGAAGTCGACCGTCACCAGGAGGCCGTGCTCCTTGACCCAACTCTGGTATTCGTGCGGATTGGGATACCGGATGGAATCCCAGGCAAAATACGACTCGCACCGTTTCCCCCCGCCGGCCCGCCACCGGTTGTCATTCACAAGATGATCTATCGGGAAACCTGCGTTGCGGTGCGCCAGGAGTTTTTCCTTCCACCACTGCTCGTCGGAGGGATGAGCCGAAGCGTCATCGTTAGCCTTGTCCGACAAGGCGAGTCCGAATATCCCTTCGGGCGGAAGCCGGGGCCGCCCGGTAAGTTGCGTATAGGCATCCAGCAGAGCGGGGAATCCCGGCCCTCCGAAAACGAAGAAATCCAATTGTCCTTTCCCGCGAATCAGGAATTCGTAGTGACCGTCTTTGCCGAAACAGAATGCATTCGGCCAGGTGCTGTTGAGGAAAAGTCCGTATCCCCTGCTGGAGAGATAAAACGGCACGATCAGCGGAGCCTGCTGGCCGTGTGCCGTACCGTAGTTCCGTTCGGCAATCCGGCCTTGCAGGTCGAGACTCTCGCTTCTCCCGTAGAAGCCGTGTCCCAGCCCGGTGAAGTGCTCCGTTGAATCATACAGCATCACCGCGCAGATCGAGTCACCAGACCACACCACATCCGTGAGTTCCTGATAGGATTTCCCTCCCTGAGCGGGGCGGAACTCCAGGCGCAACGGATCCTTCCAGACAGTCACGGAAAGTCCTTCGGCGGCATCCGGTGTCACGATGACCTCCCGGGGAGTACGTCGGACCCTCAAGACACCGGCCCAGGCATGTGAGACCACCATTTCGTTGACGGTGTCCGGAAAGAACTCCTCATGGGATCTGACCACCTGCACGCGCACGATGGCATGCCCATAGGGAGTCAGGCGGATCCGTTTGCCGTCTTGGGTGGAGATGATCACACTCCTCCCTTCCGGGTGGTCAACGGCATATGCGCCAAGCGATTCCGCCGACAGGTGCGCCCGACCGAAAAAGATCAACAGGGCCGCGAGTGCAACACCCATTGCGCCGGGCACGCACGGCGCCGGCCTCGACGGCTGACACGGTTGCCTTGGCTTCACGACCTGCTCCTCAAAGTGACAGGAGATTAAAGATACGTGCACCCGCGGGAATTTGCAATAACGACTGCCGGGGCACCGGACTCCTTGTTTTTGCGTTGTCTCATCTCTATGTTGCAGGATATTCCTTCTTATTCCACTCCGCTGTTAGGACGCTGCAATGCCGAAAGGTATTCACGACTTCCAGCATTCCGATACGCCCGATACAATATTTTCTCCGCCCGTTCGTCTACATGACAGATGATACCTGATCCGACACATGCCGTCGCGGCGATCCAGACGCGGGATGGAGTACTTGCACATGCCATTCGCACGGAAGGAAACAAGCTTTCTGCATTTATCCGACGCCGTGTCAGCAACACGGAAGACGCCGACGATATTCTACAGGATGTCTTCTATCAATTGGCGGCCAGTTACAGCGTCACCGAACCGATCGAACAGCTGACGGCATGGCTCTTCACCGTCGCCCGGCACCGGATCATCGACTGGTATCGGAAGCGAAAACCCGCGCACGGCGCGACACCCGGAGACTCCCCCGAGCACGGAGACAATCTGACGGATCTCCTGATCGCGACCGGCGCTGAACCCGATGAGCTGTATGAGCGATCGGAATTCTGGGAACTCCTGACGGAAGCCCTCGAGAAGCTCCCCCCGGAACAACGGGACGTGTTCGTGATGCATGAGGTGGAAGGCAAGAGTTTCAAGGAAATTGCTGCGGAGACGGCTGTACCCATCAACACGTTGTTGTCGCGAAAGCGCTACGCCGTGCTACGGCTCCGGGATGAACTGATCGACTACCTGCAGGACGATTGAACAATCATGCGGAGGCAGATGTGAAGAAACACTGGTGGATACGGAGAATTGCACTCATGTTGTTGATCCTGGTTGCCGCGCTCGGTGTGTTCGGAGGGGTGACAATGGCACTCTGGAACGCCCTCGTGCCGGAGCTCTTCCATGGTCCAACGCTCACCTTCTGGCAGGCGGTGGGTGTGCTCGCACTTTCCCATATACTCCTGCGCGGCTGGTCGCCGATGCGGCACTCTCACCGGTGGCGTCACCAACACTGGAAGTCGTCAGCAGGAGAGAATGCCGGCGGACCGTCGACGGATGCGCGTGCCAGATTCCGGGAGGAATTTCGTCGCCGGTGCGGCTGGGAGCCGGACATGGATACTCCCGCCGGATCTGGAGGCGGCACATCGACGACGGCGTGAACGATCGAAGTCGCATACACAACGGCCCGTTCCCCAATCCCTGGAGGGGACGGGCCCGACACGGAGGGAATCTACTGCTTCAGGCCCGTCAGGGTGATCCCTCTCACGAACCAGCGTTGGCCGACGAGAAAAAGGAGGAGGATCGGCAGGACGCTGAGCACGGCACCGGCCATGAGGATATCATACCGCGTGGTCATGATGTCCGACTGGAGATTCGCCAGACCCACCGTCAAGGTTGCCTTCTCCGTGCTGGAGAGGTAGATGACGGGTCCGAGCAGGTCGTTCCAATAACTCATGAACGTGAACAATGCGAGGGTCGCCAGGGCAGGCTTGGAGAGAGGGAGGAAAATCCTCCAGAAAATCCTGAACCGTCCGCACCCGTCGATGCGTGCTGCGTCTTCCAGCTCCACGGGGATGGTGGCGAAGAACTGCCGGAGCAGAAATGTGCCGAACGCTCCGCCGAAAAACGCCGGGACGATGAGCGCCTGGAGCGTATCGATAAGACCCAGTGATCGCATGATCAGGAAAACGGGGATCATCGTCACCTGTCCGGGAAGCATCATTGTGGCGAGGAGAAGAAGATAGATCGTCGTCTTTCCCCGAAACCGCATGCGCGCAAAGGCGTACGCGGCAAGCGAACAGCTGAGCACCTGTCCGACTGTTGCGCCGATGGCAACAGTAAAACTGTTCAAGAGCATACTTCCGAGGGGAAGGACGTGCACGATCCGCTCGTAATTCGCCAACGTCAGATGCTCGGGAATCCATCGCGGCGGGGTGCGGAAGATTTCCTCCTGCGACTTCAACGACGTCGCAAACATCCAGACGAACGGGCCGACCATCACGATGGCAACCAGAATCAGGATGGCGTAGCGGAGCGCGGGGACGATCCGTTTACCCATAAAACACCCAGCGCTTCTGAATGCGAAATTGCAGGAAGGTCACGACGAACACGCAGGCGAACAGGACATAGGACAATGCCGCTGCTTTCCCCATCTGGAAGAATTGGAACGCATTCTGATAGATGAAATAACTTAGTGTCAGTGTTGCGTTGGCCGGCCCGCCTCTCGTTAACACATACGTTTGCTCAAACACCTGAAAAGCATTGATAAGAGTGATGACAATAACGAAAAACGTGGTCGGCGACAGCATGGGCAACGTGACGCTGCGGAATGTCGTCCACCCCCCCGCCCCGTCGATGGTCGCGGCATCATAGAGATCCTGCGGGATGTTCTGCAGCCCTGCGAGAAAGATCACCATGGAATAACCGAGTCCCTTCCATACCGTCACCAGGACCATGGCAGGAAGCGCCCAGGTTGAATCATCAAGCCAGGCGGGACCGGTGATCCCAAACGCCGCGTGCAGCATATAGTTGAGCAGCCCATACTCCGGGTTGAACAACCAGCTCCACACCAGGGCAACGGCAATCATGGAAGAGACCACGGGAAGGAAATACGCCGTGCGGAAGAGACGGATTCCCCTCAGGGGCGTATGCACAAGCAGCGCCAGCGCAAGCGAACAAACGACCGACATCGGGACGGCCATGAACACGAACATCACGGTGTTGCGCACGACGTCCCAGAACAGTGAGGACTGCCAGAGCCCTACATAGTTTCCGAGTCCGATCCACTCGGGCGGGGAGATCATGTCCCATTGCGTAAAGCTCAGGAAGAACGATGCGGCCACAGCTCCGGCACTGAAGGCGAGTAACCCGATACACGTCGGCAGAAGATACACGTACGGCTCAAGACGCTGCCATATGCCGGGGTGCTTATTCATTCACGTGTACCGGTGTTGGCGGGAGGGATGTTGCCGCATCGTTCAGCCCGCATGTGCAGACTGCCGGCGTTTTGTTTCAGCGTACGCGCGTGTAAACGCAGCTCCATCAAATCCCGCCTGCATCGGCAGCTCCTCCAACATGACCCGCGCCCCTGTGTCCATCGCCAGCCGGGCTGCGATGTGGACACGGACGGCCTCTATCGGTGCGGCGAGCGAATACTCCACATCACCTCCCTGGACGAGCGTTACGAAGTTGCGCACATATGGCTCATAGAGCTTGTCGGGATTGACCGTCACCGCCCTCACGCCACGGTCGGTGAAGACGCAGAGCGACCATTCATAGTATTGCATCTGCAGCTGCAAAAGAGCTGAAAACCNNTGAAAACCCATCCTGATATTCGAGTACAAAAAGCGGTGCGGCTCCCCCGGCAACAAGCCGGACCGATCGAATGCCGCTCCCTACGCATCCCTGGAGCATCTCGGTCGTGTGTATACCGTAGCTGAAGAAATCTCCCGGCCCCGAAGCCATGGCCGATGCCGGCCGGTACGGGGGACCGATAGATGCGTGCAGGGAGGAGATTTCTGCCGCATACCGGAGAGACGACCCGCCGAAAACGACTGTACCGTACTTCGCCTGCAGGTCGAGCAGACGGCAGCAATCTCGTACGGTGCCGACGATCGGTTTATCTATCAACACCGGGAGGCCCGCCCGCATAAACACCACAGCCTTGTCGACGTGGGTATCCCAATTTACGCCGTGGATCATTGCGGCATCCACATGGTCCGCGAGCTCCTCCAGCCTCGAGCAGACAGTGGGGATGTGCCACTCCTTCGCGAAGTGCGCGTCATATCCCGCAGGCCATACATCGTGGCCGTCCCAAAGCGCGGTGACGGCGACCCCCGGGATAGACCGAAGGATCCGGGTGAATGCCGCCGGGTGTGAAGTGTCAAGATCGACGAGTCCAATGCGGACCATGCGCGGTACCGGGTGTCTCAGTGGGCAAATACGCGGTCGAGAACTATGTTGATGGTGCGCTCGGCATCAGCGGCGGTTTCCTGTGCCGTCCTTTTTCCCTGGATCATAAGCATCATATCTGGTGTCAGGCCGTTGTCGCGCCATTCCTGCCACCCGGGAGTAAAGAGGGGAAACGATTGTCCGGCTTCCAGGCGGACAAGCAACCGACGATCGTACACCGGGGGAGCGTCGAGCCATGCGGGAGAAGAGCTGAATTTCTTCGTCGTCGGCATCATCCCCATATACTGGTCGTTCAGTCTTTCCACAGGGCTTTGGGTCAGTATCCACCGGAGAAGTTGCCAGGCCTCCTCCGGATGAGGAGAATTGGAGGGAATCATGAACGCCATGGTGAACCTGCGGGAGAGGCGGACTCCCCCGGGCCCTTTCGGCGGCAGCGTCATGTCCCAGCGCAAT
>PMCM01000121.1 GCA_003154155.1 Ignavibacteriota bacterium | reverse complement strand
ATCCGGGGATTCCAGCTTGATCTTTGCCGCCCGTTCGTACGCCACGTGCGGGTCATGCACGGGTTTGCCTCTCATCACTGCGGGAATCAGCCTCAGGATCCGCGCGAGATTGACATCTTCAATCATACATAGATCCAGCATACCGTCGCTGACATCCGCATCGGGCGTGAGATAAAATCCGCCGCCGGCGCATTTCCCGTTGCCGGTGGCAATCAGAAGGCGTTTTCCCTCGGATTGTCTGCCATCGGCTGAGATGCGGAAATAAGGGGCTTTGTAAACCCCCAGAGTCTGCAGCACGGCCGTAAGATACAGCAACGTGCCCGTCAGCCTNNCGGATCTGGCTCACGCGTTGCGCAACCTCTGCGTCAAAGCCGGTCCCGATTCCATTGACGAAGTATCTTTCGGGAGCATACGTTGTGCTCCCGTTCTGCGTTTTGCCGCAGGAAACACATCCCACGTCGATCTTCCGGNNCAACGCGGCGCTTCAGGACATCCAGTGCTTTGCGGAGATTCCTTGGAATACCGATAGATTTCACGAAATCGTTGCCTGAACCGGTCGGGATAATCCCCATAACCTTGGACGAGCCGACAAGTCCGTTTGCCACTTCATTGACCGTTCCGTCGCCGCCCACAGCCACGACGATCGGCGTAGAGGCGGCACGGGCAAGCGCTGTTGCGTGCCCGGGATATTCCGTGCTGACGATCTCAAAACTCAGGTCAGAGGCACGGAGAAGGCGCTCCAGGGCTGCGACCGCTTTTCTGGCGGCTCCTTTCCCTGCAACGGGGTTCATCACGAATGTGAAATCGGCCATACGGAGATCGCGGGACTAGACCTTGATTCGCGCATCGATTCTGTTTGAGATAGAATCGAATAAGATATGTGAAGTGAATACGATACGGGCGTGTCCCTCGAGAGTAATCGAATGGATTTTCTGTGCCTCAACGACAAATCCCACGCGAAGGTGTTCTGCGCTTCTGGTCAGCACCGTGACAGGGGAGGAAGCCCCCTTTTCCAGGGCTGTGATGATGGCGGAGGCGATGGAGCCTGTGCCGCAGGCGAGTGTTTCGGCCTCCACTCCCCTTTCGTAGGTCCTGATCGCGATTTCGCTCGGGCCCAGGAGTTGCACGAAATTGACATTGGCGCCATCGGGCATGAATTCGCGGTGCGCCCGGATTTCCCTGCCGATGTTGTGCACGTCCACCTCTTCGAGGTTGTCCACGAACGTCACGACATGAGATGCTCCGGTGTTGATGGCGTGGCAGAGAAAACGGCCTGCGCTGAGGTGCACGGAGATTCCGCGGCGGATGCGTTCGGGATCCTTCATGTTGACCCTGATTCCGCTGCCGGTAAAGGAGGCGCGGTAGAGGTAGTTGAAGGCTTCAAACGTGACGTCGTCATGTTCGATGCCGCTCATGCGGGCAAGGAGAACGCAGCATCGTCCGCCGTTGCCGCACATTGCGCCGGTGCTGCCGTCGGCGTTGTAGTACAGCATGGTGAAGTCCGCGTGGGATGAAGGTGCGAGGACCAGCAGTCCGTCGGCGCCGATGCCGTAGTGGCGGTCGCACGTGACGCGTGCCAGCGCAGTCCAGTCGACCTGCAGTTTGCCGTCGATGTTGTTGATGGCGACGAAGTCGTTGCCGGCGCCTGTCAGTTTGGTAAAGGGAATCTCGATGAGTGCCATAGTATCCTTCAGTAGAATAAAAACGCTCTCGCAGATGATCGCGAGAGCGTGTGTGGAGATGGCGGGAGTCGAACCCGCGTCCGAAGAGAAGACCACCCGGATCACTACATGCGTAGTCAGTCTTTTGTGCTTCGTCCCGAAACCTCCGACAGACAGGCGGCACACGGGACAACCCCGGGAGGATCAACCTTGCGATTGATTTCGCCAGACGCCCCCGGAGCATGCGGCTGGCTATCCTGTCTGAAGTCGGCGCCTCTTCGGAATCCGGCAGGCAGGATTCCGGGAGACGGGTCGCTTAACCTAGATTAAGCAGCCAGTGCGTAGTTGTAGTCTGCACTTATGGTTTTCCGCGTTGTTTATCGTGCACCACGGAGAGCACGGCACGCAATCCAAGCCATCCTCGTCCCCGTCGAAACCAGGTCATCCCCTCACCTCTATGGTACGATTCGCCGGGGCAAAAATCAAGCCTCGTGGCGCAGGTACGTGGTGGTGAGGAAATCCCTCAGGAACGAAAACGCCGCGTGCGGTTCGTCGAAGAAATGGAACAATTTCAGGTCTTTTTTGGAGATCATGCCCTGCTGGACCATGTGATCCAGGTCGAAGACTTTCCTCCAGTACTCCGAGCCGTAGATGATGATGGCGACTTTCTTCTTGATTTTCCCCGTCTGCAGCAGGGTCAGGATTTCCATAAGCTCGTCCAGTGTGCCGAAGCCGCCGGGCATGATCACGAGCGCTTTGGACAGATAGGCGAACCAGAATTTCCTCATGAAGAAATAGTGGAACTCGAACGTCAGGTCTTTCGAGATGTACGGATTGGCAAACTGTTCAAACGGGAGGCTGATGTTCAGCCCGATGGACTGCCCCTTTTCGAGGAACGCGCCTTTGTTGGCCGCCTCCATGATGCCGGGACCGCCTCCCGAGCAGACCACGAATCGCCGCATTTCCGGGAGTGACTTTGTCCAGCGTGTAAGAAGGCGTGCGATGGTGACGGTGTCTTCATAGTACTTTGACATCTCCAGGCGCACCTCGGCGGTGCGGAGGGCGTCCAGGAGCACTTGGTCCGGGTGTCGGGTCCTCTCGACTTTCCGCTTGAGCTGGTTGTATTCTTTCAGCGTTTCGGCCCGTGAGTGGATGCGCGCGGATCCGAAGAAGACGACGGTATCGCGGATCTGTTTTTTGCGGAAGCGGCGCTGCGGCTCGAGGAACTCCGAGAGCATCCGGATGACCCGTGCATCCGGGCTGTTCAGGAATTCCATATCCTTGTAGGCTTTGGGCGGTTTCGCTTTTGAGGGTTTTTTCATCGGAGTTCCCATCAGGTGAGCAGACAGTAGGTGCGATCGGCGATACCCTCCACCTGCACTTCGGGCGTGACAATGCCCCTGCGGATCAGTTCCCCGAGAGTCTGGAATATTTCCTGGCGTTCCCAGCGGAACAGGCGGCGGATTTCGGCGACGGTGAGGACAAATTGATTTCTGAAGTGGCGTTCGAGCACGGAACGCCGGGCTTCCTCCACGGATATTCTGTGGGCGCGACGGATCTGGTTACGGAAGAGGCGCGAAGTGAGCGCCCAGGCGGTGGACGGCGGCCGGCCTGAGCTTTCGATTGCGGCGATGTGCATGCGTGTTTGCAGTTCCGTAAGCGCCAGCTCGAAGGCGCTCCCGCCGGTGCCGGTCGAGGTGAACAGCCGCTGGCGAAGGTCGAACGAAGTTTGCGGCGAGTGTCGGCGGAGTTGTTCCATCAGCGTGCGGGCTGTCGCGCTGAGATGTGAGAGTGCCGGTCCGTCATGCATGTTGCGCGCGCGCCATTCGTTGAGCACATAAAAATGCGGAAAGTACTCAAGCGACACCAGCATCGGACGGCGCAGGAGAAGTTTACCGCAGAACGCCGCCTTTTCGCCAGGCATGATGCCGCGCAGGTGCCAGACGAACGATGGAGCGTGAGGCGCGACGGTGTCCCGGTCCGTGCTCCCGTCGCCATACACGGCATTCCAGAGGCATGGCATCTCGTGGGTGCGGGTTCTGAAGACAAAACAGAATCCCACATCGTTGACGAAACTCAGCGCCTGCCTCCTCGTGCTGATCCCCGGGCCGCTTCGCACACGGCTGATCCGCCTCCGCCATCGTTCGATTTGTGCGAGAGTATACTTCTTCACTCCATCCCCCCCTCTACGAAATCAAGCAGAGAATATGCTGGATATGTACCTCTGTATATGCTGAAATCCCTGCCACTTATCTGCAACGTCTCATGTCCTTCGCATGCCTCGTTCCGGACAACGGCAAGCACGAGAGACCGTGCCTGCGTGGACACTGCAGTCGTGACGGCCCCAACGTCGGCTCCCTGGCACTGCACCGCAGTGCCAATCTCAGGCAAAGGTGTCTCGATGGCGGAGAGAAGGCAGAGCTTCCGCTGTACTTTTTTGTAGGAATCGAGCCGGGCTATGACTTCCTGTCCGATATAACAGCCCTTGGTGAACGAGATCTCATTCAAGAGCCCAATCTCCAGTGGATTGTAGGTGTCTATGATTTCGTGTCCGGTCTCCGGAACCAGAGAGATCGTCCGGAGCACGTCATAAACATCGTGAGCGTGTTCCGGGAAAACGGACAGGACTTTCTCCCCGAGAGTCTTGGGCAGGCCCGCGGCCCTTCCGGCGGAGATCCGCACGCATGGGATCCCTCCAAACGTACTTCTCCAGGCAAGTATCGACTCGGTCCTGCCGGCGGAAAAATCCGGCAGAGGTACCCTTCCGGTCTCAAGTAAGCGGAGTGATTGAGCTGTTGGAATTGCTTCAGGCCCAATGAGCAAATATGTTGCGGAATCTGTAGTTAACGGACTTATAGTTATGTCTTCTGTAATAGTAAATTTCTCAATCCAGGCGAGTAGCCGGTCTGTTGATGAGGCGGTCAGGACCATGAACAAGTCTTTGCCAGTAGAGACGATCTCGGCGACGTCGATGACCCTCCCCTTTTCGGTGCAAAACAGCGTGCGTACCGTGCGGACTGGCGCCCCGGTCAGGATGTCATTGGTGGAGATGCGGTGAAGGAGATCCAGGGCTTCCCTCCCCTCCAATCGAAACAGCATCCGATCGGGTTCCGGGATGAGGAGAGCGTGCTCCCGTGCGAGCCGCACCAGGGCTTCAGTCCTTCCTTTCATATCCTCCCTCCAGCAATATCACATTCCCATCGAAATCGGTAGCCAGGACTTTGTGGCCGCCGAGCGGTAAGAGCGTGTTCACTGGTACTGCGCCAATCCGGTGTGTCCAGAGCAACCTCCCCGTGACGGAATTCAGAGCAAAAACATCGCCCTTCATTGATCCGTACAAAAC
The DNA here is from genome assembly GCA_003154155.1 of Ignavibacteriota bacterium. Taxonomy (GTDB): domain Bacteria; phylum Bacteroidota; class Ignavibacteria; order UBA10030; family UBA6906; genus Fen-1255. The sequence continues at coordinate 5,203 of PMCM01000121.1, read as the reverse complement.
CACTCCGTCGTTTGAAACGGGCATTGCCGCATTGATATCATAGCCGAACCCGGGTGTGGAAATCCAGATATCGTGCCGCGTGTCGATACGGGCATCCACGGCGATCAGGGAGTCGCGCATGGTCCGGACCACGATGAGGGAGCTGTCAGCGCTGATGCCGATGCTCTCGCGCACCTGATGTTCCGCTGATCGCCAGACTTCACTTCCGGTTCCGCACCGGAGCACCGTCATTGTCCGGTCAGGTGCGACGATAAACACGTTGTCGCCGCATGCCACGGGCCAGCACGCTGCGGGGGAGAAGAGCCGGTTGGGCCGCGGGCCATGCCATATCCAGGAGAGGAGCCCGGTGTTGGCGTCCAGGGCATAGAACGCCCCACCCCACGAGCCGAAAAACACTTTTCCGCTATGGACGCACGGACGGGTTTCGACGAAGCCTTCGACATCCGTGAACACCCAGCGTTCGCGCCCGTCTGAAAGATCGAGGCAGCGGAACTGTCCGTCACTCCCTCCCACGAATACGCGCCCGGAGGCAATGAGGGGTGCCGCCACGACGGGGGCATGTTCCCTGTACGTCCAGATCGGCGTGCCCGAGGCGAGGTCGAGGCACTGCACAGTGCTATCAGCAGACGTCATCACTACGCGGTCGTCGGCGACGAACGGTCCTGCGAACGCCGGTCCGCCGGTGTGATGCGTCCAGAGCGGGAGGCCGTCGGTGAGCCGCAGGCCATACGCACTGCCGGACGCGTCCGTCACTACGGCGATACCATGGCCGGCGGCGGGGGGGGCCGTCATGGTGAATCCGCTGTTCCATTTCCAGATTTCGCGCACTGCGGAGAACTTCCGGTTCACCCCGAAGTCGGGGCGCGCGAGCGCATCGCGTTGGTGGGCGGTCGGTGCCAAGAGGCGGGAATACCAGGGTTGTCCTCCGGGTACCGTGCCCCTTGTCTCCGTGATCGTCAGAGAATCGTGGTCAATCGAGATGATGTTGAATCCCGGCACAGTGCTTGAGCCGTCAGAGAGCGCCCGCCCCATGGCGGCCGGATATCCTTCGAACGACAGCGCGGCATTCTGGTGGCCGTGTCCCACCATCATGAACCGCACATCACAGCTGTCGAGTTTGTCAAGCAGCGCATACCAGTTCGAGATGCTTGAATCCACGGGATAGTGGGTGACGAGAATGATGTGAGCACGCGACACGCGCGCAGAGGAGAGCACGGTGTCGAGCCAGCGGAGGTCTTCAGGTGCCCAGTGACCGTCGGCCATGCGCAGGCGTGGTCCCTGATGCAGTCCGACGAAGGTGTAAGCGCCGTAGTTCACGACAAACCGGTCGTTCCCGAACAGGCGCGGGAACGTGGTTGTGCCTGACGCGGACCACTTTGTGTCGTGGTTGCCGGGGATGATATGGTAAGGGTGGCGGAGCTCTGCCAGGAGTGTGTGGGCGGTGAGGAGTTCCTGATCGGAGCCCATTTCGGTGATGTCGCCGGAGATCAGGACGCACCGGATGTCGTCCAGATGGTTCAACGCATCAACGGTCTGGGTCAGGAGGCGTTCGGCTCCCGGCGCGCCGACGTGGAGATCTGTGAGCCACGCACACCGGAGCGGGAGGACTTGCAAGAACAGAGCGATGACGCAGGCCGTCATGGCACGATCCCGTCCTCAGTAGAGCCGTTTGACGTCGGCGCCGGGGAAGTAGTGGCGCACGATGTCCACGGCTGCGAAGCCCTTGACCGCCATGACCGCGGCGCCGATCTGGCACAGTCCCACACCGTGGCCCCAGCCGGCACCCGTGAGTGTGAAGCTGAGTGGAGTGCCGTGCGGGTCTTCGTGGGTGTCGACGATGAATGCGGAACTGTAGAGGTGGCTGGGAGAGAGCCAGCGGCGGATTTCCAGCTCCTTCCCCACCGTGATGGTGCGTTCGGATCCTTCGATGCGGAGCCGGACAAGCCTGCCTGAGGGTCCCCGTTCCACGGGCACGAGTGCCCGGAGTGAGCCGAAGCGGATCCCCGATTTGCGAAGCAGCAGTTCCTCCAGTTCTTCCCGTGCATAGACCACCTTCCACCGGAAGAAGTCGGTCGTCTCCTGATCGAATGAAGGGAGCACCTGGCGGAGGATTGCGGCATCGGTGGTATTGCAGTAGGCATCGGGGGATGATGTCACCCAGGCCCGCATCTGCTGCTCTGAGGAGATCGCCGGATGGGTTGAGGGAGCGTCGACCACAGAGTGCAGGTACGGGACCTCCCTGTCTTCCCAGCAATTGCGGAACTCCTCGGTAATTCCCCCGCACGCCTTATAGAAGCGGGCGTCACAGACGGCTTCGTTGTAGAGGAGGAAGAGTCCGCGGGTTTCGTCTATCGCTTTTGCGACGGAGGGGGAAATGATTTTCGTGATCCCCTGATAGCGCTGGCAGTGGTCGTCGGCGCAGACATCGTACAGGTCATGGTCTTCCCGGGTGTACCAGCGGGTGATTTCCGTGGTCTGGTCGTCGACGCGGGAAGTGGCATGCGGCACATGACCTTCCTCCGCGGCCCGGTCAAGCATTGCGACCAACCAGCTGCGCGAGGTAATGGCGTGTGCGCGCAGCAGGTCAGGCGGTGCGGTGGCGCTCATTTCCGAGGAAATCACGCTCTTGAGATACTCCTCCAGCGGAACGACGTTTACCGCGGTGAGTCCTTTTCCCGGCCTGGAGAGCAGCTGGAGGCCGCCGCGAAAGGTTTGAGTCTCTTTCCGTTCCCAGTGAAATTTCACGCCGATGGTGACGTCGTGCAGGAGGAATGACGCCTCCGCAGCCGCGGGTTTCAAATGGAGCGAACGGCCGCGGATCTGTTGTTGATCTTCATCAAAGACCAGTTGTATGCGGTCGCCGTCAGGTCGGCAGGAGAAGCCGCCGGTTCGCTGAATCCCCTGTTCATCAAAAAATGCACCTTGAAGACTTCCTCGCACCTCCGGATACTCTTCGAGAATGCCGACACGAATTCCGGGTTCGCTGTTGATCATTGGGTTATCATCGATATGAGATGGGGTGGCAGGGTGACATCAGCGCTTTCCTGCTGTCGGCGCGCCATCGCGATAATGCCAGAGATGGTGCGGTCCCTCCCGGGTTTCCGGAATAGGCATGTAACCGACGAAGAGGCTCCGGTTGTCGTTGGCCGGGATTTCTTTCGCCGGCACATCGACCCCGCCTGCGATACAGGCTTCCTTCCACTGCAGGAACGCGGGATAATCCGTGAAAACTTTCTGGTGCGTTNNGCGTTGACCAGCTTCACCCGGCGCGACGAATTCTCGAGCAGGAGACCATCCTGAAACCTCACGAAGACCGACCGGAGCATGGCTTCGTTCACGCGGAGGAGACGTTCCTTCGCGTATTTGTGCAGGGCAAGCTCGACGGTTGTGCGCAGTTCCCGTTCTTCGAACGGTTTCAGAACGAACCCCTGCGGTTCCGCATCCCTGGCGCGCTGGAGGGTTACATCGTCGCTATATGCGCTCGCAAAGATCACCGGGACATCGACGGTCTTGCGGATTGCGCGCACCGTTTCGATGCCGTCCATTCCGCCGCGCAGCCCGATATCCATGAGGATGAGATGCGGGTGCAATCGTTCCGCCATCTCAATGGCGTCTTTGCCGCGGGTTGCGAGGCCGACAACGGCATACCCGAGGTTCTCCAGTCTTCTCCGTACATCCTCTGCGACGATCACCTCATCTTCGACGAGCAAGATGGAGATTTTGCCCGTGTCACCCGGGGCACGGACATCATCGTGATCGATACGTCTTGCAGGCATAGTGTCCAGAATTGCTCCTCTGAGTCTCATGCAGTTCCGACAAGCGCTTTGCACAGTCAGGACTGACTGTGATTGTCGTCCCGAAGGGACTCCTTGGTCCCGAGGTGACTCCCTCGCCCCGGAGGGGCTCGGTCGGAGGAACGTGCACTGTGCGCTTCGTTGTGTAGGTTCGTATTCTTGTTGAAGGGCACCAGTCTTTCAATATACAGAGTCGTGCATGCCTATGCAAGGTAACGGGGGGCATATTCTCCCTGATGGCTAAGATTGTACAACTGTTTACGATCTCTATGTCGCGGAGAACAGAATTGGGCCAATTCGCCCGAAATTCAGCTTCGGAAAATGGTACCGTTTTTGCAAAGCATTATGCTGACTGAGTATTCCGGAGAACACATGGCAGCGTGGAATGGCATTGCAGATTGTCCGAAATGCGGGAACAAGGGGACATTGATGGTCTACGGCGAAACCAGCACTCTCGAGATCGATGGTTGCTGGGTGTGCGGGTTTGGCCGTGAACACCCGGGATCGCAGCCGCAGTTTGTTCCGTTGCAGCATCTTCGCGTTGAAAAACGACCCTCTTCGGCCGCAGGGCCGAAGGGGTAGTACACAGGACCCCGCCGGTGTCGATTCTCCTGAGACAAACCATCTTTCTCTCCTGAGAACGATACACAAGAGTCGGCACCGGCTAACCTTTTCCTCCGCTTCCATCGGTTCAATTGCCGGGAAATTTTGTTATTCCCCATGCATCGAAATCGATACACAAGAGTCGGCACCCGGTAACCTTATCCTCCATCGTTCAGCGGTTCCCTTGGCGGGATTCCTTGTTTTCCCCCGGCCGGCACTGCCTTGATTCCCTCGCCGATGAAGCGTATATTCTAGCCGCTTTCATTGCTGCACTTCCGTCGACAACGAAAAACAACACCCTATGACTTCCCCTGTAGTGGTTGCGCTCATGGTCTATGCCGTAGCGATAGCTATTTCCTTCGCCACAGCGTTGCTGATCAAAGTCATTTACGCAGCCGTGCGCCTCGGCAAACACGACCAGGCGGAGTAGATCATGGACCTCCACATTCTCCTCAAGCTGTTTCAGGGCATCGAGACCCTTGCTGCCTCGAGCCCCACAATTCTGTTCTCCCGCATCGGGCTCATGTTGCTCGGCATGGTGCTCGTGTACCTCGGCAAGAAAGAGGTGCTGGAGCCGCTGCTGATGATTCCGATGGGACTGGGCATGTCGGCGGTCAACGCCGGCGTCCTCTTCCTCGATCCGATGACGGCCTCTCACGTCACCGAGGGACCGATCGCCGACGGCTTCCGGGCGCACGGCACGCTCATGATGGCGCCGTTGGTCCAGAAAACCGACAGCCTCATGTATATCCTCCAGGTCGATTTCCTGCAGCCGATCTACACGTTCGCCTTCAGCAACGGCCTGA
>PMCM01000241.1 GCA_003154155.1 Ignavibacteriota bacterium | reverse complement strand
GGATCGGCGGACGCACGGTAGAGCTGCGGCACGCCGGCGCATTCGACGCGCTCCTCCCGTTCTCCGCGGCAGAACACTCCACCGTCGAGCAGGAAATCGCTGTGGTCCCGCTCCCGTCGGAACGGGACACGCCGTTGCTTGTGCCTGCGGACCCCGGTGAGCCGTCACCGTGGCAGGAGCTTCCGCCGGTGTTCGCCACCCGCACGGCCTTTGCGGCAAAACCCGGCACCACGGTGCTGGCCGGCGCACGCCTCCAGAACGTCCCCCTCTCCTCGCCCGTTCTCATCGTGCGCAACCAGCCGCATCAACGCGCGGTCGCGCTCCTGGCCTACGGCATCTGGCGGTGGCGGCTCCTTGCGCAGCGATCCGCAACGGCCGCAGGGTTCTTCCCCCGGTTCGTCGGCAACGTGCTGCACTGGCTGACGGCACCCGAAGATGTGGCGCCGCTCGTGGTGCGGCCGCTCCAGGCCCTCTTCGGGCAGGGCGAACCGTTGTCGTTTGAAGCAGAGGTCTATGATGTGCGGCAGCAACCGGTGGAAGACGCGCAGGTACGCATCGTCGTCCAGCAACGCAACCAGGCGATGGAGGGAACGCTGACCCCGGCCGGACACGGTCGCTATGAGGGAACACTTCCCGGTGTGAGTGAGGAGGGGGTCTACAGGTATCGGGCGACCGCAGGCAGGGAGGGAATCACGCTGGGCACTGACAGCGGCAGTGTGCGGGTGGGTGGCACGCACGTGGAGTTTCTGACGACGCAGATGAATGCCCCATTGCTGCGTGCAGTCGCCGCGCGTTCCGGGGGCACCTTCTTCGCGCCCGGCGAAATTTCGCGTCTCGCCGATTCACTCGCGGCGAGGGGATTCTTCACGCCCCGGAAGACCACCGACGGAACGGAGATTCCGCTCCGCGCGTGGCCCACCATGGCCGGAGCAATTGTCGTCCTCCTTGCAGCCGAGTGGTTCATCCGCAAGCGGAGCGGGATGATATGATCCGCGGTCCTAGCGCCGCTTTTTCGGTGTCCCCGCCGCCTTCTTCGGCACACGCTGCGGCGGCTTCTTCTTCCCCTTCGCCACTTCCTTAGACGGGTTCTTCGGCGTTTTCAACCCTCTTTTTTTTTCCGGCTCGAACATGCTGATCTGCTCGGCGTCTGCGCCCCCCGCGGTTCCGCCACGCGGTCCGTCGCCGTTCTCCGGTTCGTCATCATCCGGCGGCACGCAGGCGATGTCGGAGATCTGATCGCCCTGATCGAGCTTGAGCAGGCGCACGCCCTGCGTATTCCGTCCGGCGACGCGGATGTCCGACGCGTGTTGCCGGATGACCACGCCGCGCGAGGTGACGATCACGACGTCATCCTTCTCCATAACTTCCTTGATGGCGATCATCTGTCCGGTCTTCTCGGTGGTCTTGACGGTGAAGATCCCCTTGCCGCCGCGGTGACTGATCCGGTATTCGTCCGTCTCGCTTCGTTTGCCGAAGCCGGATTCCGTCGCTACGAGGATCGTTGTCCCGGCGCGGCGCAACACCACCCCGCCGATGACGTGATCTCCCTTGTTGAGGCGGATGGCATGGACCCCGGACGCTGCGCGGCCCATGGTGCGGACCTCCTGTTCGGGGAAACGGATCGCCATGCCATCGCGGGTGCCGATGACGATATCCTGCTTGCCGTCGGTGAGGTGCACGTCGATCAGCGAATCGCCTTTGCCCAGCCCGATGGCGCCGATGCCGCTCTTCCGCGGATTGCTGAACTCGCTGAGTGCCGTCTTCTTGATGCTCCCCTGTTCGGTCACCATGATCACGTTCAGGGATGCATCGAAGCTCTTGACCGCAACATAGGCCACGATGGTCTCGCCCGTCTCTTTCGACACCAGGTTCGCGATGGACTTGCCGCGGGCCGTGCGTCCGCCTTCCGGAATCTCGAAGACCTTGAGCCAGTAACACCGGCCCTTGTCGGTGAACAGGAGAATGTACTCGTGCGTGGAGGCGACGAACATGGCCTCGATGAAATCGTCCTCACGCGGGGCGGCTCCCGAACTTCCCCGTCCGCCGCGCGACTGCCGCCGGTAGCCGCTCACGGGGAACCGCTTGATGAACCCGTTGTGGCTGATCGTGATCACGACCTGTTCCTCGGCGATCATGTCTTCGATGCTGAACTCTTCCGCCTTATACACGATCTCGGTGCGGCGTTCATCGCCGTACAGCTCCTTGATCCGCTCCAGCTCTTCCTTGATGATCTGCATCTGCAGCTGCTTGCTCTTCAGAATCGCCTTCAGCCGCTCGATGAGCTTGATGGTTTCACGGTATTCATCTTCGATCTTCTTGCGCTCGAGTCCCGTAAGCCGTTGCAGGCGCATGTCCAGAATCGCTCTCGCCTGGATCTCCGAGAGCTTGAACTTCTTCATCAAGCCTGCCCTGGCGATGTCCACATCGCGCGACGCTTTGATCAGCTTGATGATCGCGTCGATGTTGTCGAGCGCGATGATATACCCTTCGAGGATGTGCGCCCGCTTTTCGGCCTCTTCCAGTTCGAACTTCGACCGGCGGACCACCACATCGTTGCGGTGGGCGATGAACAGCTGCATGATGTCGCGCAGCGTCAGGATTTTCGGCCGTCCCTCGACCAGCGCCAGCATGATGACGCCGAACGTGGTCTGGAGCTGGGTGTGTTTGTAGAGGTTGTTCAGAATCACTTCGGCGTTCGCATCCCGCCGGAGATCAATCACGACCCGCAGCCCGTCCCTGTCCGACTCGTCCCTGATGTCGGCGATGTCTTCGAGCTTCTTGTCGTTCACCATGTCGGCGATCTTCTCGATGAGATTCGCCTTGTTGACCTGGTACGGGATTTCGGTGATGACGATGCTCTGGCGGTCGTTCTTGCCGGTTTCGATGCTTGCGCGGGCCCGGACCACGATCCTGCCCCTGCCCGTCGTGTACGCCTCCCGCACGCCTTCGTAACCGTAGATGATGCCCCCGGTCGGGAAGTCCGGGGCTTTCACAAACTTCATCAGCTTTTCGTTGTCCAGCCCGTCATCCTTGATCAGCGCGATGCAGCCGTCGACCACCTCGGTAAGGTTGTGCGGCGGGATGTTGGTGGCCATGCCGACCGCGATGCCGCTGGTGCCGTTCACAAGAAGATTCGGCACCATGGCCGGCAGCACCGACGGTTCTTTCAGGGTATCGTCGAAGTTCGGGACGAAATCCACCGTGTTCTTGTCGAGGTCCTTCAGCATCTCCTCGGCGATGCGGGCCAGGCGCGCCTCGGTATACCGCATGGCTGCGGCCGAATCGCCGTCCACCGAACCGAAGTTCCCCTGCCCGTCGACCAGCGGATACCGCATGGAAAAGTCCTGTGCCATGCGGACCATGGTATCGTACACGGCGGAGTCGCCGTGCGGATGATACTTGCCCAACACCTCGCCGACGATGCGCGCCGATTTCTTGTACGCACGGTTGGCGGCCAGCCCCAGATCCTGCATGCCGAAGAGCACCCGGCGATGCACGGGTTTCAGGCCGTCGCGCACGTCAGGCAATGCACGCGCAACGATGACCGACATCGAGTAGTCGATGTACGATCCGCGCATCTCGTCTTCGATGTCGACGGGGATTATTTTCTCGTTCAGTGTTGCCATACGCTCATTCTCGTGCCCAATTACACATCCAGGTTGCGTACATACTTTGCGTTTTTCTCGATAAACTCCCTGCGGGGCTCGACATCATCCCCCATCAGGATCGAGAAGGTCCGGTCCGCATCCGCCGCATTCTCAATGGAGACCTGCAGAATCGTGCGGGTGTCCGGATTCATCGTGGTCCCCCACAACTGTTCGGGGTTCATCTCCCCGAGGCCTTTGAACCGGGAAATCGCAATGCCGTTCCCCACCACCACCGCACCCTCTTCGTGGGGCTCCTCGATCACCGCCTCGTCGGCCTTCTTTCCCTTCTCCGCCTTCTCCGCTTTCTCCGCCTTCAGCCGGCGGAGGATATCGTCCCGCTCGTCCTCATCATAAGCATAGAGCTCCTGCTTTCCCTTTTTCACCTTGTAGAGCGGAGGCTGGGCGATGTACACGTGTCCGAGGTCGATCAGCTCTTTCATGTGCCGGTAAAGCAGGGTGAGCAGAAGTGTACGGATATGCGAACCGTCGACGTCGGCGTCGCACATGATGATGATTTTTCCGTAGCGCACTTTTGCCGCATCGAATTCCTCGCCGACACCGGCGCCGATGGCGGTGAAGATATTGCGGATTTCCTCGTTCTCCAGAATTTTGTGAAGGCGGGCCTTTTCCACGTTCAGAATTTTTCCCTTGAGCGGGAGGATCGCCTGGAACCGCCGGTCGCGCCCCTGTTTGGCGCTGCCGCCGGCCGAGTCGCCCTCCACAAGATAGAGCTCGCAGTGCTCCGGGTCGTTGATCGAACAATCGGCAAGCTTGCCCGGCAGTCCGCCCCCCGAGAGAGCGTTTTTCCTCCGCGTCAGGTCGCGGGCTTTCCGCGCGGCTTCCCGCGCCTCCGCCGCCTTCATGGCCTTGTCAATGATGCGGCGGGCATCGGCATTGTTGTCTTCCAGCCATGACATGAGCGCCGGGCCGATCACCGCCTCCACGATGCTCTTGACCTCGCTGTTCCCCAGCTTGGTCTTGGTCTGTCCCTCAAACTGCGGCTCGGGCACCTTGACGCTGATAACGCCGGTGAACCCTTCGCGGAAATCGTCTCCGCTCAGGGCAAGCCCCCCTTCTTTCAAAATGCCGCTCTTATACGCATGCGCGTTGAGCGACCGCGTCAGCGCGGTCCGGAATCCGATCAGATGCGTCCCGCCTTCGTGCGTATTGATGTTGTTCACGTAGGTGAAGATGTTCTCGCTGTACTGATCGTTGTACTGGAACGCCGCCTCCACCTCCACCGCACGGCCGTTCTCGTCTTTGTCGGACCCTTTCGCGGAAAAGGGTTTCTTGATCAGCGAAGGGCGGGTGGCATCGATGTACTTCACGAATTCCACCAGGCCGCCTTTGAAATGAAATATCTCCTCCTGTTCCGTCTTTGCCCGCCGGTCAATAATCCGGAGCGTCACGTCGGGATTCAGAAACGCCAGTTCGCGGAGCCGCTCGGCCACCGTCTCGAACTTGAACACCCGGTTCTTGAAAATCTGTGCGTCGGGCAGGAAGGTGATCAGCGTGCCGGTTTTCCCGGCCGCCGCCTTCCCTGTCACTTTTGCCGGAGCTACCGGGTCGCCGCGGCGGTACTTCTGCAGCCAGACCTTGCCGTCCCGGTAGACCTCCGCCTCAAGCCATTCGCTCAGCGCGTTGACAACGGAGACCCCCACGCCATGCAGACCGCCCGACACTTTGTAGCTGTTCTTATCGAACTTCCCGCCGGCATGCAGCACCGTCATGACCACTTCCAGAGCGGAGATTTTTTCTTCCTTGTGGATGTCCGTCGGTATCCCCCGCCCGTCGTCCAGCACCGAGACCGATCCGTCTTTGTTGAGCACCACCTCGATATTATGCGCGTAGCCTCCCAGCGCTTCGTCGATGGAGTTGTCCACCACTTCATAGATCAGGTGGTGCAGGCCGCGTGCGCTGACATCGCCGATGTACATGGCCGGACGCCGGCGCACGGCCTCGAGGCCTTTCAGCACGGTGATGTCCTCGGCAGTATAGCCGTGTGATTCCGCGCCGGCGGAGGCCTTGGCCTTCTCTTCCGCCGCCGCTGTTTTCCGATCAGATGTGCCCTTTGCCATATGTTCTCTTGCCATTCCCTCTAACGTGTTCGGAACTTCTGTGGACATCCCGTCTTTCCCGCCCGGCCCCTGCACATCGCGCTACCGGAAGCGAATGTCCCGCACGACCTGTGCCCCCGCGGCGGCGTTCAACTTTCGCATGATCTCCAGCCGTTTCATCGTCAACTCCGCCCGCCAGGGAGCGGTCTTGACACTGACAAACAGAACGCCGTTCTCCATCCGCTGCGGCGTGGTGACCTTCGCGATCTGATCCCCCACCACCTCGGCCCAGCCGGCCACGACCGCGTACCGGCGCAGCGTGCCGTCAATCCCCAGCGACGCGACAAGTTCTGCCAGCGCAGCACCGACGTGCACGGGGGGATGTTTCTTTCCCTGCGCGTCAGGACGACGCTTCGCGGCACGTTCCGCTGTCAACGATGATCCTCCGGTGCTCATTGTTCCACCGCGGCGCTTCGCCAATGAGCGCTTCATCGGTGGCCGTGATGATGCACTGGCCCGCGGTGCTGCGCAACATGTGCATCACCCGCGCCGCCCGGTGGCGGTCAAGTTCGGCAAACACATCGTCCAGGAGCAGGATCGGCGTCTCACCGCACCGGACGGACACGAAGCGATACTCCGACAGCTTCAGCGCGATGAGCAGCGTTTTCTGCTCTCCCTGCGACGCATACCGCTCCGCTGCACGCCCGTCGATCTCAAAGGCGAGGTCATCACGATGGGGACCGGCAAGTGTCGCTCCCCGCCGCAACTCCTCCGCCTCCCGCCGTGCGATCGCCTCCCGCAGACAACCTGCGATCTCTGCGGTCTCCATGCCGTGCACAATGCCGTCCGCCGTAATGTACCGGACTGCGGCGTCGCCGCGCGTTCCCGCAAGCGCACGATACGTCTCCGCAAATTCCGTGTGCACGCCATCCACAAACCGTTCACGCATGTGGATAAGACGGCTTCCCAGCCCGACCAGCTCATCCGTCCACGCCGGCAACTCCCGGGCCGGCGGCGTCCCGGCAAGCCGGGCATCCAGCAGCAGTTTGTTTCTCTGCCGCAGGACCCGGCGGTATTCCATGACGTCGGCAAGGTACGACCGGCTCGTCTGGCTGAGCACCACATCCAGAAACTTCCGCCGCTCCGCCGGGGCGCCCGCGATGATTCCTCCCTGTTCCGGCGAGAGAATGACCGCCGGAAACATCCCCACGAGGGCCGAGAGCTTTTCCAGCGCGCTCCCGTTCACCCGGATCGCCTTGTCGCCCGACGTTGCGCGCACGGTGACGCGCACATCGAACTCCCTCCCTGCGTCGTGCGCAATGCCTGCGCCGATCTCGAGCACGTCCTGGCCAAGCATGACGGCCTGGGCATCGTTCGCCGCATAAAAGCTCTTGCTCAGACTCAGGAACGAAATTGCCTCCAGCACGTTGGTCTTGCCCTGACCGTTGTCGCCCACCAAAAGCGTGATGCCCGTTCCCGGCTGCAACGCCGTGTCGGCGTGGTTGCGGAATGCCGTCAGATGCAATGTGCGAACCCGCATCCGCCTCCCTGCTTAGAATACGGCAGCCCCGCTTGTGACGGGGCTCCCGGAGAACATCGTGTGACCCGGCGAGGGTTCACCACTCACGAGGCGCTCACGCATAGACTAGTGCCGCTCCAACGAAATCGTTGAACACTCATGTATTTGTTCCATGGTTGGAGCGCGCACTGTGCCCCTTGTTGCGTTGAATCATCTCGTTGGAGGGTCTAGGCATTCAACCGTACGGGCATAATGAGCATCACGGTGGATTCGTTCTGCGACTCTTCCGCCGGCACAATAATGCCCGCCCGAGTCGGTGTGCTGAACTTCATGAGAACGCGGTCGGCATCCAGGTGGGTGAGAATGTCGCTCAGATACACCGCGTTAAAGCCTATTTCCAGTCCATCGCCGTCATATTCACACGGGAGCGTCTCGGTAGCTTCCCCGCCGAAATCAATATCCTGCGCGCTCAGCTTGAGGCTGTTGGCGCCGAGTTCCAGCTTCACCTGGTGCGTCGTGGCGCTCGCATAGAGCGACACGCGGCGAATGGAGGCGATCACCTGGTCGCGGTTCATCACCGCCAGCTTGGTGTTCTCCTGCGGAATAACACTTTCGTAATTCGGATAGGATTCCTCGATGATGCGTGACACCAGCACCGAATGATCGTACAAAAAACGGATGTGCGTATCACTTACACTCACCGTGCATGTGCCGGATTCTACCGCCTTGGCGAGAATGCCCATGGCTTTTGCCGGCACGATGACATCCTTTGCAAGGCGGGCGGGAACTTCCGTGCGATAACTCACGCGCGAGAGACGGTGACCGTCGGTCGCCACTGCACGAATTTCCGATCCGCCGGCCTGAAAGAGAATACCCATCATGGCCGGGCGCAGCTCGTCGGTGCTCACGGCAAACGAGGTGCGGTGAATTAACTTGCGCAATGCACTGCTCTCAACCGCAAATTCACTGCTTCCCTTAAACGGCGGCACCTGGGGATATTCCTTTGCCGGTTCGCCGGTCAGCGAATATTCACCGTTGGCCGTGGTAATTTTCACCTTATTCGATGTCGTATCAATGCTGAACGTGGCAGCCGTTTCGGGAAGGGATCGCATGGTGTCCACAAGCCGCTTCGCAGGAATGGCAATCATGCCATCTTCACTGCCGGTCACATCCAGTGCAATAATCGACGTAACAACCAGATCAGTCGCCGTGACACTCAGCGTGTTATTTACAAGCTCAAATAACAATGTCTCGAGAATCGGCATCGTCGATTTTGAAGGAATCACACCCGCGAGCTTGCCAAGAATGCGCTGGAGGTCCGAGGTGCTGACGGTAAATTTCATCGTGATCTCCCTGCTGGGAAGGATAAAGAAGAAAGCGGCATTACATAACCCTGCAAAGGTAAGAAAAATCCCTATAATATACCAATAGATTAAGAGAAGAAGAAAAAGATAATAGTATATGTAATGGTGTTGATAGGTTGATAACTCGCTGCATCATGTGCACCGCGGTATACAAAAACATTTGTAGGAGTAAGAGCTCATGAGTTACTTGAGATCCATCCTGTGTATAACCCCGTGTAGTGTGCACACGAACGTGTATAAGATACATTATGATGATGTCAAAACGAATTCATACACATCGGGTACACAGGATATACACGGCCGGGATAGCGGTGATCAACCGGTTATACACATTGTGAATCAGACGTGACCAAGCATCTGCAGGCGGCGCTTAATTTGCTGAATGTGTGCCTGATATTTGCTATCGACCCGCATCTGGTCTTCGACGGACTGATACGCGTGAATGACCGTGCTGTGATCGCGACCGCCGAAATGCAGGCCGATGGTTTTGAGCGATGCATTGGTCAGTTCTTTTACAAGATACATGGCTATCTGGCGGGCGCTGACAATTTCCTGTTTGCGTGTCTTTGCACGCAGGAGATCCTCCGGTATGCTGAAATATTCGCACACCGTGCGTTGGATCGTTTCGATGGTAATCGGTGAGCGGACGTCGCCAATCACGACCTTGAGCACATCCCGCGCGAGATCCAGCGTAATCTCGCGGCCTTCAAGCGAGGCGCGTGCGAGGAGGCTGATGAGGCATCCTTCCAGTTCGCGGATGTTGCTGGTGACATTTGCGGAAATAAACTCCACGACATCCTGCGGCAGCTCGATGCCGTCATCGACGCTTTTCTTCCGGAGAATGGCGATGCGGGTTTCGAGATCCGGCGGCTGGATGTCGGAGGTCAGCCCCCATTGGAAGCGGGAGAGCAGCCGGTCGTCCAGGCCTTTGAGATCTTTTGGCGGTCTGTCGGAAGAGAGAACGATCTGTTTGCCGAGCTGATGAAGCTCGTTAAAGGTATGGAAAAAACTGTCCTGCGTCTTTTCTTTCCCGGAGAGAAACTGGATATCGTCGACGATGAGGACATCCATGCTCCGGTAAAAATTCGAAAAGTCGCTGGTGCGGTTGCTCTGGATGGCGTCCACGAAGTCGACGGTGAATTTTTCGCTCGAAACATACATAACGCGGCGCGCCTTGCCGTGCGCGAGGACGTGGTTGCCGATGGCCTGGATAAGATGGGTCTTGCCCAGACCCGTGCCGCCGTAGATGACCAGGGGATTGAAGGATGTTCCGCCCGGGTTGTTTGCCACGGCGGATGCAGCGGCGCGGGCAAGCTGGTTACTATCGCCTTTGATGTAGTTATCGAAGGTGTAGCGGGGGTTGAGAAAACTTTGAAAGTCCATACCCGAGGAGTCCGTCCGTCCGGCTGATCGCTCAGGGGCGCGCATATGGGGCAGCGGTTCGGCTTGAACTGCGGGCCGGGAGGGGCGCACTTCGACGACCGGGGAAAGGTACTCCAGGTCCAGTGGAGACTCATCCGTGCGGATGGAATACTGGAGGTGGGCTTCTTTTCCCAGGACGTTGGTGATTGTGGTGTTGATAATGGTACAGTAGTGTTCATCAAGCCAATCGTAGAAGAACTGGCTGGGTACCTGGACGGTGAGTGCGCCGGCATCCAGGTGTTGGGGGACGATAGGTTCGAACCAGGTCTTGAAACTCTGGGAATTCACGCGTTCCCGGATCTGATCCATGCAGGCAGACCAGACGCGGACGGCCTGTTCCTGCATTGT
>PMCM01000211.1 GCA_003154155.1 Ignavibacteriota bacterium | reverse complement strand
GAACAGTCCTGGTGCCACGCGACCCCCATGTCATCGCCCGGCATCTTGCAGAAGTAGTGGGTTGCCCAGCAAATGATATTAGGCCCGACGATATCCTCCACAACGTCCAGAATGGCTGGTGCCGTGGCCAGGTCGTAGATGGTCTCGATCCGGTCGTGCCAGCGGTCAATGGCATAGCTGCCGAGACCCGCTTTGATGAATCGGTCCAGCACCCGATCAGAGGCGGCGCGGTTCTTCACGGCATCAGAGCCAGTGAATGCCCGGAATCCGGAAAGATACCCCCTTGCATTATACGCCGCGATCTGTGCCGGCGTGAGCGTCCGGGGTGCCGGGTTCGCCACCGGATAGAACTGGAGATCCCGTTCAAGCTGCGACACCTGCTGGTCGTGCACCGCCATCGTCTTCTCCTCAGGGTTTCTGCCAGGATATGCGCCGGCGAGAATCCGGCTACTGAGAGCAAGAACACGGGCGAATTCGCGGGAGTTCCTTCAGCGTCTGGCATGGCACACGGAGGAGGGATCTGCGAGGTTTACGGGGCGGGGCAGAAGGGTCGGTGGAAACAGGCTGACTAGCGTGACGGGCCCGGCGGTGTAAAACCGCCGTATGCGTAATAGACAAACGGCACGCGTATGGAGGGGAGTTTCATCGGCTGCACGCGGGAAAACAGCTGCAATGATCCCGAGATATCCAGCCATGCCGTATCGGATTGGAAATACGTCTCTTTATCCGACACCACCTTGTGATACGTCACCATGGTCCAAAATGTCTTGTCGTCATCCGACATATGTACCCACTGTTGGACCATCGAGAGAGTGTCATGAGGCAGAAGGGTGAGCGTGCTCCCATAGATAGTCGACGGCGCCAGCAGATCGCTCTCGGTGTAGTGCAGAGTGGCTACAGCACCCTTAAACTCGATGTGCAAAGTTCCGGTCAATCGTTCCTGTTCGGAAAGCACGTCATCGTACACGTTGGTCGCCCAGAGGATGATATTGCCCCCGCTGCTCAGCATGTTGTTTCTGATAATAACATCCGTTCCGGAACACCTGATGCCGGAGACAAGCACCACGGCAGGGTCGTTGCGCGGGGGGA
Organism: Ignavibacteriota bacterium; assembly: GCA_003154155.1. Lineage (GTDB taxonomy): Bacteria > Bacteroidota > Ignavibacteria > UBA10030 > UBA6906 > Fen-1255. The sequence continues at coordinate 5,239 of PMCM01000211.1, read as the reverse complement.
GTGCCTCATCACAGTGTGCCGCCATCAGCGCGAAGGCGGGGGGCAGCAGTGCCCGGCAGACGTTTGCAGCAAATGTGTGCACAGCAAGCATAACGACGCGATCCTGAGAGGTGTGGTGCGCTGATCGGGCTGAGATCAATACTACGGCGAAATCTTCTCATGGTCAAGCCTGACAGGCGCCGGCGCACCCTCCTGATTCGCCTGGAATCGCGAGAGCATAAGTCATGGCCTGATGCATGAGTTGAGCACTGTGTCCGAACCGCCGCCTTTTCGCGACGCGGCTCCGAAATCGGCTTCCTTCGGGAACTCTTTTCTTCAGGCCAGCCTTCATAATGTCATCGCGAGATCCGATGCCCGTGTCCCACGTAGCCATGATAACAGAGGTGCACTTATGGAACTCCTTCTTATCCGTTCAAAATGGGATATGCCGGATCTGCCCCTCCCGGCATTTCTGGAACGCGTCAAGGGCGCCGGCTTTGACGGCACCGAAATCCATTTTGAGGATGATTCGCAAAACCCCGACGACATCGCGGAGGCTCACCGGAGGGCGGGCATGCATCTGGTAGCAATGATCATCACCGAAGGGAAGAATCCTGCGGAACACATCGCCTCCTTTGAACGCAAGATCGCGTACGTGGAGCGATTGCATCCGATTCACGTGAATTGTCACACCGGGAAGGACTATTTCACCGGGGAGGAAAATGCCGCAATACTCAGGAAGGCGGTGGCCCTCAGCGCTGACCTCGGTCTCCAGGTGTCCCATGAGACTCATCGCGGACGAGCGACATTTGCTGCACATACCACAAGGCAACTGCTGGAGGCTATACCCGACCTCCGGCTGACCGCCGATTTTTCTCATTGGTGCTGTGTACACGAGTCTCTACTGGCGGACCAGCAGGCCGCCATGGATGTCGCTATCGAGCGGACATCATATATCCATGCGAGAGTGGGGCACATCGAAGGCCCCCAGGTTTCCGATCCGCGCGCGCCGGAGTGGCGCACGGAAGTTGAAGCACACCTGGGATGGTGGAAGGCGATCGCGCGCAGGCGGCAGCATCAAGGGGCACCGTTCCTGGCCATCTGTCCCGAGTTCGGTCCATCGCCCTATATGCCGACTTTGCCGTTTACCCGCCAACCCGTAGCAGACGTGTGGCAAATCACGCTGCACATGATGAAGCTGCTGCGCGCGGAGTGCGGCACATGATCGTCTCATGCCGTCCACTCTTCGTTGCATCATTTCATCGGATGTACCATGCTATATATGCGCCTTGCACACTCCGGACACATGCCCGTGTCGAACCGGGCGTGATAGCTGGTCTTCATGTATTCCTCGACCCTGTTCCAATACCCCTGGTCATCCCTGACACGCTTGCAGGAGGAACAAACGGGGATCAGCTTTTGCAGTACGGCCACGTCAGCCCGGACGCTCTCGAGCTCGGGAATGAGGCGGGCCTTTTCGGCTTCCGCCCGCTCCCGTCTCTGCACCTGCTCCTGCAATTCACGGTGCCTTCGCCAACCATAGGCCCACATCGCGAACACCAGGTATATGGCGACGGTAAAGAGCTCATCCAGTTGCCATGTGTCGTGCCGATATATCCACCCTATGACCTTGTCGAAGAGATCAAACGCCGATGATACGGCAAAGACTGCGACCGCACCGGCGGCGATGACAAGGAAGTCCTTCCGCGCTCCAGAATGGTGTGGTTTCGCGTTAGGTACCGCCCCGTTTGCCTGCACGTCATTGCCGTTGCCACCGTGAATCTGTATGCCTCTCGAGCCTATGACCCGGTGATTTTCACGCATCGTCTGCACTCCGTACCTGCCGGCACGCTCCTCCTTACCAGCCAGCTTTTTTACCTGCGACGACCGGCGGAACGGCCACCTCCGGATCCGCGGTTCACCTGGTAAGAACCACCGCCATAAAAGCCGGGGTGTGGGCCGAACCCGCTTCGATACCTGAAGTGCGCCGGGCGATAAAACCCCGGCGAATACCCTGCGTAGAGTCCGGGATACCAACCGTACCACCAAGGATCCCAACCGTTCCAATACGGATAGCCGGCGTACCAGTAATACGGCCGGCCATACGCGTATTCTCCGCCATCGTCCCCGGCCGGTCCGGTTGTGCCGCTCTGGATCATCGCAGAGATCACTGCATCACTGACACCGGAATCTGCGAGCGCAATAACATCACGGGGACGTAAGCGGAATTCGGTCACGGAGACGTTGATCAACGGAACAATGACGCTGTCGGAAATCCCCGCTTGGGTCATTGCGATCACGTCATGGTTCGTGATCACTCCGAGAGAATCACCCCCGCTGGGCCGTCTGCCATAGTGCGCATACTGGCCGGTCATACATCCCGCACTTGTAAGCGCACAGACGACAAGAATTGCAGCAACGATTGATCTGGACATTGTGGCTCTTCCTCCTCCTCTGCATCGACTTGTAGTCGATCGTTCTTTGCCGCGGCGTGGGGTTGCCGCCGTATTCCTGCATGCCGTGCCCCGCGGCTTACCTATCGGACACGCTCCCGCACCTGGAGGTTTAATTGATTTTTCGGGCAACGCAATGGTTCGTACCACTGGTTTCATAACCCATTTCCCCCGGGCCTTGTTCCGCCATTCGCTTCTGCTCCGGGGCCCGGAAATCCGGCCTGGAAACGAACTCATCAACTCCGGCGCGTGTTCAAATGGAGACAGAGATCCGATGTGTACACGAACGCTTCATTGGAGGAACAACGATGCCGGCTCCGCACAGGCTTTCACCGGACCAGAGTTCACGGTTTGAACACGAAGGCTTTTTGAACGACCTACCTCCAGTGTTCACGCGCGAAGAGATGGTAGAGCTCAATTCCGGGCTTCAGGAGCTTTTGAAACTGCTGCGCGCCGGGGAGACCTCCAAAGAAATTCGCGAGTGGCACGAAACCAGCCGATTCCTCTACGACATCTGTATGAATGGGACAATCCTGGACTATGTGGAAGGCCTCCTGGGCCCTGATTTTTACCTTTGGGGGTCAAATTTCTTCATCAAGGAACCCCGAAACTTGTCCACAGTGGGTTGGCATCAGGACGCTTACTATTGGCCGCTTGATCCCCATGAATCGCTCACCGTCTGGCTGGCGTTTGACGACAGCACTGTGGAAAATGGGGCCATGCGCGTCATTCCGGGATCGCACAAAGCCGGACTTCTGAAGCATGTGCGGGTTAGTGACACGGGGTCAGTACTCATGCTGGAGTGTGAACGGGGCCAATTCAGAGAAGATGTCGCCGTGCCGGTAACTCTGCATGCCGGGGAAGTCTCGATCCATGAAGACAAGCTCGTGCACGGCTCACCGGGGAATCCCTCCCCTCACCGCCGGGCAGGTCTCACCGTGCGCTATTCCCGGACGAACGTGAAATGCGATCTCTCTGTAAATCCGAATTTCAAAACATATCTCTGCCGTGGTGTTGATAGATGCCGTTACAACCCCATGGGGACGGTGCCGGCGGCGAGGTACGGAAGGCTCGAACAGAAACACTTGAGTGTGGAAGAGGCGGGCGTGGAGGCGGAAAAAAAGCTGCGCTTAGTGTAGTAGCAGTGACAGATCCCGGATGCTGGCGGGAAGCTAGTCGATGTCGATCCGGTACGTTTTCCCCGTATTGCAGCGAAGCCGCACCCAAAGCCTGTGATCATTGCGTTCATACCAGAACCCGTCCTGCTTCTTCACCGATGCATCGGTGGCGGAAGCCGCCTTCAGGATTGTCCCGTTGGAGCGGACGCCATGGGGTTCCCGCAGGACGTGATGGATGTCAAGAATGTACGTTCGTTCCCCGATCTTCCCCTGAAAGTCCCCCTCGGTTGCACCGATTGTCACGCTGCCCGGAGCATCGCCATATATGCGTGATGACGTGCATGCGATCAGCGTGCGCGCACATTCACCCCGTTGATAGCCGAGCGTGATTCCGTCGTCCTCATACACTGATGCGGATGTAGCAATCGAGTCCGACGGGAATATCTCCACGATGAGCGAATCCAGCGGGCGTTCGTCACTATACCGCATGACAGGCGCCATAGGAATTATGCTGCCTGCGCTGACAAACAGCGGGAGACGATCCAGTCCGGCACTCACCGTCAGCCTCCGGCCGCCTTCGATCCTTTCATCGGTCCAATAGTCATACCATATCCCGCGCGGGAACCTGAGCTCTTTGCTTGTGTCGCCGGCCGCGACAACAGGTGAAACGAGAAATGCATTCCCCCACATGAACGAGCCGCCTTCGTTCAGAAGCAGCGGATCTGTCGGATCGACCCAGAAGAGCGGACGTGCGAGGGGTATCCCCGAATCATAGTTCTCCCGTGCGAGCGAATAGTTGTACGGGAGCAGCCGATAGCGAAGCTGTATGTAGCGCCGGCAGATAGACTCAGCTTCGGCACCGAATTGCCAGGGTTCCGTCGGGTAGCCATGCACCGATTCCCCCGCGCCATGGGCTCGCGTGATGGGGCAAAACACCCCGTACTCGAGCCATCGGACATAGAGCTCTGGTGTGGTCGGCATTCGTGCATAGCCGCCGATGTCAGAGCAATGATATGCGATGCCGGACATCCCCATGTTCAGCATCATCGTCGTCTGTACCGCCAACCCGCCGAAATTCCGCGCCACGTCACCTGACCACGTCAGCACGCCGTACCTTTGAATACCGGCAAAACCGGAACGTGTGAGGTTCATGACGCGGCGGTCGGGATGCAGAGTGTTCATTCCGTCGAACACCGTCCTGGCCCAGAGAAGGTTGAAGATATTGTGGACCTTGGCCGTCCCACCGAGGAAATGTGCCATGTCGGCAGGATGACGTTCAGGTTCGCCAAGGTCTGTCCAGATCCCGGCGATATTGCCACCAAAAGCCGCAGAGTGCTTTGACCACCACCATCTCTGTGCCGCCGGATTGGTGAGATCCAGCAGACCAGCGGTGCAGCCGCCGCAGGACCACCAGTTCTCCAGGTAGTAGGTGTCCCCGGCCGGATGCGTGGCGAGATAACGCAGGGAATCCGCCTCCCGGAAGTTCTTCGAGTACTCGACGATGTACGGCTCGGTGATGAGGACAGTTTTGATTCCTTGGGAAAGGAAATCGGTGACCATGCCCTCATGGTTGGGCCAAAGCGAGTCATTCCAGGCAACATCTCCCATCTGTGCGAACCATTGAAGATCCAGCACCACGGCATCACAAGGGAATCGTTTTTCTCTCAGCGTACGAACAATCCCGCGTGC
>PMCM01000221.1 GCA_003154155.1 Ignavibacteriota bacterium | reverse complement strand
CGTCCGGCTCCGTGCCAGCGCGTGGGTCAGATTGGGTTTGTGAGCAAACGGAATCGACTTCCCATCGCCAAACGGCATGTAGATAGGGTCATAAATGTCTCCATCAGAGTATCCCCATACCCTGACGGAGATTTCCAGGAGGATCAATGAAGCGAGGAGAAAGAATACCGGGTACAGGAAAAGGCGGGGGTGCCGTAACGGGTTTTCCACGGGCCGTGTGCCGGTTGCTGTGTGACATGGAAGCTTCATGATACGATCGAATCGGGTCAACAGCAAGGAAGACGTGCCCGCTCGTACGCCGGCTTGAATTCCACGCTGATCCTCGTATATTGAATCAACTTTTCATCCAATCCCGACCGGATGGTAGTGGACAAACCAGGCATATCGCGCAGCGTTGTGTGGAATCATCTCGGGAAAGTCTCCGAGTATGCGATCTTCTTCGCGTCCACAGTCGTCATCGCTCGCGGGCTGGGTGTAGGGGGCAACGGGCAACTCGCAGGCATCCTGAGCCTCGTGCAACTCTTCGTTGTGCTTTCCGCGGCAGGTATGGAAGTATCTCTCAACAAGTACCTTCCCCAGGATGGCGGCGTGAATCCGGGGACCCGGTATCTTGTGGCAAGACTGTTGCTCCTGCGCTTAGGCTTGTACATCGTGGTGTGTGCCGCCGCGGTCCTCGTCCTTCCCCGGACTTTCCTCAGGATTGGCGGAGATTGGCCCGGATTCATGTACCTGATCTTTGCGCTTGGATTTCTCCGGAGTGCCGCGCCGGCGCTGGGTATGCTCCTTGTTGCCCGCTTTCGGACCGGCCATTCGGCCCTTATCGGCGTGACAGCGCGCGGCACGGAGTTGCTTATCCTAATATGGTTGATGGATTCCCTGAGCATTCCCCTGGTGCTTGGTATCCTCGTTGCCGGCACAGCGATCCAGGTCGCCGGATACGCCGTAGCGTCACGGGCCGAATGGGCCGGCCCGTCGCACCGGATTCCCGTTCTCCCGGTCGTGGCATTCGGCGCAATCTTCTGGCTAAACACGGTTCTCGACTATTTCCTCGGCAGGCAAGGTGATGTGATGTTTCTCTCCCTGCTCAGGCCTGAATCCACGTCGGCATCACTCTACGATGTTGCCTATTCCATCGTTCAAATCGGACTGATGGTACTCACCGTGGGGTTCGGTGGTGTTTCTCTTGCGGCTTTGTCGCGCTATGCAGTGAGTGATCGCGCGCGAATGAACGTGCTCTATGGTGTCGTTGTCCGGATCACTTCGCTGGTGACCATCCCTGTGTTGTGCTTCCTCCTGGTCTGTTCTCCCGATCTTCTCCATATCGTGTATTCGAGCAAGTATGCCGCCGCGGTGGATGTGTTACGTATCATAGTGTGCATGCGCATACTCTCCCGTCTCTTTGCGACAGGAGAAAATGCAGACTACTTGCTCGCGCTAGGGAGAGTCTGGACCGTGGTGGGGATCGGGGTTGTGGCGGCCTGCGTCGCGGTATCGCTCCACCTGTTGTTGATTCCGCGCTGGGGAGCAATCGGTGCGGCTTGGGCCGGCGGAACCGGAGTTCTGCTTGCGAACGCCTTGGGAGGGATCGCCGTCGTGCGCCTGGGCGGGGTCATCCTCCAATGGCGGGCCTGGATCCGCATCACGGCGACAGCGATCGTTGCTGCCCTGCTGTCAAGCCTCGTGCCGGACACGGGCGCGGCGCTGGTGCATCTGGGGCTCGAAGCGGTTGTGTTCTTCGTATCGTTTGCTTTCCTTCTTTCACTTATGCGTCCGCTCCACAGTGAAGACCTGGATGCCCTTCGGGCTGCTGTGGGGAGACTGGCTCGTCCGATGCAATTCTACGTGAAATCCTGATGGATGCCGGCGATCCACTGTCCGTCATCACGCTTATCGCACAATCTGTCGACGAGAGCACCGGCCTTGGCAGGATTGCATCGGCTCTGGCTGCTGAGTACGCGAAATGCGGCTATGGCGTTCACATCGTGAGCCAGAGATGCGAATCCACTCCGGGCATCTGGCACCGGGTGCCCGGATATGCCATAACGCCAGCTGCGGGAAAAATAGCCTTTCGTCTTTTCGAACGATCGATCACCGGCACGACAGGGGCATCAGTGCTCCACGCATTCGGCGTGGGGGCGGCAGCAGATATTGTTTCGGCGCAAAGTTGCCACAAAGCTGCCGTGAAACTTCAGAAGTCCAGGGGCCGGCAGCGCATTGTCCGTCGCAATTTCGGACTCTATGATCGCCTGTCCCTTGGTGACGAACGCCGCCTTTTCCTTGGTCCGCGCCGAAAGCGGATTGTCGCGGTGTCACGTCTTGTCCGGCAGCAGATATTGGAAGAGTATGACATTCCGGAAAATGCTGTCAGCATCCTCCCCAATGGGGTTCATCTGGCCCGCTTCAACCGTGAGAACATGCGGCAAGGAGTTGGCGGGGAGGGAGGGGTACCGTTTACACTGCTCTTTGTTGGCAATGAGTTTGACCGGAAGGGTCTTCAAACGGTCATCGAGTCATTGCCCTTAGTTGCGGAGATTCCCCTCGAAGTGCACATCGCCGGCAATGATGATCCGGCACCGTACATTCGGCGGGCGGAGGAACTCGGGGTTTCGGACCGCCTGAGATTTCTCGGGAGCATCTCTTCGCCCGAATCACTTTTTCCGCATGCCGATGCCCTGGTCTTTCCGACACACTACGAGCCTTTCGGCATGGTCATCATGGAGGCGATGGCTGCAGGAATTCCGGTTATTACGAGCCGGATGGCGGGTGCGGTTGAAGGCCTCACTGACGGCGTCCACGGACTCTACCTGGACGATCCGCTGTCAGCCCAAGAACTGGCGAAAAGCGTTCGTACGCTTGTCGAGAACAAAACCCTTCGAGGGACCTTAGGAAGAAA
>PMCM01000194.1:14950-19931 GCA_003154155.1 Ignavibacteriota bacterium | reverse complement strand
AGTACATGCTGATCTGGTATGCGAACATCCCGGAAGAGACCACCTGGTTCATGGTGCGATGGCACAACGGCTGGCAGTATGTGTCGATCCTCCTGATACTCGTCCATTTCCTTGTACCGTACTTTGCGCTGCTGACCCAGGAGTCCAAAATGAACCCGGCACGTCTGCGGTTCATGGCGATCTGGATCATTGCGGCGCATGTGCTGGATCTGTACTGGTTGATCATGCCGTCGTACTCTGCGTCGGTCACCATCGGCTGGGAGGAGATTGGGTTCCCGCTGGTGGGGGTGGGAATGGTCTTGTTGCTGCTTTCCTGGAAGAGCAAACGGTATAACGTGGTGCCGATCGGCGATCCCAAGTTGCAGCGGGGTCTCGACTTCAGGCTCTGACACACACGAGGAGTGCAATGGAGCAGTCGCCGCAATTCAAGGAAGAAATGGATTTCCGGGATCTTCTCCGGGCGCCGGGGAAGCTGTTCGGGTACAGCTACATCTATTTCCTGCTTCTTCTCTTGGGGCTGGGCATGCTGTATGCCTGGAATTTGAACGCCATCGGCAAGAACAGCATTGTTCCGCTGGTTCTGAGCGACTCGAGCGCGTTCGTGAAGGATATTCCGCTGCAATCGCCGAGCGTTCTTCCTCCCGTGGATGTGCAGGTGGCATCGAAATCGACGCCGGAGCTCATCGCGCGCGGACGGGAAGTTTTCAAGGCAAACTGCATCTCCTGCCACGGCGAAGACGGCCTTGGTGACGGCCCGGCAGGGCTGACGCTGAACCCACGTCCGCGCAACTTCCATCAGGCAGGGGGCTGGACCAACGGCGCAAAGATTTCGGAGATCTACAGGACGCTTCAAGAGGGGATCGTGAAGAACGGCATGGCGTCGTTCAGTTATTTGCCGCCGTCGGACCGGTTTGCACTCATCCATCTGATCCGTTCATTCCAGCCCGCGCCTCCGGCAGATACCGAGCAAGAGATCGCGCTGCTCGAAACCACGTACCAGCTCTCGAAGGGGAGCGTCATCCCCGCGCAGATCCCGGTGCACGACGCGATCAAACATCTTGTCGCCGAACACGCCGCCGCGCAGGATTCGCTGAAAGCATTTGTTGGATCGCACACCGGGCAGAGCCCTGATCCCGGGACGGAACTTTTCCGGAAACTGGCGGTCAATCCGGTGCGGTGTCTCACCGCCTGCAGGGCCCGGCGGGATGAGATTGTGTCCACGGAAGGGTTTGTGAGGCTCGTGAGCAGCGATCCGGTCGCCCTTGGGCTGCGGCCGTCGGTGCTCTCGCTCGATCAACAGGAGTGGTCACTTTTGCATGCATACGTTGTTGCCGAGGCACGCTGATGCGCATACAGATGATGTGCAGGACTCTGGTGTTGGTGGCGATGGTGGTTGCGGGGCTGCGGGGTATTTCGGTGAAAGCACAGACGGCCCGGCCCGAGGTCGGGATCGAGGAGCATCTCGGGACGTACCTTCCGCTGGATGTGCAGCTGTATGACGAGAAGGGGTATCTCACGCCGCTGCGGGGCGTGATCACGAAGCCGACCATCATCACGTTTGTCTATTTCCGTTGCCCCGGAATTTGCAGTCCGTTGCTCACCGAGCTCTCCCGTGTCGTTGACCAGATGGACCTGGAGCTGGGCAAGGATTACCAGATCGTGACGATCAGCTTCGACCATCGCGAGAAGCCGGAGATGGCTGCGGAGAAGAAGGAGAGTTATCTCAGCGCCATGAAGCATCGCGTGGATCCCGCCGGGTGGCGCTGGTTCACGGGCGACAGCCTGTCGATCCACCAGGTGACCGATTCCGCGGGGTTCTATTTCAAGCGCGACCGTGAAGACTGGATACACGCGGGGGCATTGATCGTCGTTTCACCGCAGGGGAAGGTAACGCGGTACATCAACGGCGTGCAGTATTTGCCGTTCGACGTAAAGATGGCGCTTCTGGAGGCGGCAGAAGGGAAGGCTACGCCAACCATTTCAAAGCTGTTGACGTTTTGTTACAGCTACGATCCCGAAGCGCGGACCTACGCGCTGAACGTCACCCGGATCTCCTGTGTTGTCATTCTCCTCCTGGCCCTGGGGTTTGTAGGAGTGTTCATTGTTCGTCCGAAACTGAAGAGCGCAGAAAGGTAATCTCTCTATGGTACAGTCAACGGCACCGGGCATCGTGAATACCCGGGGTTTTTACGGGGAACCGGGAGCGCATCGTGGCCTCGGTGCGTGGATCCTGAGCACGGACCACAAGCGGATCGGGTTGCTCTACTTCTGCGCCCTGATGATCTTCTTTCTCACCGCCGTGAGTCTCGGGTTTCTCATGCGGTTGGAGATGCTCACGCCGGGAAAGACCATCATGGAGCCGCAGACGTACAATACATTGTTTACGCTGCACGGGATTATCATGATTTTCCTTTTCATCATCCCCGGGCTCCCGGCGGTTTTCGGCAACTTCATGCTGCCGTTGCTCATCGGCGCAAAAGATGTGTTCTTTCCCCGCCTGAACCTGCTCTCCTGGTGGCTGTTCATTGCCGGCGGTCTCCTGGCGCTGGCATCGGTGTTCCTCCCGGGCGGCGCCGCAGACACCGGCTGGACCTTCTACGTCCCGTACAGTGTCCGGACCTCGACCAACGTCATCCCGGCATTGATGGCGGCATTTATCCTGGGGTTTTCGTCGATTCTCACAGGCCTGAATTTCATCACCACGATACACCGCATGCGCGCCCCGGGCATGACCTGGTTCAAGATGCCTCTCTTCGTCTGGTCGCTGTACGCGACGGCCTGGATCCAGGTGCTCGCCACCCCGATCATCGGCATCACGCTGCTCCTGGTGACGATCGAACGGCTGTTCGGGGTCGGCATCTTTGATCCGTCGCTTGGGGGTGACCCGATACTGTACCAGCACATGTTCTGGATATACTCCCATCCGGCCGTATACATCATGATCCTGCCGGGGCTGGGCATCGCCTCGGAGATCCTGCCCGTGTTCGCCCACCGCACCATTTTCGGGTACAAGTTCATCGCCTACTCCAGCCTGGCCATCGCGTTTGTCGGGTCGCTGGTGTGGGCGCACCACATGTTCGCGGTGGGCATGAGCAACACGGCAACGTTCATCTTTTCGCTGCTGACGTTCCTGGTGTCGATTCCGAGCGCAATCAAGATCTTCAATTGGATCGCCACCCTCTACAAGGGATCGATCAGCCTCGACCCTCCCATGCTGTTCATCCTCTCGTTCATCGTGCAGTTTGCGATCGGCGGGTTCACCGGGCTGATGCTCGGGGCGCTTGCGGTGAACATCCATGTGACGGACACGTACTTTGTCGTGGGGCATTTCCACTACGTGATGTTTGGCGGCACCGGCTTCGCTTTGTTCGCGGCAATGCATTACTGGTTCCCCAAGATGTTCGGGAAAATGTATGCCAGGAAGCCGGCCGTGGTTGCCTGGTTCCTCACCACCATCGGGTTCAACACGCTCTACTTCCCGTTCCTCATTCTCGGCTACCTGGGCATGCCGCGCCGCTACTACGACTATCTCCCGCAGTTTCAGCCGCTGCACGTCATCGCCACGGTGGGATCATGGATCCTGGTGCTGGGGATTCTGACGATGGTGATCAATTTGCTGGTGGCGCTGCGCAACGGCGCTCCCGCGCCTGCGAACCCCTGGGGCGGGAAGACGCTGGAGTGGACGGTCTCCTCACCGCCGCCCACGGAGGATTTCCACGAGATCCCGGTGGTGACCCACGGACCGTACGATTATTCGTCATCTGAACAACCTGCAGTGGAGACGCTGTGAGCGCACACGACGCTGTGGCGGCCGCGGAGGGGCACGCGCATCGCGACGATGCCGGTTCGCGGATGGGCATGTGGCTCTTTCTGTTCACCGAGCTGATCCTGTTCGGCGGCCTGTTCATTATCTACGCCGTCTACCGGTATCTGCACTATCCCGAGTTCCAGCTTGCGGCCAAGGAGCTTGACACGATGGTGGGAACCATCAACACGCTGATCCTGCTGACGAGCAGCCTGACGGTCGCCCTGTCCATTGTCGCCCTTCGCGAAGGCCGGAAAGGCTTTTCCCGTGCCCTCGTGGCAATCACGGTGCTCCTAGCACTTGCGTTTCTTGTCAACAAGTATTTTGAATGGGAACACAAGTTCTCGCTGGGGATTTATCCCGGGTCCCCCACGCTCACGAATCAGCCGTCCGGCGTGATCCTGTACTTCGGCCTTTACTTCGTCATGACCGGCCTGCACGCGCTGCACGTCATCATCGGCATGGGCGTGCTGGTCTATCTGTTTGTGGCGATCGGGAACGGCCGGGTCAGTCCCGACAACTCTGTGCGGCTCGAATCGGGCGGTCTCTACTGGCACCTGGTGGATATCATCTGGATTTTTCTGTTTCCGCTGTTCTATCTCTTGCATTGAGGATGGAGACGCATGCAGCCCACTCATGACACCGCGCAGGCCGCGCATCCTTCGGCCGCATACGGGAAATATGTGCTGATCTGGNNCTGGGACGCTGGGTGATCCTGACGGCGTTGACCATCGCGGCAGTCAAGAGCAGCCTGGTGCTTGTGCATTTCATGCACCTCTACGTCGAGGACCGGATCTTCCGCATCTTCGTGCTGGTCGCCGTCCTGACGCTGACGATATTCATTGTGCTGACGTTCTTTGACTATGCCTTCCGGTAGAGCAGTGCGGCCGGCCGCGCCGGACAGTGCCGGTCCCTCCGGACCATGACGGAAGGTTGTGACAGGATGAACGAATCAACCGGAACGATTGCCACTCATTGCCTATGATCATCCAGTTGGAGTGCCACGAGCATGTTTAAAGGAGCATCACCTTTTTCCGACTATGTCGATGCGACATTCCTGACCATCGTCGGGCTCTCCACCCTCGTCCTGATCGGACTGGTGGGGGCGATGATCTATTTCATTATACGTTACAGTCGTGCGCGGAACCCCCATCCGAGCAACATCGAAGGGAACGT
>PMCM01000194.1:0-14852 GCA_003154155.1 Ignavibacteriota bacterium | reverse complement strand
ATCCCGGCGTTCCGGATCAAGAAGGATGCGATTCCGAACAAGGAGAACGTCATGTGGTTCAGCACCCCTGAACCCAACTCTTTCGACATCGCCTGCGCGGAATACTGCGGCCTCCGGCATTCCTACATGTACACCAAGGTCGTGGCGATGACCCCGGCCGATTTTAACGCGTGGTACCAGGAGGCTTCCCTGAAAGCGGGGCGGCCGTACGAACCGATTCCCTCACTTGCTGCAGCACGGAACTAACGCCGACCACCATGGATGTTCTGAACAATATCGCCCTCCCGCAGTCGACGGAGCATTTTCACCTGCTCCTTCTGGTCTACAACATCGTGATGGTGTTCCTGCTGCCGTATCTTGCCCTGGTCGTGGGGAGCATCGTGGCGGCGAACGTCCTGGACCGCCGCGCCGCGCGGAGAAAGGATGCCCTGGGGGGGATGCTTGCCCGCCGTCTCGCCGGCATCGCGCTCCCGGACCGCACGACGTTTGTGTTTCTGGCCGTGCTTCCCGCCGCGGCGGTGGTCTTTCTGTTCATCCAGATGTTCCAGGGGACGACGGCCATTGCGGCGGGCATGGCGGCGCTGGGCACGCTGCTCTTGATCGCGGGGGGCGTCGCGGCGTTCATGTTCAAGGTGACATTCACCATCAGCGATATCGTCGTGCTGGCCGGCGGACGAGGCGAAGCCGCCGCACCTCCGCCGCAGCCTCCCGATGTGGGACTGTTCCTTGCTGCGGCCCGTGACACACATAGGAAAGCCGGCACGTGGGCCGCTTGGCTCCTCGTGATTGCGTCGTTCTGTTTCGTGGGCGCCTCCACGATCGGCATGAACCCGGGGAACTGGATCTCCATCGACGGCCTGTTCGCCTTCGTCTTTTCGTTGGATGTCTGGGTTGACTTGTCGGTCTTCGCCGCCGCTGCTGCGGCGATGGCGGGGGCGGGACTGCTCTTTTCACGCTTCGTCTGGAGCCGTGCCGACGAAACGGTTCAGGCGGAAGACGACTTCCTCCGCACGACCGCCGTGCGCCTTGCGACCGCAGGACTCCTCGTGCTGCCGCTCGGCATGCTCGCCAACGCCGCCCTCCTGCCGTCAAGCGCATTATCCGGCATGGTCTACGTGCTCGTTGCACTGGCATTCGGACTCATAGCACTGGGCCTCCATTTCCTGTATGCTTTCGTCCGGAGCGGACAACGGATCTATATCTCGCTGCTCATGGTCATGATTATCGGGGCGCTGGCGTTCCAGGTGACCAAGAACCAGGTGGCGCTCCATATCGCCACCGCCGACCATGCAGCAACGCTCGCGGGCGTGTATGACCGCAAGACGGATGAACTGCGCACGTCGCTCGGGGTCGTGGCGAAGCAGATGACCGGCGAGGATATCTACAACGCACGCTGCTCGGCCTGCCACCTGTTCGATCAGAAAAAAGTGGGCCCGCCGTACAAGGAAGTCATCGTGAAGTACGCCGGGAGGAAACCGGCGCTGATCGCATTTGTGCTGAATCCCGTGAAGGTCAACCCGGCGTATCCGAACATGCCGGCACAGGGCCTGCGTCCGTCGGAAGCGGATTCGATCGCCACGTACCTGCTGGGAAGGGTGGTGGGGAAGTCGCAATGAGGGAAGTGTATACAGACAGGGGACGTTTGATTGATGCTGGCGCCCACGGCGGGATCGCAGCCGAGTATGCGGCGCTTGCGAAACCCGGCCTGACGGTCATGTCGGTAAGCACGGCTGCCGGCGGAGCGTATCTGGCAACGGGCGGGCATCCGCCTCTCCTTCTGCTGGTGCATCTGATCGCCGGCACGCTGCTCGTTGGGAGCGGCGCCGGGGCGCTGAACCAGTGGATCGAGCGGGCATCCGATGCGCGCATGAAACGGACCGAACGGCGGCCCCTGCCCTCGGGCGCTCTTGCGCCGCACCAGGCGTTGATCTTCGGAATGATCTGTGCGATTGGCGGCGTGGTGGAACTGACCTGCGCAACGACCATTATGGCCGGCATCCTTGCCTGTGTCACGCTGATTGTCTATTTGCTGATCTACACACCCCTGAAGCGGATGAGCCACCTCTCAACGGCTGTGGGGGGCATTCCCGGGGCTTTACCCCCCCTGATCGGGTGGGTTGCTGCCGGACGCGGCATGTCACTCGAGGGGTACCTGCTCTTCCTCTTCCTGTTCTTCTGGCAGATGCCGCACTTCCTCTCCCTCGCGTGGATGTACCGGCACGACTACGACCGTGGCGGCTACCGTCTGCTTCCGCATTATGATCCTTCCGGTGCGGTAACCGGCCGGCTGGTGGTTCTGTATACGGCGGCGCTGCCGGTGGTCGGTATCTCGCTCAGTGTTGTGGGACTTATGGGATGGGTCTTTTTGGCGGGGTCGCTGCTTGCCGGAGGGGCGTTTCTGCTGCTTGCGGTACGTTTCGAACGGGGGATATCCAACCAGAATGCCCGGAATCTATTCTTCGGGTCTCTTCTCTATCTTTCCATCATTCTCGCACTCATGCTGCTTGACCGGGTCACTCTCGGCTGAGGCGGGGCGGGTTCCTCACAGGGATTCAATCACTTTGGTCAGCAGTCGGGCGAACTGTTCCCTGACCTGGTTTGCCACGACGGTCACCTCTTCATGGTTCAGCCGTGCGCTGCTTGTGCCCGTCGCCTTGTTCGTGATGCAAGAGATGCCCAAAACGCGGATGCCCAGGGATGCCGCGAGGGAGGCCTCCAGCACCGTCGACATGCCGACGGCATCGCCGCCGATGCGATGGATCATCTCGATTTCCGCCGCGCTTTCGTACGACGGTCCCTTCACCCCCGCATACACGCCGCGCACGACACGCACGCCGATCTGATCGGCGACCAGCTCGGTAGCCCGCACCAGGCCGGCGTCGTAGACCCCTGCGCGTGTGGATCCCGGCCCCGCAGCCGGCACTGCTTCCCCGGTGAGGTCCAGGTGATCGGTGATCAGCATCAGGTCGCCTGGCACGAATGTGCGGTTGACACCGCCAGCGGCGTTGGTAATGATCATAGTTTGGGCGCCGAGGGCGGCTGCAACGCGGATCGGGAAGAGGAGGGCCTGGACATTGCCGGATTCATAGAAGTGTACCCGTCCGCGGAAGGCAAGGAGCCGTTTCCGGCCGATCGTACAGAAAACCAGTTCCCCTTTATGCCCTTCCACGGTGGACCTGGGATATGCAGGGATAGCCGCGGTCGAGAGAGTTGCCTGGGCCTGAAGAGAATCCGTGTACCCGCCGAGTCCCGATCCAAGCACGATGGCAATTTCGGGCCGATACGGAGCATGCTCCCGAACATGTGCCAGTGCTGTTTCGAAGGAAGAATCGTTCATTTGCGGGGCTCAGACTACCGGAGCTCAGAGTCGGATCCGGCGGGTGGATGGATTGCAGGTGCAAACGCGCCGTATGGCGCAAGGAGTACGAGAGCTAGAAAAGTGCAGTTGTTCTGAAAATGTTGCTTCCAGACTAGCATGGCACTTCATTAAGATAACTCGAATAAACCTCATGTAAAAGTTATAAATGATTGCGTGATAATTAGTTATTGTGATTCTATAAAGTGTTTTCTCTGGTTATGCGTGCGGGGGCTTGAAGCATCTTCTGCATCGTGCCTCGTACGAATCTTTGGCTCCCACCAGAACCCGTTCGCTCGCTTCGGTTGTCCGCTGTGTCTTATCCGCCGGGTTGCCGCAGACCATACAGATCGCTAGGGTCTTGGTTATGTACTCCGCCACGGCCAGGAGCTGGGGGATCGGTTCGAAAGGCTTACCGCGGTAGTCCTGATCCAGTCCGGCAATGATCACCCGTTTTCCTGCATTTGCCAGCTGGTCGGCGACCTCGACCAGGGACATGTCAAAGAACTGGGCCTCGTCGATGCCTACCACCTGCGCTGTGCCTGCTGCGGCGAGGATTTCTGAAGGATTTTCGACCACTGTGGACGGAATCTTCAATTCGCTGTGTGACACAATATGATCGTTGCTGTAGCGGGTATCGATCTTGGGCTTGAAGATTGCCACTTCCTGGCGGGCGATTTGTGCGCGCCGGAGCCGCCGGATGAGTTCCTCGGTTTTTCCGCTGAACATGCAGCCTGCGATCACTTCAATCCAGCCGGTTTTCTGGGGGGTATCGTATTGGGTCGGGAATGTCATTTCTTTTTGTGCCGGACGTTCTTGAGGTTTTTCGAGCCGAACGGATGGGGGAGGAACTCGAGCATCTTATACACGCGATAGCGCCCGCTCGTTTTTGTCAGCAGAATATCGATATCGCCTGCGAGTTCGTAGATTATCTGCCTGCATGCTCCGCACGGGGGGGTGTATGCGTCTTCATCCGAAGCAATGGCTATAGCACGGAATGATGTTTCCCCCTCGGAGACGGCTTTGAAGAGCGCGACGCGCTCGGCGCAAATCGTCAGGCCATAGGAGCTGTTTTCGATGTTGCACCCGGTGAAGATGCGGCCGTCCTTGGTGAGCAGCGCGGCGCCGACCCTGAATTTCGAGTACGGGGAATGCGAATGTCGCTTTGCGTTGCCCGCTGCGGTGGCCAGATCCTTGTAGTCCATTTGGCTCCGGTAAAAGTTCCTTGAATATAGCCAATGGCCGCAAGAGATGCAAAACGAACGGATTAGACGTTGTTGGCGAAAGATAGCTGGGGCGGCACTACGCAGTGCGGAGGACGATACGCGTGATTTCCGGCGGGCAGTTTATTCTGATGGGGACGGCGACGGTGCCGATGCCGCGGGACAGGTACATCTGGGCTGTTCCGCTGGAATAATATCCCGAAACGAAGGGGGAGACCAAAGCGGCGGGAGTAAATGCGGTGCTCCCGAGGCGGCCGAACACTACCTGTCCGCCATGCGTATGTCCGCTCAGCATCAGATCGATGCCGCTCGCCTGCGCGTGATCGAAGAAATACGGTCTGTGGCACAACAGAATATTCCTGGCCGGCTCCTTGACGCCGGCCAATGCGATCTGGATTTTCTTTTCGATGGTCGCGAGTGAACCGGTGTCATCGACCCCGATGATATTCAGGGGGGTATTGCCTTTACGCACGACCACCAGCTGGTCGCGCAGCATGCGGATGCCGGCCTCGTTGGAAACGGCCGCCACTTTTTCGGGATCGCGCGAATAGAAGTCGTGATTGCCCAGCACGCCGTAGACGCCCAGAGGCGATTTGAGCTTGCAGAACGCCTCGGCGAAGGGATAGACTTCCTCGACCGCGCTGTTCACCATGTCGCCCCCTACCGCAACGATATCCGCTCCCAGATCGTTGATCCGCTTTACGTACTCATCCATATCCCTCTTGCTCATGTAGAGGCTGGAGTGGATATCGGTGACGAGCGCGATGCTGAAACCGTTCAATTCCCCGGGAAGGCCAGGAATGAAAATATCCCGCTCGTTCGCGTCGCAGTTGCGGTTTCCCAGAATCATGCCGTAGGCGGTTCCGCCGAAGCTGGCGGCGGTCAGGCCGTACACGCTCCGTGTCAGAAACCGCCGCCGGGCGGCATCGAACCGGACAACGCCGGGGTGCCCGGCGATTGCAGTGGCGCGCCGCCGGGTTGCCGGGAGCTTCTTCAAGCCCGCCCAAACGGCGGCAAAAGGGAGGCGGATGATGGAACCGACAAGCAGCACGACGGCGATCAGAAATGTGGATGCCTGCCAGAAGAGGAAGGGGTAGACGAACCAGGCGATAAACCACTCCGAGTACCGCATGGCCCAGATCCGGAAGAACATCGTGGAAAGGAGACCCGCGCCAAAGGCCGCGAACAACACGACGACCGCCAGCGCCAGGGGTTTCGGAAGCCGGTGATTCGCCCGGTGCCAGCGCAGGAAGCGGTAAAAAAGGTAGACCTGGGGCAGAAGGAGCAATATGGGGAATAGGTAGCGGACCATGTCTCACATTTCTTCCAACAATATCCGAACTTTGGGAACGCGGTGCAAGTGGACGCCTCGCCGTGCGACCCGGCTTCATGGTGTGGCAACAAGTGGACCGGGGTCTTGTGACTCTGACGGCGGTTCTGTATATTATCCGACCACCATGTCGATCCTTGATGCCACATCGCGCCTGCCCCGCCGGTTGCGTTTTCTCGGCGATCGTCGTTTCCTGATTACCGTTGGGAGCATCCTGGGGTTTTTCATCCTGATGAACTACATTCTGCTCCCTGCATACGTCAACCACGGCAGCAGGGTGACAGTTCCCGCCGTTATTGGCATGTCCTACGAAGCTGCGCAGAAGACCCTGGAAGATTCCGGGTTGCGCTATGTGCAGGGGGAGACTCGTCCTGATCCCGCGTATGCGCCCGGCATGGTCGTGCAGCAGAACCCTGTGCCGCACGCGGAAGTGAAAGAAGGGCGGCGGGTATATCTGACCCTCAGCGGGGGAGAGATACAGGTCCCGGTGCCTTCGCTGCGCGGCAGGTCGCTGCGTGACGCGCGCTTCGCCCTCGAGCGTTTCGGACTCAAGCTTGGTTCCGTCCGGTATGACACCTCCGACACGTTCCCGGAGAACACGATCATCGACCAGTCCTCGCCGGCCGATCAGCGCGTCACGAAGGGGACCTCGATCAATATCGTCGTGAGCAAGGGGCGGCTGCTGACGGAATCCCAGGTGCCGCTGGTGGTGGGCAAGACGGTGCCCGAAGCGGAAAAGATGCTCAGCGACGCCGGGTTGAAGGTGGGGAACATCACCTACCAGCAGAGCTTCGATCTTGTGCCGAATACCGTCGTCGATCAGTTCCCGCGCCCGGGCGAGGCGATGACGCCGGGTCAGGCCGTGGACCTTTTCGTGATAAAGGTCGGACGGCCGACGGAAGAAATTGAAATCCCCCCAAAGTAAGCGGTACAAGGAATCATGACGCTCATTGCACCATCCCTGTTGTCGGCGGACTTTGCCAATCTGGCCGCGGCGATCGCTGCAGTGGAGGCGGCGGGCGCCGACTGGATACACGTGGACGTGATGGACGGCCATTTTGTTCCCAACCTGACCATCGGTCCGCCGGTTATCGCCGCGATCAAGAAGCGCTCGCATCTTCCGCTGGACGTGCATCTCATGATCGAGGACCCCGAGACGTGGATTGACGTGTATCGCCGTGCCGGGGCGGACATGATGACGGTGCATGTGGAAGCGTGCCGGCATCTGGACCGCACGCTGCATCACATCAGGGAATCGGGCGCGCGTGCAGGGGTGAGCATCAACCCCGCAACGCCGGTCGCCATGATACAGGAGGTGATCGGCGTGGTGGACCTGGTGCTGGTGATGACGGTGAACCCGGGATTCGGCGCGCAGTCGTTCATCCGGAGCACACTCGGGAAAATTTCATCTGCCGCCGGCATGATCCGCCGGGCCGGCACCTCCGCGCTGGTGGAAGTGGACGGCGGGATTGACGGCGCGACCGCGGTCGATGTCGTGCAGGCGGGGGCGGGCGTGCTGGTGGCTGGCAACTACGTGTTTACGGCCCCCTCTGTCGGCGAAGCCATCGGCACGCTGCGGCAGCGGGCGGCGGAGGGGGAGCGGCGGCGGAACGCGGAAGGTGTGCCGCGGATCGTCTGATGCAACGTACCGTCTGATGCAACGCATCCCCTGATGCAACGCATCCGCGGAGGCAATGCATCGACTGAGGCGTCATAGGGGGCGGAGTTGACAGAAAACGCGGGATGCACGTACTGTGCATCCCGCGTCGCGTTTCCGGGGGGGGGTAAAAAAACCACTTGACAGTGCCCTTCCGGAACTTTATATTTGTAAAGTCTGTTATCCCCTATACCTTAAAAAGTAAAGCGATATTCTGCATGAGCGTGTTCCTTGATGAGATTGATCTGAAGATCCTTGATATCCTCCAGAAGGAGGGGAGGACCCGCCGAAACGACCTGGCGGAGGCCGTGGGGCTCTCGCTGCCGGCGGCGAGCGAGCGGCTGCGCAAGCTGGAGGAGCAAAAAATCATCACCGGATACCATGCGACGCTGGACCACAAGCGGCTGGGGAATGATATTACGGCGTTCATTGTTGTGACGGTCGATTCGTCCCGGCATTACGGCCAGTTCCTCGAACATGCGCACGGCCAGGACGAAATCATGGAGGTTCATGCGATCACCGGCGAGGGGACGCACCTGCTGAAAATCCGCACATGCAACACGGCTGCGCTGGAGCGCCTGCTGGGCAAGATCCAGGCGTGGGCGGGCGTGGTGCGGACCCATACGAACCTTGTCCTCTCAAGCGCGAAAGAAACCAGTCGTATCAAAATATTCCAACCAACCACATCACCTCGAGGGTAGCACCTATGGCGAAATCAGCGGCAACAGGATCCATTGCGCGCGTCTTTAAATTGATCAAAGACGAAAGCGTGACGATGATCGATTTCAAATTCATGGACTTCCCGGGTCAATGGCAGCATTTCTCCGTCCCGGTGTCCCAGCTGAAGGAATCTTCGTTTGACGAAGGGTTCGGCTTCGACGGGTCAAGCATCCGCGGGTGGAAGGCCATCAATGAGAGCGATATGCTGATCATTCCCGATCCGGCCACCGCGTTCATCGATCGTTTCATCGAAGAGAAGACCGTCAGCCTCACGTGCGACGTCTACGACCCGCTCACGAAGGAGAAGTACGAGCGGTGCCCGCGGAACATCGCCCAGAAAGCGGAAGCCTACCTGGCGTCGACCGGGATTGCGGACACGGCGTATTTCGGCGCCGAGGCGGAATTCTTCATCTTCGACGACGTCCGTTTCGACACCAACGAACACTCCAGCTACTACTACATCGACTCCGTGGAAGGCCGCTGGAATTCCGGACGGGAAGAAATGCCGAACCTCGGCTACAAGCCCCGGTACAAGGAAGGCTACTTCCCCGTGCCGCCGACGGACCAGATGCAGGACCTGCGCAACGAGATGACCAAAAACCTCATCGCGGTGGGTCTCGAAGTCGAAGCACAGCACCACGAAGTCGCCACGGCCGGACAATCGGAAATCGACCTGCGGTTTGCCCCGCTGCTCAAGAGCGCGGATGCGCTGTTGCTCTTCAAGTATGTGATCAAGAACACCGCCCGGCTGCGCGGCCGGAGCGTGACATTCATGCCGAAGCCGATCTTTGCCGACAACGGTTCCGGCATGCACGTGCACCAGTCGCTCTGGAAGAACGGCAAGCCGCTCTTCTACGGCAACAAGTACGCGAACCTGAGTGACATTGCGCTGTACTATATCGGCGGCCTGCTGAAGCATGCGCCGGCGCTCTGCGCCATCACGAATCCGACCACGAACTCGTACAAACGTCTCGTGCCTGGATTCGAAGCCCCGGTAAACCTGGCCTATTCGCAGCGGAACCGGAGCGCATCGGTGCGCATCCCGATGTATTCCCCGAGCCCCAAGGCCAAGCGCATCGAGTTCCGTTGTCCCGATCCGGCATGCAATCCGTATCTGGCGTTCAGCGCCCTGTTGCTCGCGGGCCTGGACGGCGTCATCAACAAGATCGATCCGGGCGAGCCGCTGGACAAGGACATCTACGATCTCGCGCCGGAGGAACTGAAGAACGTCCCCTCCACGCCGGGCTCGCTGGATGACGCCCTGCATGCGCTCGAGCGCGACCACGACTTCCTGCTCCGCGGGGATGTCTTCACGGAGGACGTGATCGACGCGTGGATCGAGTACAAGATGGACAAGGAGGTCAAGCCGATGGCCCTCCGGCCCCACCCGTACGAATTCGGGCTGTACTACGACGTCTAGCCTCCACCCCTGCGCCCTGCTCCGCCGCCCCCGGGCGGTGGAGCAGAGGGCGCGCCGGGGGGAGCTCTTCTTGTTTTTCCGCCGGAATCTCCCTATTTTTTCGCATGGAATTCCGCAGCATTCTCTACTCCGCCGGTGAGCGCATCGCGCGCATCACTCTCAATCGCGCAGATTCCCGAAACGCACTTGATGAAAACACGGTGAACGAGCTGACCACCGCCGTGGGGATGGCGTCGCGCGATCCCGCGGTCAAGGTGGTGCATCTCGCCGCCGCCGGAAAGACGTTCTGCGCCGGCACCGATACGGCAACGCTGGAACGGCTCGCCGCAGGGGATCTCGAACAACACCGGACCGATTCCATTCGGCTCTCCACGCTCCTGCGTGCGCTGCACGAGTCGCGCAAACCGGTCGTGGCCCTGGTGCAGGGACCGGCGCTGGGTGTGGGATGCGGGATCGTGTGCGCCTGCGATTTCGTGCTTGCCGCGCGCGACGGCGCCCGGTTCGGCTGCCCGGACGTGCAGCGCGGCATCGCCCCGGCACTGGTCATGCTCTTTCTCTGCAAACGCGTGGGGGAAGGGCGCGCGCGCGAATTGATCCTGAGCGGGGGTTCCGCCACCGCGCTCGAGGCGCATCGGATGGGGTTGGTCAGCGCCGTGTGCGCCGATGAAAAGCTTGCGGCGGAAGCGGCAGTGCTCACCGATACTCTGCTGCACCGGAACAGCGCGACCGCCATGGCTCTTACGAAAGAACTCCTGGCGAAGCTCCCCGGCATGAACATGTCGGATGCCCTGGATTTCGCAACGAACATGAACGCGGCTGCGGGGATGACGGCGGAGGGGAAGAAGGGCGTTCAGGAATTCCTCAACAACCAACAATCCGAGTGGTAATCCGATGAACGAAGACCTGATCCGGGCCATACGCACCGTGCCCGATTTTCCCAAGAAGGGAATCATGTTCCGTGACATCACCACGCTGCTGAAGGATCCGGATACGTTCCTCCGTGCCGCGGACGTGCTCTATGACCATTACCGGAACGAGCGGGTCGACAAAGTCGTGAGCGTCGAATCCCGCGGGTTCATCCTGGGCGCCATCCTGGCCTACCGACTGCATGCCGGATTTGTGCCGATCAGGAAGCCGGGAAAGCTGCCCGCCGCCACGATCAAGGAAGAGTACACACTGGAATACGGCAAGGACAGCGTCGAGATGCACTCCGATGCGATACGTAAGGGCGACCGTGTGCTCGTGCACGACGACCTTCTGGCGACCGGGGGGACCATCGGCGCGGCGTGCCGGCTGGTGGAACGTGCGGGAGGTGTCATCGCCGGACTCAGTTTTCTGATCGAACTGGATTTTCTGCAGGGACGCAAGAAGCTGGCCGCGTACGAGGTCTTTTCCATCATCCGGTACGACAGCGAGTAACCGGGGCTTGACCGTCGAGTAGTTTGCGGCATTTGCAGCGCCAGAGTTGTCGATGCACACCATCGAATTCAGGCAGAGTCGATCCCGATGATTATTTTGCGGCAGTAGACTCCGAAATGCATGGTCCTGGAGTCTATGGGGAAGTAATTCCGTGTAGCTCCCCTGACCTTTTTTCTCCTTCGCCAGCACCGCCACCTCCCGACCGCGCAGGTCCTGCACTGCGAACCTTACAGCGCTACCTCAGTAAAGGTCAATTCCTCTGTGTGATGATCTCCCTATCTGCGTTGAAACGTCACAACGGGCACCTTTGTCTTCTTTGATGTCCGTCGTTATCCCTACTTACGCCCCGGCTTTTCGGAGCATTTTATGCTCCTCAGAAAAGGACCTTCCAATAGGCGGAGGAGTTTTTTTTGGACTCTACCGCGAAGGAGCGCCGGACGTGTCGCGGGGGAGGACGTATCCCCGCAACTCCGCCTCTCGTTGGCGCACAAGGGATGCCGCCATTGCGCGGGCGGCGTTCCAGGTGCGGATATCCTGTCCGGCCGCCGGGTCTGCATACTGCTGCAAGAGATGCCCAGCCAGGGAGCTGCGGTGCCCGGCCTCCATCGTCGGGATGGCTTCGAGGAAGACCGGCACTGCGTCGGCGCTCAAGCTGAAGGTGTACTTGGGATCGAACTTTCCGTCGGTTGCCATGCGCGCGATGTTCACGCGGGCAACGAGCGCACCGGGATTCGCGGCGTTCATTCCCATGAGAACGATATAGCCCGATACAACCATGGCAAAGGGGAGCAGGTTCCGTTTCCCCCGGAGAACCGTCGCGCAGAACAGGAGAAGGGTCAGCCCGATCCAGATGAGGATCGCCGCGGCATTGACGCGCGACGTCGTCAGCCCGTAGGCCTCCATGTAGAGGGAGAGCCTGTGCATCGCCGACGCGAGCATCACGCCGAGGAGGGCGACCATGGCAATCGAAAGGGCACGAACAAGCAGGCGCTCGCGCGCGGTTTCGGCGTGGAAGAGCCAATCGGCCGATAGCAGGAGGGGGAGGCTCAGGGCACCAACCGTGATCAGCTCAAAGAAGCCGCGTCGGGCGTACTCAGCGTACGTGAGCGACGGCGTGCCCAGGACAGCGGCGTGGCCTCCGAAGAAGTTGGGGATTTGGAGCACAACGAACGTGCCGAACAGCACATCCAGCGAGCCGAGGACGATCGCGATCTCCGTGACCCCGAGTGAGACCCGTCTGGGGAAAAGGAAGGAGGATAAGTCGACATCTGTGGCAAGGAAGCGGCCGCGCAGCCAGCCTCCGACCATCCAGCTCAGAAGGGCGATCAGAGCGACGTGACCCAGGAGCGACCAGATTTCGATCCGGAGAACCTCAGTGATCAGGTAATCAAAGTTCGCGTCTGCTGACGTGAGGAGCGATCCGAACAGCAGCAGCGCCGGGACGGCCAGTGCGATCCCGAGCCAAACGCGACCCCGGCGTGGAGGCTGAGTTTCTCCCACTCCGTCTACGGCGCGAATGTCGCGGAGGAGGAGAAAACCGAATCCCGCAGCGAGGTGGATCACCTGGGTGAGTGACTGATGGAAATGGTCAATGAACTTCATATGCAGGAGTTCACCGGGGCGTTTTCGCGCAGTCACCAGAAGTCCCGCAGCGAACGTCGCCAGGAGATTGAACGCGGACAGATCGGAGGAGTCGCGCCATGAAAAGCAGGCGGCGGTAATAATGCCGAAGACGGCGATCGGCCATGCCTCGGGCGGCATCGGGTCATGCAGTCGCAGGCTGAGGAACCCGATTCCGGCAAAAAGGAGGAGTGAGACCACGGTAAAGTTGATGCCCCAGGGTTCCACTCTCAGGAGGATGTCTCCGGCCAGTGCGAGAAGGAGCGTGGTCAGGAGCAGGGAGCGCGCTACAACAGGATGTGGTGCCATCGGTCTTTGCCTTTTGTGTTATGCGACAGAGTACTTTGTGTTACAAAGTACATGGACAAAAAAAACTTACTGTGTTCTTCTGATGACTTTCTCCAGGCCCGCCAGGTGTTCCTGAAAGGCTTTGCGGCCGGCTTCGGTAACCAGGTACGACGTCTGCGGTTTCCTGCCAACAAACTCCTTTTTCACTTTCACGTAGCGGTGCTCTTCGAGAACCTTGAGATGGCTGGCGAGATTCCCGTCGGTGACGCCGAGCAGCGACCGGAGTGTGGTGAAATCTTTCGGATCCCCAACGAGGAGAACCGACATGATCCCCAGCCGGACCCGGTTCTCGAACACCGGGTTGAGTTGTGCGATGACGGAGCTCACTGGCGGTATTTCCGGAAGAAGAGGCCCCCGTAGACGATGTGGAGCACACCGAATCCTGCAGCCCAGAAGCAGAGTCCGAGCTCCGGGAAGAGCGCGGCAGTAAGGCCGAGGATGATCTCGATCACCCCCAGCGTGCGCACCTCTCCGAACGTGAACGATCCGGCGCTGAAAATGCCGAGTCCGTAGAAGAGGAGCATCGAAGGGACAACCAGCCCGAGCGGTCCGCGATAGAACAACAGCAGCGTTATGAAAGCACCCACCAGGATGGGCACTGCGAACGAAAGCACCATGTGCCGCATGACCGTCCCGTTCACGGGCTCAGCGCGCTTCCGGATGATCCGCCGGGAAAAGAACCAGGATATCGCCAGCGCCAGGACGAGCACCACCACGGCCAGCAGCACGAGGCTGATCCGGGTGTCGGGCTGGAGGTCGGCTGCCGTCGCGGTATACGTGAGCGTCACTCTATCCGCAGAGAACATCTCCCAGGCCGCCCAGGAACCCGCCAGGGCGACCGCACCGGCGCCGATCCCGGCAAAACCGCTCAAGGAGATGAATTTTGTGGAGCGCTCCATGATGGAGCGGATCTCGGCGATGTCCCGGAGCCCGCTGTCGACGTCTGTCATGATCTTCCCTTAAAGTACTTTGCACTACAAAGTACAATGCTGGAAGTTCATTGTCAAGCGAAAGTTCAAAGCGAGCAGATCGAAGCCATCCGGGAATTCTGGAAGATGAGCCCCAGAAGCGAACCATCCACTGGCAGGGCGAGCGCGAAGAGAGCTTCGTCAGTCGGCAGTTCGGCAACCTGACTGAACCCGGATTCCGACAACGTCAGAACCGATACGCCGTGAATCTCTTTATTGACGACCTTGAGGCGTATACGTCTGCATCCCGCGCCTTCTTGTCCGCCGTGGCCGGGACCGCCTCAACCCATGGAGCGGCGGCGAGTATGCCGGCGATGACGCCGGCAATCAGGGAGATGGTCGCCGAATGCTGCTGTGGGATTCCTCCGAAGCTGTCAACCAGTCCATAGACAATCACCAGAACCGATCCCGCGGGAACAAAGAACTGCTGTGAGGTCAAGAATGGGGATCGTTCGCCGATCTCTGTAATCAGCACCATGGCTTCGAGGCAACCGGCGGCCAGAGCGAGAACTAATCATCCATGAAATACGAATGTTCCCGCTTGGACCGAAGCCGTGAAGGGGCTCCGGGACGTGTGGGTGGCCCGATCAGCGGGCGGAGCCGGCGTGCGGTGGAGTTTTATCCAGAAGAATACGCACCTTTGCCCGTGCCGAGGTGAGGTACTGGGTCGCCCGGAGGGCAGCATACGGCGTCACGGCGTCAGCCCCGGAGAGGTGCAAGACCAGGGATTCACCGAGGGATTCCGGCAGGGGGACCGATGCGTCGGCCGGGAGACACTGAAAGAACTCCGCA
>PMCM01000245.1 GCA_003154155.1 Ignavibacteriota bacterium | reverse complement strand
AGATCACCAGCCTGGGCACCAACCTGATCTTTGTCTCAACCTCCTTTACCCGCATGGGCCCGGGAGTGAGCAGCGGCGCGCAGTTGGTTTACGATGATGCCACCGCCCTTGCAGACTCGATCAATGGAGTGACCGGCGTTGTCGTTGAGCAGGATGCATCTGAAACGGTCAAGGCGGGAACGGTCTCCCTGGATGGTATTTCAATTACAGGAGCCTCACCTGATTTTAAAACTGTGAGAGCCATAACGGTTGCAACCGGGCGATTTTTTACGGACGAGGATGTTGCCAATAAGAAAAAGGTGATCGTCCTGGGCTCAAAACTGGCGGATGAGCTCTTCGGAACCACGGATCCCGCCGGGCAGAGCGTGTTGGTAAACAATACCCGCCTGACCGTGATCGGCGTGCTGGCTGCCAAAGGCACGGTTGGCGAAGTGGATTATGACACACGTGCCTACATCCCCATCTCGGTCATGCTGCAGAAATTTGCCATCACCCCATTTTCCAGGATCAAGGGCGATTCGATCCGCATGGTTTTCGTGCAGGTGGATCCAGCGGCAAACATGGATAACGTGATCCTGCAGATCAAGATCCTGCTTGCCAAACGACATAACGTGACCCTGGCCTCCGACTCGTTTACGATCACCACCCAGCAGGACGTCATTAAGACACAGGAGTCGACCACGTCTGCCTTCCGCTCGTTGTTGGCCTGGGTGGCAGGCGTATCTCTGATCGTCGGCGGGATCGGAATCATGAACATCATGCTGGCCTCGGTGCTGGAACGCACGAAGGAGATCGGCGTCAGGCGGGCAGTGGGCGCCACCCGGGGCGACGTTCTGGGACAATTCCTGTTCGAAGCGACATTCCTGAGCGTCGTCGGCGGCGTTATCGGCATCGTCCTCGGCTTTGCGCTCACGAAGATTATCACGTTTTATGCGGAATGGCGGACCGTGGTCTCGCCCGAAGC
The DNA here is from genome assembly GCA_003154155.1 of Ignavibacteriota bacterium. GTDB lineage: Bacteria > Bacteroidota > Ignavibacteria > UBA10030 > UBA6906 > Fen-1255. The sequence goes on along the minus strand of PMCM01000245.1, from coordinate 3,189 downwards.
GATTGTGCTGGCATTCACCGTTTCGGCAGCGGTGGGGATTTCCTTCGGTTACTATCCCGCCCGTAAAGCAGCCTACCAGAATCCGATTGAATCGTTGCGCTATGAGTAGAGCAGAAATGAACCATCTGCTTATCTTTTTCCCAGGCAAAGCCGCATACCAGAATCCGATCGAATCGTTGGGCTATGAGTAGGACGCCTATGAACCATCCGTATGTCTATCTCCCCGGCAACGCCGCCCGCCAGAATACCGCGGAATCGCTCTTCCATGAGTGGGGGCGCCCATGAATCGCCTCGTAGCCGGCATTACCCTCCTCGTGCTTCTTCCTGTGTGCGCACAACCGCAGACCCCAACCGCCCTGACCCTCGAACGCAGTATCTCCATGGCCGTGGCAAAAGGATTCACGGCGAGCGATGTGAAAGCGAAGTATCTCGCTGCGAAGAAGAACGCGGAATCGTCCCGGCGGCGTCTCTGGACGTCTGTCGGGCTGACGGTGAACCTGCCCAACTATCAGGAATCGCTTTCACAGCAGTTTGACCCGTACACCGGCCGGTACGAATTCTATCAACTGAATTCCACCAACATGCAGGCGGCCCTGACCGTGAACCAACCGCTGGTGTTTACGGGCGGCAACCTGAAGTTCAGCCAGACCCTCCTCTCACGCGACCAGACAAGCGGGCTTACCGGCGCGACGCAGCAGTTCAAGGACTACTTCGGCAATTTCTCCATCGAGTTTACGCAGCCGGTCCTGACGCCCAATGTCTCCGCCATAACGCAAACGGCGAACGAGATCGCCCTGGCACAGGCCGAAACGGATTTTCTCGCCGATCAGATGGACCTGGTGTATAACGTGACTGACAATTTCTATTCCGTCTACCAACTCACCGTGAGGCTGGAAATTGCCCGTGAACAGGTGTCGCAGAACGAGGAATCGTTCAACACGGCAACAGGGAAGTTCAAGGCGGGGCTCATCCCGGAAGTGGACGCATTGCAGTCGGATGTCGATCTTGCCTCCAGCCGGAACGACTTTCTCAGCGCGGAAAGGGAGTTGAAACACGCCAAGAACTCCTTCCGGCTCCTTCTGGGGATTCCGACGGAAGAGGAGCTGTCGGTAACGGGTGACGTGGAGTACACGCCGGTCATCATCGATTCCTCCCTGGCGGTGGAATCCGCACTGCACAACCGGTCGGAAGTGCTGTCTGCTCAGCGGAGGATCCAGCTGGCGGAAGGGGGCATCGGCACCGCCAAATCGCGCAACGACTTTCGTCTGGACGTCACGGCCCGGTACGGACTGGACAGGAACGACACGCTGCTCCAGAACGTCTTCCATGATTTCAACCGCAGCAGGAGCGCATCGCTGATGTTTTCCGTCCCCATATTCGATTGGGGGAGCAACAGTCTGGGGGTGGAGGCCGCGGAGGTGCAATACAAGAATGCAATCGCGGCTGCCGACTATGTCAATCAACAAGTGCGGCAGGACGTGATCGATCTGCTGAACCGCATCGAGGTGGCCGAATCGCGGATCCATGTGCTGGAAAAGAGCGTTGCGGTGGCGCAGAAGGGGTACGACATCAGTCTGCAACGGTTCAGAAACGGCGCCATCACGAGCAATGATCTCACGCTCTCCCAGCAGCGTCTGACCTCAGCGAAGACAAACAGTCTGAATGCTCTGATCGACTACAAAATCGGCATCGCCGATCTGAAGCGGCGAACGTTGTGGGATTTCGAGAAAAATGAGCCTGTGAAGCCGATCATGGGGGATGAATAGGAGAATAGGCGCCGAAACCGTTCCCCGCCTGAACATTTCGTGCACGCTCATTTGATGATGACGAATTTGCCTACTTGCACCCCGCCGTGTATCACGTCTTCCGCGGTGAACAGATAGATCCCGCTGGCTGTTGCCTGGCCGACGGACGAGGTCAGATTCCAGTCGTGGTAGTTATTCGTGGGGTCATCGTGACGGAGTGTTTGCACGAGCTCTCCGGCCAGCGTGAAAATCTTGATGACGCAACGTTCCGGGAGATTAATGAATTGCACCTTGCGGTCTTGCTCCATCCATGCGGAGCGTCCGGCAGAGGGTTGTTCCCAGGCCGGTGTGTACTGGTAGTACGCGATATCGCCGCGATACGGATTCGGTACAACGGCAACCTCCCCGACATGCTCTGCAGGAGGAATCCCGGGAGACGCTTTTACCGTGCTTAACGGGATCCGGCTCTCGCGTGAACGGAAACCGTAGACCCTGTCATCTTTGGAGAAGGCGGTCACCGCATAGTAGTACTCGAAGTTGTTCAGCAGGCCGGCGTCGGTGTAGCTGTGCTCCAACCCGAAGTCGTGGCCGTAGCCATTCCCTGCGATATCGTACTCGTTCAGCAGTGTCCACGGTCCATCCGGGCCGCGCATACTCTTGTACACTCGGTATCCCTCAAACGGAACAACAGGTCTGTCCCCCCGATACGGATCAACGTAAGTTTCCGGATTGACCTCGCCGGGCAGGGCATCCCACCTCAACGTCAGCTGGCGGTTCCCCCGGTCCACGCGGAGATGAGGCGGCGGAGGAGGTTTGGGTGTGTGGAAACCATGTACGTAGATGGAATCGAGCATGACGGATTTCCCCAGGACATCGTCCGTTCCCATCCCCAGAATCTCGGCGGTCCAGAACGTGGCCGTATCACCCACAGCCAGATTGAGCGGGCCAAAGGAAATGTAACCGAGCCTCTATAGATATGTTCGATTCCGCTGCCGCGGGGGTACTCGCAGAAGGGTCCCTGGTGGTCAAATCCTGTGTAGGAGTGCATGACAACAACTCTGAGGACATTCCCAACATCATGGATCTTCAAGGTCTGCGGGTTGTCGGGAGGCTGTGCGCACAGCGGCGCTACGGCGGCCAATGCCAGAAAGATCGATGGAAGGATTCCACGCGGCATCATGATGTGCCCCAAGGCGGAGGGTTTGCAGAAGCGCTGCGACCACTTGATTCAGTCGGTCGGATCACTTCGGCATATGAAACCGAGCGTAGCTCAACCGGAAACTACTGTACCGCCTGACCAATCTCAAATGTAGTGAAAATGGTGCTCTGGAACGGCCTGTCATGTGCGTATGTTCAAACGGTGGCATTTCGATTCAACCGGAGGCCCGATCCAAAAAAAGGCAATGAAAAGAACTTGTTGGTACTCGACACTTATATCTGTGTG
>PMCM01000110.1 GCA_003154155.1 Ignavibacteriota bacterium | reverse complement strand
GCGCCTGAGCTCCTGTCGTTCAGAAAGAACGGCAAAGGCGTGGAAGTCTGGCTGACCAATGACACCCCCGAACCGATCTTCGGAACCATAACGGTGGACCTCCGTGACCTCCGCGGAACCATCCACAAACTGGTCGCAGAACATGTCCAGGTTCCCGCCAATGCTTCCCGTGTTGTCTCCATCCTGACGCTGACACATCTGACCCCCCTCCACGAGCAAACGCATTATCTCTACGGACGCCTGGAGATCGACGGGGCATTTGCGGCGGAGAACCGGCTGTTCTTCGTCCCGCCCAAGTATATCGAGAAGCTCGATCCGGGACTTCGCGTGGCAGTGGTCAACGAGCCCGACGGCACATACAGTGCGGTCGTGAGCGCACACCGTTTTGCCAAGGCGGTGACGCTCTCCGTGACGGGCGAAGATGCGATGTTCGAGGACAATTACTTTGACTGTGATGCGGGTGATGTACGCAGGGTGCGGTTCCGCTCTGCGCTGACACTTGCAGCGGTGCGCAAACGGATCCGGTGCACCTGTTGAGCNNACCATCGTGGTCGAGCCGCCGCCGTCGAAGTTGAACGCCTGGGTGGCCCCCAGCGAAAGCATGAATGAGGCCATCTCGGCGAACGTCATGCCGATGCTGGATGCCTGGCGTCCGTCGACCGTGCACATGTAGAACACCGACGTGTCGGCATTGAATCCGACAAACGTGCGCGGATGCCGTGCACCGGTGAATTTTGCGGTGATCCCTTCCTGCGCGTTCATGCTGTCGGTGGTCGGTTTGCCGTCGGTCAATATCCTTCCTCTCCCTCCGAGACTCTGCATCACTGCATGGGCCGGCGTGGTGTAGCCGAGGACGATCCTCACGGTATCTCCTCTATGCACCGCCGCGGCAAGATACGCTGCGGTCTCGCCGGAGGCTGCGGAAAGGACTCCGCCGCCCGACGGTATCGTGAGATTCCCTGGTCCCTCCACCATGATGCGTGCACGCAGCGTGTCTCCCGCCCGGGGTGGGTCGAGGAGTTGCACCGCACACTCCGTCCTGCCAGAATCCGTCTTTGTCGTGGCCCCCCGATAGGGCGTATAGAATTCCAGCGCGCCTGCCGCAAGGGTATCGTTGACGCCCGCAATGGCACGGGAAGTTCCGCCGGGACACAGCAGCACACCCGAGAATGCGAGCCTGTCAAACGAGGGACGCTGGTGCGCATCCACCGTGAAGTGCAATCGCGTGGATGCCAGACCGTGCACGATCTCGCCGTTCACAACCTGGTTGCCGTCGGGCCATCCCGTGACGAACGAGAAGAAATCCGCGTTGACTGCGGCGACGACCCTGTGTCCGTCGCGGTCATTCATGGCGGCCTGCACGGATGTCTTTGTCAAACCGTTCGGCCGGTATGTCTCGAGCGTAAGGTACGGATTGCCGAGCTGTACCTGAAGAACATCCAGCGTGTAAGGTCCGGGAAGCACAAAATGTTTCAGAACCACACCAGGTGCGACAGGGCGCTCGGAGTCCAGGCCGGGTTGAGAATTGGAACGCACATGGAATGCAATGACAAGAAGCACCGCAAGCACACTGCGGCGGAATGTCAGGTGTCGCATGGTCTCGTGTCCGGGGGCCGTATGATTTCGTTTCTGTGGGAAGAACCAGGATTTGCGTTCACATCAACATAAAGCGAAAACAGGGGAAATCCAAAGAGGGAATCGGATCATCGGATGATCCTGATTTCGGGTGTGCGTCGAGTATATTGTGCATGTTATCAATGACGGAGCCGGATGCGGGCACAGGAAAATGCCTCTCAGAGTTCTGGATGTTCCGAAGATGTGTGATAAAGTTGGGATGGGTCGGGATTGACGACAAATAGGGCACCTGCTCTGCAGGGCGGTGGCGGATGTGCCGGCGAAACGGTGGCATCACTACTGCAGCCCGCAACTCAAACGGCAGCCGAGCGGCGAAACGCGGCGGATTGCACACAAAAGCCACATGCATGTTCCCGGGGAGGATGCAGCGTGGCTTTTCTGTTTTTTTCCTCTTGACTTTTCCCTATCGATGCATTATATTCAGACTAAATAGTCTGAATATAAAATGAGCCTGATCTTCTCCCGACAATGTGAATACGCCCTCCAGGCAGTCATCTACCTGGCGCTCAACAAGAACGGCTCGCATGTGCCGATCAAGGATCTGACCCGGAAACTCAAGATTCCTTATCACTTTCTCGGAAAAATCATGCAGGATCTGACACGCAAAGGGCTTCTGGTTTCTGAAAAGGGACCCCGAGGCGGCTTTGCACTCGCGATGCCTGCATGCGACATCACACTGTTCCATATCGTCGATGCCATCGATGGGGCGGACTTCACCCGCACCTGCGTGATGGGGTTTCCGGAATGTTCCGGCAAGAAACCCTGCTCCGTCCATGGTCAATGGGCTTCCCTCCGTGACGGGATCTATGCCATGCTCGTAAGCAAGAACATCGAAGAGTTGTCACGGACAATGCAAAAACCGGGGTATCCCGGGGTCCTGCCATAAGCGGGTTTTCTTTGACCATAATTCAGATGCTTTGGTATGAAATACAACATGATGAAACCGGGAACAGGTTTTTCCAGGACTTGACTGGAGAAATGAGATTGCGCTACGAACGGTGGGAGAGCGCGATGCCCAAAGAGAGAGAACGAGGCGAGTGATGCGAACGCACCTTCAAACACCGACAATTGCTGTGACGCAGGAAGAGGTTGTGCGGTTCTACGACAATCTTGCCTCCGGATATGACCGGATGACAGGGTTCGAAGCGCGATTCGTGAAAGAGCGCCCGTTCTTCAGGCTGCTTGTGGACACCCACAAGATCCAGCGGGCGGTGGATGCGGGCGCAGGAACGGGGTTTCACTCATTGCTCCTTTCACAGCTTGGCGTGGAGGTGACCGCCCTGGATGTGAGTCCGCGCATGCTGGAAGTGCTGGCTGGTCATGCAGCCACGATGAGGCTCTCCATCAAGACGGTCACAGGCGCGCTCGCGGAAGCAGGTGCGCTCATTCCCACTCCCCAAGATGCGGTTTTCAGTCTCGGCAACACGCTTGCGCACTGCCTTTCGCCGGAATCCCTTCGCCAGTCTCTCGCATCGCTCAATAGACTCCTCCGCCCGGGAGGAATCTTGTTTGCCCAGGTCCTGAACTACCGCCGGATTCTCGTCGCCCGCGAGGAGATTCTGCAGCAAAAAGAAATCGACGGCGTGCGCATCACCCGGCGTTACGACTATCCTGGCACCCTGATCAAATTCAGCGTCATTCGCGAGGATCTGCGCAGCGGAAAGGCGCCGGATGTGGAGAGCGTCGATCTCTACCCCTTGCTGGAGACAGAGTTCGTGGGGGCGCTCCGTGATACGGCCTATGAAGATATCCGGATGTTTGGCGGCATCTCCATGGAACCATTTGATGCAGCTGCATCAAAGGACCTGGTCGTGCTGGCAACGAAAAGGGGGAATGCGTAGCTTACGGTGATGGGCGACAATGCCCTTGCCCTCCGCGCCCGTGTGTTGGAAACGATGGGGGCGCATTGACTTTCGCGTCTGTTCCGTTGTATCTTGTAGAGCTTCCCGCCGGGCGCACCCCCGCCCGGAAGTATTCCACGCGCCACACTTGTCGCCGATACTCGATATTCCGGAATCCCCATGCCCATCGCTACACTCCCCGAGCTGTTTGAAAGAAGCGTTGCGCTCTATCCGCACAACACACTCCTTTTGGAAAAGCAGGGGGATTCCTACGCCCCCCTTACCTATGCGGAGACACGGGACGCAGTCCATACATTCTGCTCCGGACTGATTTCCCTTGGCGTGCGCGCGGGCGACAGGATCGGACTCATCGCCGAAGGTCGAAACGACTGGGTGATCAGCGAGCTTGCCATCTTCTACGCCGGTGCCATCAATGTTCCGCTTTCCGTGAAGTTGCACGAAGGTGCGGATCTGCAATTCAGGCTCGCGCATGCCGAATGCAGGTATGTGGTCGTCTCATCCTCACAAGCGGCAAAGGTCCGGCAACTCCGCTCCGCGCTGCCGTTTCTGGAACAGGTGGTTATTCTCGATCCGATGGATGCATACGCCCCGGGCGAAATCCCGGCGGCTGAAGTGCGGACTTCCGGGATGAAGCACCTGGTGGAGCATGCGGCCGAACTCAGCAAGCGCAGGGCTTCACTCAAGGGAAGCGATCCTGCAACGATTTGTTACACGTCGGGAACCACGGCGGATCCCAAAGGGGTGGTGCTCACCCACCGGAATTATGTCGCAAATGTGGAGCAATCTTCCGGTTTGCTCAACATTCCCCCCTGGTACTGCTCGCTGCTCATTCTCCCGTGGGACCATTGCTTTGCGCATACTGCCGGGATCTACACGTTGATGCAAAACGGTGCATCCATGGCCTCGGTGCAGGTAGGCCGGACGCCGATCGAAACGCTCAAGAATATTCCTGTCAATATCAGGGAATCCCGGCCGACCTTCCTCCTGAGTGTTCCCGCCCTCGCCAGAAACTTCCGGAAGGGGATCGAGTCTGCGATCCGTGAGAAAGGGAAGATCACCTGGTGGATGTTCCGAGCGGGCCTGAGCACGGCGAACGCCTACAATGCGGATGGCTGGAACAGGGGGAAGGGGATCCGCGCACTTGTGAAGCCTCTGGTGGCGCTCTTTGATGCTGTGATCTTCTCGAAGATTCGTTCGACGTTTGGCGGCCGTCTGGAATTCTTCATCGGAGGGGGCGCGCTTCTCGATCTGGAGCTGCAACGGTTCTTCTATGCGCTGGGCATACCGATGCTGCAGGGATACGGCCTGTCGGAAGCCGCTCCCGTGATCTCCGCGAACGTTTTGGCACGGCACAAGCTCGGGTCCTCCGGTTCGATCGTGCCGAACCTCGAGGTGAGGATTTGCGATGAAGGGGGGAAGCCCCTTCCTGCCGGAAAACAGGGGGAGATCGTCGTCCGCGGTGAAAATGTAATGGCCGGTTATTGGAAAAACGACACGGCAACGAAGGAAGTGCTCAGGGACGGTTGGCTGTTTACCGGAGACCTGGGATACCTCGATGCAGACGGTTTCCTGTTTGTGCTCGGGCGGACCAAAAGCCTCCTGATTGCAAACGACGGTGAAAAATACAGTCCCGAAGGTATTGAAGAAACTATCTGCAGCCAGTCCCGGTATATCGATCAGATGATGCTCTACAACAATCAGTCTCCGTACACGGCCGCACTGGTCGTGGCGAACCGGGAAGCCCTGCGCGGCTGGATGCTCTCACACGGCCACAACCCTGCAGAGGAAGCGGGGCAGCACGCGGCACTCCGGCTGATTCAACACGAGCTGTTTGCGTACCGCACCGGCGGACATTATGCGGGGCTGTTCCCCGACCGGTGGCTCCCCGCGGCCGTTGCGGTTCTCCCCGAACCGTTCACCGAACAGAATGAACAGCTGAATTCCACCCTGAAAATGGTGAGGGGAAAAATCGCAGTAAGCTACGAGGCCCGTATCCGGACACTCTTCACGCCAAGGGGCAAGGATATCTGCCACGATGAGAACAGGAATGTGATCCGGGTCATCTGTGCATGATAAAATATGGCACGCTGTCACAGCGGGAAAAAAAAATTCATTTCGTGCTTGCTTCCAAAAACGTTTTTCTGTATCCTTTTGTTGTCAAGAATGTGAGAGTTTTGGTGGGCTGTGCTCAGGCGTACTCCCCCCGACGCTGAAAATGGTCCGGCCCCGACGAAAGTCCCCGGATCCCGCCGGCCCGCCATTTTACATTGGGGCTGATACCAAAAGTGTCAGCCCCCTTTTTTTGTTCTGCATGCACGGGGTCCCATGGCCATCGACGGCGTTCGCTTTCTGGATCATCCCGCAGATATCGGCGTTGTTTTTCCCCGTGTCAATGTGTAGCTTCTCTGGCAGGGAGCCGGTTCCGTGGGATCTCCGACGTGTTTGTTCGGCATGACGACTATTGTGTGCAAGGTCGCGCCTCTGGTTCCGCGCGCAGTGATGAAAGGATTGCCATGAAAGAAACCGATCCACGGATGCACTCCGCCGAACACCTGTTGACCGGCGTGCTCGTCGCGACGTTCGGTATGGGGCGCCCCTTCACGACCCATCTGGAAAAGAAGAAATCCAAGGCCGACTACCGCTTCGGACGCACCCTGACGGACGCGGAAGCCCGCGGCGTGGAAGCGATGGTGAATGCACAGATTGCGCGAGACCTCTCTGTGCGGGAGGAATTCCTGCCGCGCGCTGAGGCAGAACGGATCTTCAATCTCTCGCGCCTGCCGGAGGAAGCCGGCGACACCGTGCGGATTGTCCGCATCGGCGACTTCGACGCCTGCCCGTGCAGCGGGCAGCATGTTGTCTCGACACGCGAGATCGGCCGTTTCAACCTGATCTCCTGGTCCTATGAGAACGAAGCCCTGCGGATCCGATTCCGCCTTGAACCGTAAGACGTAGCGACCACACCATGGTACTGTATCCTGAATCGCCGGTCACAGCGGACGCCCACAACGAAAAGGGGCGTATTGCGCGCAACTCGGTGCTCGCCGCGATCTTCATCACCGTGCTGAAACTGGTCGTCGGACTGGAAACAAACAGCCTGGGCCTCCTGTCTGAAGCGGCGCACTCCGGTTTGGACTTTCTTGCGGCGCTGATGACCTACTTCGCAGTGCGCATCGCCGAAAAACCCCCTGACCGCGATCACACCTACGGACACGGCAAGATCGAGAATCTCTCCGCGTTCGGGGAAACGCTCCTCCTGGTCATCACCTGCGCATGGATTATCTGGGAAGGTGTCCACCGCCTCATCCTCCGGTCGTCGCATGTGGAATCCAACGTCTGGAGTTTTGTGGTGGTCCTGATCGCGATCGGCGTCGACATCAGCCGCTCCCGCGCCCTGAAACGTGTCGCCAAGAAATACAACAGTCAGGCCCTGGAAGCCGATGCCCTGCATTTCGCCACCGATGTCTGGAGCTCCCTGGTGGTGCTCTTTGGCCTTGCCTTTGTCGCCTTGGGCTATGTATGGGTCGATGCCATTGCCGCAATCCTCGTCGCCCTGCTCGTGCTCTTTGTGAGCTACCGTCTCGGCCGCCGCACCATCGATGCGCTGATGGATCGAATCCCGGAAGGCGTCTATGAGCAGGTGCTCGACACCATCCGGCATGTCAAAGGGGTGGAAGACGTCAGAAGCATACGCCTTCGCCCCTCCGGCGCCAAGTTCTTCGTCGATACCACCATTGCGGTGAGGCGCACGACGGCATTTCAGGAAGCCCACGCCATCATGGATAACGTCGAGCGTGCCATCCATGCCCGCTTCAAAGACGCCGATGTGGTCGTGCATGCCGAACCGGCGGAAAGCACCGATGAGACCATCGGCGACAAGATCCGCATGATCGTTACCCGCAACGGGCTCCCGCCGCCGCATAACCTGGAAGTCCACTACGTCAACGGAAGCCACGACGTCGAGTTTGACATCGAGCACGCCCCGGGAAGGAGCTTCGTTGAAGCGCACGCTCTGACCGACCGCATCGAACAGGAAATCCGCCACGAAATCCACTCCATCGGCCGGCTGACCGTCCACATGGAAGAAGACAAACCCGCACTGGCAACGGTCGCAGGAACCGATGTGGAAGATGAAAAGCTGCAACAATCGGTGCGGACGCTCGTGACTGCAGACGATCAGGTTGTGCAATGCACCAGCGTGCGTGTCCTCCGCGTCGGCGAACGTTACAATCTGGCGGTTGACTGCACGATCGACCGCGGGCGTACGCTCGAGGATGTGCACCGGATCGTGTCCCGGCTCGAAACACGATTATATGACCGCTTCCCTCAGGTCCGCCGCGTCGTGATCCACGCGGAACCCACCGCCTGATACCGTTCCTCTGACTGAGTCCCTCCGGGACGGAGGCGCCTTTTCGGGACAACCGAGCCCCTCGGAGGCCGTTCCGCCCCTTCCGGGGCATTCGGTCCCATGTACGACGGCTGAGTTCCTCCGGACAATGTCCTGCTTCCCACGCTGGTCTCACGTGTGTAGCGCGCGTGCCACATAGCGCAGCAAGCCCCCTTCACTCTCATGTGGCATCGGCTCCCCACTCCCGCTCCCATCTCCTGAATTGCAGATGCTTTCGCGTGCTTCCAAGCCTTCCGCAATCTGGCACGTGAGTTGCGGAACCCCAGGCATCTCCAATTGTTACACTCCGTAACGGATCCAATGTGAGGCAATTGATGGCATACAGAACCGGCATCGCCGTTGCAGCGGGCATGTGCATCATACTCTCGGGATGCAAAGACCTCGGCGTCGATGCAGTGTCCACAGGCCCGAATGTACAGATCAACGTCGTCACGCCGCAGACCGTCCTTGGAAAACCGGCACACGAGATACTGCACATCATTTCCGCCAAAATCCTCTGGGACCAGGTTTGCCTCTGCACCGCCGCGGGAGGGGATTCGCTGAATCTCCACGCCGATCCGCTCGCCGTCGACCTCGACCTCACCGCACATACAAAGTTGCTGCTCGCCGGCCGGATACCTGCCGGGACATATGACAGGATCCGTTTTACCATCCATGAACCGGGTGACAGCGAGGCGTTGCCGGATTCTGCGTTTGCCGACAGCACGCAAGGATACAAGCGTTGTTCCGTCGTGGTCGAAGGTCTCTACCACGAAACGCCGTTCACATTCCGGTCTCAGCAATCGGTCCGGCTGGAAGTCCTTTTTACTGCGCCTGTCACGGTTTCCGCCTCCGGTGAAATGAACATCACCCTGATGATCGATCCGTATGCCTGGTTTACCGAAGGGGCGCTGTTCTATGATCCATGGAACCAGATAAGCGAGATCAATGGCCGAATCAGGAATGCGCCGATCGAAGCCTTCAGGGACAACGACAGAAACGGCGAGCCCGATTGATGACTCTTCGGGGACACACCCCGCCACTGCCGGGCATACAGTGCTCGTTGCTCCGGTGCTCGGGCCCGTGAGACCACGCGCGTGTAGATGGAACGGCGGCCGCACAACGCGGGACGCCGGAAACACTTACACTGGAGGGATAGTATGAAACATGCGATGCTGTTTTTTGCGATACTGCTTGCGGCGATGCTGATCGCCACTACCGGGACGGCGCAGATCCAGCTCACGGCCGCCCTTTCTTCGGCGGAAGAGGTCCCCGTCAACGCGACAACGGGCAACGGCACTGGTTCGTTTGTCCTCAACGAAGACCGTACCATCCTTACGTACGTCGTGACGTACCAGGGGCTCACCGGTACGCTGACTGCGGGCGGACATTTTCACACAGGCACTCCGGGAAAGACCGGGCCCGTTGTGAAAGGCATCGCTGTCTCGGGCGATCCCGCGTCGAATACCATTTCGGGGACATGGAAAACAACGGATCTCACGCAGCCACTTACCTCTGCACTCGTCGAGTCGCTCCTGACAGGCCGTATGTATGTGAACTTCCACACGGCGGCAAATCCGGGAGGCGAAATCCGGGGCCAGGTGAAACTCGGCACCGCACTTGAATTCACCGCCGATCTCGACGGCACCCAGGAAACACCCGCAAACTCAGCGACAGGAACGGGGACCGGCGTCTTCGTACTGTCGACAGATCGAAAACGCATCGACTATGCTGTTGCGTATCAGGGATTAAGCGGGACGCTGACTGCCGGCGGTCATGTGCACACAGGTGCGGTGGGTAAAGCCGGTGGCATCGTCAAAGGCATCGCCGTCAGCGGCGATCCCGCTTCGGGGCGCGTCACCGGATCGTGGCGGGATACGAACACGGTGCAACCCCTCACACAGGCAATCATCGACTCGCTGATGGCGGGGAAACTCTACGTGAATTTCCACACCGCCGCAAATCCGGGGGGCGAAATCCGGGGTCAGCTGCAACTTGCCGGAGGTACCGGCTTCATGGCCTTGCTCGACTCCAGCCAGGAAACTCCTTCCACCGCGTCAAGCGGCCTGGGCGTTGGCTATCTCGTGCTGAACGCCCTCCGCTCCCAAGCGCGCTATGCCGTCACCTATTTCGGATTGACTGGCACACTCACGGCCGGAGGACATATTCATAC
>PMCM01000223.1:177-2833 GCA_003154155.1 Ignavibacteriota bacterium | reverse complement strand
TTCGATGCAGACGCCTCTGCCACGAAAGCCATCGAAGATCTTTGGCGGCATGCGATACAGCGGGCTTTTGTCGGGCGGTCCATTGCCTCCCGGTCGCCCGAGTATGCCCACGCACAATCCGCCTATCTTGCGTGTCTCCTGCTCGATATCGGATTCGTTGTCCGCCTCCAGATGAATTCCCGGGAGTTCCTGCAACTGACACAGCTTGCCCAGAATCTCCACGTTCCGCTGCATCAGGCGGAGTCTAAGATGTTCGACGTTGATCATTCCTACATCGGCGCAGCGCTCCTGCGGTTCTGGAACTTCCCGGCGGAGATTGTGACCGCGATCGCCGCACACCATAGTGAACACGCCATCGAACCGCTCACACGGCTCGTCCAGATGGCCGACGTGATCGAAGCAGCCGATTTTACGCGCAGCCACGACGTGAGATTGAACCCGGCGATCGAACAGTTGCAGAAGGACCTCTTTACTTCCAACGAGTCCACGGGAACATAAGTCAGGGAGATTGCCATGAACGGATATGCGACCAATACCAAAGTGCTGTACGTCGACGATGAAACCGCCCTTCTTTCGGCATTCACGTCCCTTTTTCGGCGCGAGGGGCTGCAGATCCACACCCTGGCCGACTCGACATCCATCGACCGGAGTTTGGAGCAGGACGGCCCATTCGCGCTGGTGGTCTCCGATCAACGGATGCCCGGGCTGGACGGGGTCGGCACACTGGAGAGGGTGCGCCTGAAATCCCCCGACACCATCCGGGTGATGTTGACGGGCTTCGCCGACCAGGACGACACGGTGCGCGCCATCAATACGGCGGAGATCTCACGGTACATCGCCAAGCCGTGGGATGACACGCAGCTGAGACAGATTGTCCACGAATGCGTTGATTCGTACAACCTCGCCGGAGAGAATCACTATCTTTCGCACGAACTGGCATTGCGGAACGCATCGCTCGAGGAACTTCTGGAAGGCACCGTCGGAGAGACCATCCAGCTCTTGAGTCACCTTATCTCCTACATCAACATTCACGCGGCAAATCAAACAGACCGGGTGAGGACACTTGGCAACGCGGTATTGAACCTGTCGCACACGATCACCGCCGAAGAGCGCTGGGATATCCAGCGCGCCCTCGAACTGTTCAACCTGGGGATCGCGGTCCTTCCTCCCTGGATCCAGGTCACGCTGAACAAGGAGGGACTCTGGTCGCTGGCGAGGTTTCCCGTAGCGCTCAACCATCACCTGATGGCGTACGATCTGCTCAAGGACATCCCGCGGTTCGACCGGGTCGCACGCATCATCCAGCTCTCGCACAAGGATTTCGACGGGGGAGGAGAACCGGTGTCCATCGTTATCAAGGGACACGACCTGCCCCTTGGCGCCCGGCTGCTCCGGATACTGATTGATCTGGATTCCCTGAGCACCGAGCACTTCCGCGGACGCGACATGCTCCAGAAGATGGTTCACCAGGGAAAGAAATACGATACAGAACTCATCTCGCTCATGCTTGGACTCGAGAGCACCCTGCGCGGGTCGCATGCGGAAAAGCGCGCGTCCATCCAGGAGCTGGAGGAAGGGATGANNGATATGGTGACCCTCCGCGGCCACGTGATGATCCGCGCCGGGTCCACACTCACAAAACCCGTGTTGAAAATCCTTTCCCAGACACGACAATACGATCCCATCAAGGAACCCATTCTGGTGCGATCCAATGCCTTGCACGACGCCAAGGCACTGTGACCCGGAGGACACATGAACGATGCGCAGCGCAACCTGTCAGTGCTGATGATCGAGGATTCCGAGGGGGATGCCCTCCTCATTCTCGATCAGATCGAGTCATGCGGATATCACGCGGTATCGGAAAGAATTGAATCGGCAGACGAATTGACGAAAGCGCTGGAACGCAAGCGATGGGACGTAATCCTTTCAGACTATTCGTTGCCTGCGTTCGACACAGCGGAAGCCCTGGCGTTGGTCCAGAGATCGGGCAACGACATTCCCTTCATCATCGTGTCGGGCGGCATCGGCGAGGAGGCTGCTGTTGCGCTCATGAAGGCCGGGGCACATGATTATGTCATGAAGACCCATCTTGCCCGGCTCGTGCCGGCGATCGAGCGCGAAATTGCCGAGGCGCAGATCAGGCGAGAACGGGTCGCCGCCGAAGAAAGGATCCGCCTGTCATTGAGAGAAAAGGAGCTCATGCTGAAGGAAATCCATCATCGCGTGAAAAACAACCTGCAGGTCATATGCAGCATCCTGCATCTTCAGCAGGACAAAATCGACAACACGGAAATGGTGCAATTGTTCCTCGAGACCCAGCACCGCGTACGGTCCATGGCCCTGGTTCACGACAAACTCTACCAGTCACCCAGTCTTGCCACCATTGACTTTAGCGACTACGTGCAATCCCTGTCTACCGAACTCCTGCGCACGTTCTGGAAACCCGGAGTGTCAATCTCCACAGATATCACAGATATATCTTTTGGCGTAGACACGGCGATCCCCTGCGGACTGATCGTCAACGAGCTCATCACAAATTCCTTGAAACACGGGTTCCCCGACGGCCGGGCCGGACACGTATATATAGGTATTCAGGACAGTCCCCCGGGGGAGTATACCCTGACGGTCAAGGATGATGGTGTGGGATTCCCCCCGG
>PMCM01000223.1:0-138 GCA_003154155.1 Ignavibacteriota bacterium | reverse complement strand
TCCTCCGGCGTGTGAGAGTTGATCGGAAACCCGACCGGCGCATGTATGGCCTTCAACCTCTCGGGCGCTGTACCTTCCTTCGCGATTTCGCCAAACAACCCCCGCACTTTCTTCCCGCTGCCGATCAGCCCGACGTAC
>PMCM01000029.1 GCA_003154155.1 Ignavibacteriota bacterium | reverse complement strand
CCGGCGATGCGGACGATGAACTGGGCGTCCACATCCTTGAATTTGCCGGTGGGGAAGTCCATGTTGGCGCTGCGCACCGCTCCCATGATCTGCATGATGGAGATGCCATATGCGCGGACCTTGTCCGGGTTCACGTTGACCTTGATTTCCCGTTCATCGCCTCCGGAGAGGCTCACCTGGGCGACGCCGGCGATCTGCGAGATCCGCGGCTGAATGCGGTCTTTGATGAACTGGTAGAATTCGCGTGAGTCCATTTCGCTGGTGACCCCCATGCGCAGGACGGGGATCTCATCGAAAGCGATCTTGGACACCGTGGGGGCCTTNNTCGATGCCGGAGACCGCATCTTCGATGATCTTGCTGATGTTATTCTCGACCTCGTACGGTGAAGCGCCCGGGTAGATAGTCGTAATCGTGACCACGGGGATGGACATTTTCGGGAGAAGTTCATAATTCAGCTGGATATAGCTGAAGATGCCGAGGACGGCGAGCACGGTAAAGACGACCACAACCAGCGTCGGTCGTTTTATGGAGAGTTCGGTAATCGTCATTGGAGAGTTTCCCTATGTGGTCAGTGCTGGCGAACGATAACGGGAGCGTTGTCGCTCAGGTCGTTCTGGCCGTCCACCACCACCGAATCGCCGGCCTGGATGCCGCTGGAAATCGCGACGTTCGTGCCGATTTCCCGCACTGCAATGACCGAACGGAGCAACGCCTGGTTGTTGTTCACCACGAAGACCTTCGGCGCCTGCATGCTGCCGATAATGGCGACCCTTGGCACGAGCAGGAGCTCTTCCGATCTCTTCGGCGTGAAGGTCAGGTGGGCGAACATGCCGGCCTTCAGCTGCTGCTGCGGGTCTTTCACAAGCACTTCCACCGGATAAGTGTGTCCGTCATCGCCCTTGGATGAAATGGTGTAGATCGAGCCGGCAAAAGGTTTGCCGGGGAAGACGTCAGTCAGGACTTCGACCTGGTCGCCCACGTGCAGGCTGAAGACATCCTGTTCTGCCACGCTGACTTTCGCCTTGAGCTTTGAGAGATCGACCACGTTGGCGATTGGCGTCGCCTGGGGTGCGCCCATGACCATCGTACCGACGTTGACGTAGCGAGCCGTCACGACGCCGGCAATCGGCGTGGTGATTTTCGTGTCGGAGAGCTGCCGGCGCGCCGTGACAAATTGGGCCTCCGCGCTCTGGAAGGTCCAGCGGGCCTGTTCGATCTGAGTGTCGGATATGGAATGCTCGTTGAAGAGCGATTCGTACCGTGCCACATCTTTTTTGGCTTTTTCGTAGTTCACTTCCGCCACCTTGAACGCTGCCTCCTTGAGCTCGCTGTCGACTTCCACCAGCACGGCGCCGGCAGGCTTGTAGTCACCCACTTCGGCATTGATCTTCAGCACCCGTCCCTGCGTCTCGGAAAGCACAGTGACGTCGTTAAACGCGAAGATGGTGCCGACAAGCGCAATGCGTTCATTGGGGATTTCGCGTGAGGCGGGGACCACCGTAACGGAATGCGCCGTAGCCATGTTGCTACCGACAGTTGCAGAATTGAGCGCCGATCGGTTGCGAACGATCAACACCACCAGTATCGCGAGAAAGATTCCACCAAACAGGAGGATTTTGGTTTTCGAATTCATGAGTGTCATCCTTGTCATCGGAGTTGCGTGTAGTTATTCGCCGATCGCCCGGGTCAGCTGGGCGGTGGCAAGTTCATGATCAACTTTAGATTGTGCCAGATTCAGTTTGGCCTGCAGCAGCGCAACTTCGGCGTCGAGAAGTTCGGAGTTCGCCACCAAACCCTGTTCGTACTTGCCCTTCATGATGCGGTAGTTCTCCTGCGCCTGATCCACGCCGCGCTCCGAAACCGTCTCGCGCTCCCTGGCTTTCTGAATTCCGAGGTATGCCTGGGTCACTTCGAGGATAACGCCATCCTTCACCATCGACAACCCCTCCTGCGCCTGCGCCAGCTGTGCCTGGGCCTGGGTCGATTGGTAGCCGGTCTGGAGCCAGTTCCAGATATCGAACGATACCGAGACGGAGACGTCCCACGTGTCGCGGAACGTATCGGTGACGGGGAAAAAGCGGGAGTTGGGGCGCAGATAGCTGTAGTTACCGACGAGATAGATTTGCGGCCACCAGCCGCCGCGGGCGGAAGTCAATCCCGCCTCGCCGGCCCGGACACGGGCGTTCATTCCTGCCACTTCCGGACGGTTTGTCAGGCCCTGTTGAACCATCTGGTCCAGCACATCCCATTTCTGTCGGTCCTGCTGGATCTCCGACGTCAACGTGATCTCGGTCAGCAGATTGAGCCCGAGGGTGTTGTTCAGCGCATACATCGCGAGCTTCACGCCGTTGTCGGCGTCGATCTGGCGCACGAGCGCGTCGGAAAGCTGCACCTGGACCTTCATGACATCGTTGTTGGTCAGCAGCCCCTGTTTCAGGAGGTTTTCGGCATCCGTGGCGTGCGACCTTACCTGCTCGACGTTCTCGTCCACAAATCGCTTGAATTCATTTGCCCGGTAGAGGTTCCAGTAGGCCGCCCGGACATTGTAGATCACGTCCGCGCGGTCTTTGCGGAAATCCTGCTGCGAGGCCTCTGCG
>PMCM01000023.1:1581-7297 GCA_003154155.1 Ignavibacteriota bacterium | reverse complement strand
TTAATTCATCCGCAAATGCTTCCTGAAGGTTTTAGTAAATGCTACATCGGCAAAACGTAACCTAACCAGTGGATTGGAAAACATCTGAAATCAATTAAGGAGACACCTATGACAAGATCGATATATCTACTTGTGCTCGTCTTAGGAGTATGGCTAGTAGGGTGTACGTCATACCAATCGACGTTGACGAACGAGGAGCGTTCATACCCGGCGACAGTTGCAGACAGAGTACAGATCTATTTCCAGGGCGAAACAACTCCGACTGCAACAGAGATCGGAGAAATCGTAGTGCGTGACAAATCTGAAAAAGAAGGTATTGAATGCCTACAGAGAGAAGCGGCGAAAATGGGAGCTGATGGTGTAATAAACGTGGAAGTAAAGATTCAAACTCAAGTAGTATTCATCATTATTATCCCAATCCCCACCCACTCATATTTCGTTTCTGGTACAGCAATTAAAATTACCAAATAAGAACAAGGACTTCCCCAATGAAGAACTTAAATACTATCATACTCGTAGCATTGTCAATGTTCCTTTTATCGAGTTGTACTGGAAACGCAGTCTATTTGAAAAATACAAAGACTTACACTGTGACGGATCCGACAACCGTTCAGCTATATTCAAGCATGAATCCCTCGGTCAGTTTTGAAGTTATTGGATATGTGTCGACCTATACGAGTGACGCCTCTCACGCAGGTGATCAATTGAAGAATAATCTGCGAGTTCAAGCGGCCAAATACGGAGCCAATGCCATTATAGGATTTAAGCTCAACATGGCGGAGACTGGCGGAGGCGGCGCTCAAGGGGTTGCGGTAAGATATTTGCCTTAGACGAGATCCCTCGATGACGGTCGATGCCGTGCAGGGGTATCTTCGTCTCCTTCGACTCGACACGGGTGCTCATCGTTTCGCCGTCACTGGTGCCGACAACAATCCCTTCAAGCGACTTCGGGGCGGCAGAGAGAATCGCAAATGACAAGTAGTGGGTCAGGATCATCCCCTCTCCCACTCGTCATACTGAGTCAGGAACTCTGGCGCATGTGCGTGTACCTAATCCGCGTCGCACCGAGAGCGATTCGAATTGGTTCATTTACCGGCTGTGATGGACGAGGGTGTGAAGCCTTTGACGACGAGGTAAATACCCGGCGAGAACTGCCACAGACTAGCGTAGAGTTACTACACTTTCACAACACTCAGTCGGGACGGTCACCGCCTCGATGAGCAATCGAATCATCCACGCCTATTCCGATGTGAATCTGGATGTTGTGTAGAAAAGTATCTCGCGCGATCTTCCGCAACTCCTCGCCGAGATTGACAGAGTCCTCTGCCGGACAGATCAGACTTGATCGCAGGGACGCAATACCCTGCGGACGCAATCCGACCCAGGATCAGAGCCCGACTTGGTCGAGCCCATGTTTTCACATTGGCAT
Source organism: Ignavibacteriota bacterium (assembly GCA_003154155.1). Lineage (GTDB taxonomy): Bacteria > Bacteroidota > Ignavibacteria > UBA10030 > UBA6906 > Fen-1255. The sequence goes on along the minus strand of PMCM01000023.1, from coordinate 5,868 downwards.
CCGCCTTATCTCAACAGAAGCATTCTCCGGGACTCGACTCGGTCACCAGCAGTGATTCGATAGATGTACACTCCGCTGGAATGGCCCGAGCCGTCCCATTTTGCCTCGTATGTCCCTGCGGCCTTTATGTCATTCACCAACACCGCTGCCATCCGGCCAAGCACATCGTACACAACAAGTCTCACGTTGCAGGCCGNNAGTTCGCGGCCGGTTTCCTCGACAGCAGCGGGCAGAAGCGATCGCCGCCAAACCCCACCGCCATAGGTGGCACAGTATACCGTTCTCACGCTCCCGGACGGCGTCACCGCCAGTGCCTGAATGTAGTTGTTGGTAATGCCGCTCGTTATGTCGGTCCATGTGGTCCCATTGTCCGAGGAGAGGAACACTCCACCGTACGCTCCTGCGAACATCAGGCTCTCGGCAAGAGCAAATGCGTGTACGTCGGGGTACGTGAGCCCAACGTTCGCACCGGCCCAAAGGAATCCCTGATTGGTGCTCCTGAAAATCCCTCCCCCATTCGTCCCCGCCAGCAAGGTCCTCCCCGTAAACCCGAGTGCCTGAACGTACTTGTTCGTCAGCCCCCCGCTTGCTTCGTTCCAGTTGGCCCCGCTGTTGGTGCAAAGAAATACGCCGCCGTACGTCCCCGCAAAAAGGAAGGTATCCAAGGCAACGATTGCACGAACATCCGTGTTCGTGAGCCCGGTGTATGACTGCGCCCAGCTGGTTCCGTTATCCGATGATGCGAAGACCCCCGATGCCGTTCCGGCAACGATGTTCGTGCTTGTGACGGCAAAGGCATGGACATTCGTGCTCGCAATCAATCCGCTCAAATGCTCCCAGCTCGTCCCCCGATTGCTGCTGCGGTAGACACCGGCGCCCGGAGTCCCTGCGAATACGTACGGACCACGTGTGGCCATAGCGTTGACATGGGCACTCGTCATGCCGTTGTTCACCTGAACCCACACGGACCCGCCGTCAGAGGAGACGAATGCCCCACTATACGAGGTGCCGGCATACAGGACGGTGTCGTTTATGGCAAGAGCGTTCACGAGCGTCGCGGTAAGTCCGGTCTTTGCAGGCGACCATACCGCCCCAGCATTGCTTGAACGAAAGATCCCGTCATAGGTGCCGGCGAAGAGACCGTAACTGTTGCCGGCCAACGACAAAACCGCACGGTATTCCAACCCTCCATTCAGATGCGTCCAGGTTGTGCTATCGTTGCCGATCATGAAGACGCCGTCTCCCGTTCCGGCGTACATGTACGTCCCGCTTGCAACGAACGAGCTGACGGTCGTATTGGTGAGACCGTTGTTCGCCTGTGACCAATCCGTACCTCGATTGGTTGAAACGAACACGCCGCTGTACGTGGCCGCGAAGAGCTTCTTTCCGTCAGGTTCCGCTGCAATGCCCCGAATGAGACCGTCCGTCACACCCGATGTGCTGAGCGTCCATAATTCCTGGTAGTTGCTGAAGCGAAAGACACCACCGCCAGAAGTCCCCGCGTAGAGAGTGGTCTCAACAACGGCAAGACATTGCACGGTGTAATTCGTAAGGCCGGCATTCACCGCAGCCCAGGAGGTGCCGTTGTTGGTGGAACGATACACTCCGCCGCCGTTTGTGCCGGCGTACAGTATCGAGCCGGATACTGCCAATGCGTTGATGTTCGTATTCAAGATTCCACCGCTCACGTTCGTCCATGTGGTCCCGCGGTTCGTGGACAGGTAGACACCTTCCCCGAAGGTCCCGGCGAACAGATTGGTGTGCCCGCTGGCAGGCATCACGGCCAGGGCAAAAACCACCGAGCGTGCCATTCCGGCGTTTGCGGCGGACCAGTGCGCGCCATTATCGGTGGAAAGAAACACTCCGCCGTAATGCATGCCCGCAAAGAGATCGGTCCCGTTTGCGGCGAGACAGTTCACGGCCCCCCCGTATGGGCCGTTCGTTTGTGTCCACTGGCTGTGAGTTGCGTGGGGGAAGGAGAAAGCCACCAGGGCAAGAAGGAATTTCCAATCGAGGCGGCGCATTGTGGTACCCTTTCCAGACAATGACGGAGCCTGCGGAACGCTGAACCCGAACTGGGGCATCCGGGGACTCCGGCCTCATCTAGAGTGCAATGCGCGTACCATCCCCTCGACCGGCGGGGGGGTGAATCCATGTCCATTTCCCCGAAAAGCGAGCTGACATAGTCTCGGCCCATTCCGAAATGCACCCCACCGGCCAATTGAGCAATATTGCGCACGATCGAAGAGGGCCAACTCGGCAGTCGGGTTGCTATGAACTGTTATGGACTGCCCAAAATAGCGTAGAGCTACTACACTTTCACTGCACCGGGTTGGGACGGGACCGCTTGCCTTTTGGCAAACCTTGCTGGGTGATTGATCAAGACCGAATCCAGGCGCAAAAGAGTTACCGCATTAGGGCAGGCGACGGCGGTCTCACGACCCACGCTCTGCTTCAATCTGCTCCAGCGTCTTGCCTGAAGTATCCGGCATGAACCAGAACCCGATGACACCGCTGATCGCCAGAAACGACATCAGCAGCGCAGCCACGGGGCGGATTCCGGCATCTGCAAGCATTGGCACGAAGAAGCTCCAGATCCCCAGTATTGTCCGGGCGATACCAAAGGTCAGGCCCTGGGCGGTCCCGCGCAGAAGCGTGGGAAACAGCTCCTGGCTGAACACCTTATAGAACGCCTCACCTGCCAACGCCCCGCCGAGCGCAAACAGCACGATGTTCGCAATGATGACGGGGATGCTGAACGGCAGCACGAGAAACAGTCCGAACGCAGCCGTCTGGGCGACAGCTCCGACCCCCCACAGCCGTTTGCGCGTTGCATAGTCGCGGTCAGAAAACCGCATGAAGATCGTGGTGATGAACAGGATCGAAGCGAGAAAGCCAAGGCCTGTAACCGCCACACTTGTTGCCTGATCGCCGGCGTTGAGTGTTCTGATGATGTACGGGTAGAAGATTCCTGCGGTGCCCGCAGCGAGACCCCAGAAGAGGTAGATCGACGCCGTCCATAGCAACGCCCACAAATTCGCACCCGAAAAGAGCTTCCGGACCAGCGTACGGCCGGTTTGCGATGCGGTTTTCCAGCGGGCAGATTCTGCAAGTCCCTGGCGTAATGCCCATGTCACAATCGCCGCCACAAACAGGTGAAGGAAGACGATGCGGATGCCGAGCAACTCCAACGGGGCCAATGCCGCTGCCATCAGCAGGACAATAACCGGGCCGATGGACCATGCAACCTGGGTGAGGCCGAGGAGTTTGCCGCGCGCTTTCGCCGGCGCAATTTCGCCCACAAGTGCAAGCGAGGTGGGAACATCGGCGCCCACCGCGACTCCGACCACAAACGTACCGGCAAACAGCATCCCCACATTCACGGCCAGCGCGATACAAAGGATTCCGGCCGCGTACACGAGCAGGTCATATTGATAGATGCGTTTGCGACCAAGTTTATCACCCAGACGCCCACCAATAACTGATCCGAGGGCACAACCAATTGCGTTGGGGCCAATCGCAGCGAGAGCACCCACAGCGGCAGAGGTAAGGCCGAGATACGCCTGAAACAAAGCCAGCCCCGCGCCAAGGGCGACGATCGATCCCGCATCCAGATAGGATGCCATGCCCGCCAGGGCGGACCATTTCCACTGCTGACGTGTGATGATCTCAGGCGCTTCTCCCTCTACGGTTTCACTCCGTGCACTTGCGTTATCGGGTCTGTTCATTGCTGTGATGTCTTTTATCTCCGTTTATCTCATAGTTCATAGGGGATGAGCAGGACGATTTGCCTGTCCGGGAAATCTCATCCTCATGGCGGGTTAATGTACAAGATAATGTTTTAGATTGACTGATTCAGCCGGGTCTGCTTTGGGCATCACGCCGGGGTCTCCTCCGGCCTCGTGTTTCGCCGAGTTGAATTTCACAATCGGACGCCATGTTATCACTACCGATCGCATCCCCGGAATCTTGGAACCTGGAGGTAGGCGCATTCGCATTTTCCTGGCGGGTCACATGCCTTTGATGTCAACTCCCTCTTCAGCGAAGGAGGAGAGCGCTGTTCATCTGTCGTTATGGACCCCCGCTGCCGCCCGCTTGCCGGGGATGAAGAGCCTGGCGTGGCCGGGCAGCGTCGGAATTTCGCGATCGCAAGAGAAGCACCACAGATCCCAGTGACCGTCAATGTAGTTGCCGTTGGCTGGGAGCGGACAAGCTTGTGCGTAGAGATACCACTTCCCTTCGATCTCGTAGAACGCCGGGGTGGCCACATGGAAGATCGTCTCATCG
>PMCM01000023.1:0-1523 GCA_003154155.1 Ignavibacteriota bacterium | reverse complement strand
CGTTGCCAGGTCATTCCATCGGCCGATGTCGCAAGTCGGATCCCAGGCAGCGTGCCGTTCTTCCCGCGATAGCAATAATACATGTACCAGTTCCATTGTTTCGCCGCGGTGTCCCATTCGCGCAACACGGCCGCCTGAGAGACCATGTTCTCCGAATACGGCTCTGAAGGTTCGGGCGAGAGCACCGGGTCCGTGCCCACGCGCCGGATAGCGGCCGGCGCGATCCCCGAATAGCCGTCAGAGCCCGCGGGGCAGATCGCCAGGCCGATGTGGTCCTGGATTGCGGCCACAGTGCCCGAATAGTAGATGTAGTAGGCGTCTTCCTCAGGGATATACATTACCGCATCGAGCCGGATACTCCCGGAATCCCAGCCGCTCTGCCCGGGCGCGAACACAGGATTGGATTCATCCTGATGCCACGTAAACGGATCCGACTTGAGGGCCCATGCCTTGCCGACATCGCACACATTGCGATTCGAGGCGGGGACGCCCGAGTAGAACATCACAAGCCGCGTTGGGTCTTTCGGATTCGAAAGGATGCATGGCTCCTGCACCTGCTGAGACTCCCAGGGGGCAGCCATGCGATTAATGATCACTTCGGCTCGTATCGGCCGCGGGGTTTGGGCCAGAGTAGCACCCGATATTGTGGCTGCGAGTACCGAGACCGCAAGCCAGATCTCTTTCATTATCTCTCCCGATGTCTGATTCGTTTTACCCTTCAGGAGCTTGCCGCGACTCCCCGCAGAGACATCGGAACGGGCTAGTCTGCCCGCTGTCTTTTGCGTCAGCGTGCGCTGAGTCGATTACAGGGACGGGATATGTGGTCAGGACCTGCAGTCGCAAGCGCGTGCGGGAATTCTCTCTATTCGCATTTGTCTGTGCACATGTGCCGGCCGTCAGAATGGCGATGGAGAGAATCAAAAGTTGAGTCCTCATACGGTTCTCCTCAATTCGGGGAAAACATAAAGAATGGTTCGGAGAGTGTCAAGCTACCAGGCGNNAAACAACAAATAGAGGATTGGCGATGGCAAAGGGAGATGATATTCAGGAAAGGCTTGTACAACTGGCGGTGGATGTGGTGAGAATCTGCGACAACTTGCCTTCTTCATCAAGCGCGGGCCAAGTCGCCAGTCAGCTGCTGCGAAGCGGTACGGCGCCGGCCCCGAACTACGCGGAAGCACGCGGAGCCGAAAGTGATCGCGATTTCATTCACAAACTCGGGATCGTGCTGAAAGAGCTGAATGAATCCCTCGTGTGGCTCAACATCATCGAAAAAGGATGTATGCTTCCGAAGGAGGATNNACAACAATGTGCCGGATTATCGCTGCAAGTATCAATACCGTGAGGAAGAGATGCGGGGCGGAAATGAAAAACCCCGGTCGCGGCCCGGGTTAATGCAGGATCGGTAAGGCAATCGAGGATCGAATGTCGAAGGTCGAACATGAAGAAAAACAAAGCCCAGGTTGTGGCCCGGGCTAATCGAAGATCGAGGATCGAAACTCGAAGATCGAAAACTCATTAGC
>PMCM01000320.1 GCA_003154155.1 Ignavibacteriota bacterium | reverse complement strand
CGTGAAATGAAGCATCGTTTGGCCGTAAGTCCCAAAATGAAGCATCGTTTGGCCGTGGGTCGGGAAGTCCACCGAAACAAAACCGTTGACAAATGATTTTCTCCGGCTCATTCTGCACGTGTGCGAAGATACACACATACATGAGTGAAACACCACAGCAGGTTATGCGTTGGTTCCAGTCGGCGGTTCAAGACGTCTCGCCCGTGGCGGCTGGTTCCCTGAGTTTGCGGAAAAGCCCGTGCATCCGGAAGAACTGTCCCAAATGCGCCAGTGGCGAGGGGCATTCCAGCTATGCCTTGTATGGCCGCCGCGGCGGCAAACGGTTTTCGATTTACGTTCCCGAGGAGCTGGTCACCCAAGTTCGAGAAGCGATCGCGAATGGACGGCGCGTTCAGGAACTGATGAGCGAGGCGGGAGTTCGATACACACACGCTTTGAAAGCATGCCGAGGGGAGGAGGCCGATTAATGACAGTACGTGCCGCGGATCCGGTGGCAGGATGCTGAGCAATCAGGATTACACGGCATGGGCCACTCGGATTGGCTTATCCGATCAGGCACAGTCCGTCGTTGCGCACATTCGAAGCTCCGAGCCGGCGCGGCGCGTTGGTGGCGGACGCGCCAACGTGGCAGGACGTTATCCCAGCAGAAAGATGGAGGTCACGATTCAGTTTGAAAGCCACCGAGTTGAGTTACCAACGATTTTGGAACTGGAGTACGACCACAATGTGCTCGAGTATTACGACCAGGCTCCGTCGATCAAGCTTGACTATTGTTCCGCGAACGGGAAACGGCTTGGAGTATTTCACACTCCCGATTTCTTTGTGATCCGGACGGACAGCGCCGGGTGGGAGGAGTGCAAAACCGAAGAGGAGTTGACCCGCCTGGCGGAACACAACCCGCATCGATACTGTCGCGAAGGGCACACCTGGATCTGCCCGCCCGGCAGACAGTACGGCGAAGAATTCAAACTTTACTACCGGGTTCGGTCGTCAGCCGAAATCGACTGGGTTTTCCAGCGGAATGTCCAGTTCATTGAGGACTATCTGAGAAACCCGCCCAAGGTGAGCTCCGTGCATCGGCAGAGGGTTCTCGCTTTCGTTGCAGCCCAGCCAACCAGTACGCTGCAAGATCTGTTCAGGTCAACCGACGGCGAAGTGACTCGGGATGAGATCTACTCCCTGATCGTAACGCGCGATGTTTTCGTCGATCTCCGCTCGGCCCTGCTCCTCGAACCAGACAAAGTGCATGTCTGCTTGAAGAAGCCCTTGCCCGCGGAGGGGCTCAGAGTGGGCTCGCCCGCGGGCTTGATACCGCAGGTTCGAGGAGGCGAGGCCTTGAGCTGGGACGGCAAGGGATGGACGGTGCTCAATGCCGGCGTCAGCGTCATGACATTGCTCGCCGAGGACAAGTCGATGGTGGAGATCCCGCTGGACAATTTCAAACAATGCGTTCTAGAGAATCGCATCATGATACTTTCTCGTTGCCGCGAAGCGGAGCAAGCCACGCAGATTCAGCAGCAGCTTCTACATGCCGGAGAAGCCCAACTGGCCGTCGCCACGCGACGATTTCACATCGTCTCGCAATCCTTGAGCGGCGAGTCGCACGAGACCGTGTCCTCGCGAACCTTGCGGCGTTGGATAGCGGCATACCGGATTGCGCAGATGGAACAGGGGACCGGATATTTGGGTCTGATACCAAGGCCGAATTGTGGTAACCCCGCGAGCAAACTCACGGGAAAGGCGCGTCTCCTGATGATGGAGTGCATCGAGAAGGATTACGAAACACAAAAGCAGAAAACGCGGTATGCGGTGTGGTCGGCATTCAAGTTGAGATGCGACAAACAGAATATTGCCGCTCCGAGCTTTAGGACCTTCACTCAAGCTGTACATCAGCGCGCTGGCGCTGAACAGATACAGAAGCGGCAAGGCAGTCGGGCCGCATACCAGCATCAGCCCTTCTACTGGGAGTTGGAACAACGGACGCCTCGCCACGGGGACCGGCCTTTCGAGATCTCCCATATTGATCACACGCAGGCAGACGTGTGGGTGGTGTGTTCGCAGACAGGGCGCCTATTGGGGCGCCCATGGATCTCGCTGCTGACAGATGCGTTTTCGCGCCGGATTCTAGCGCTCCACCTCACGTTTGACCCTCCGAGCTACCGCTCGTGCATGATGATCGTTCGGGAGTGCGTACGACGGCACGCACGCTTGCCCCAGATCCTCGTACTTGACGGCGGAAAAGAGTTCGATAGCAACTACTTTGAAGCGCTGTTGGCTCGGTTCGAAATCACGAAGAAGTCCAGACCACCGGCAAAAGCTCGCTTCGGCTCGACATGCGAACGCATCTTCGGAACTACGAATGACCAGTTCCTCCACAATCTGCAGGGCAACACGCAAGTGGCCCGTTCTAGCCGCCTGATAACCAAGAGCGTCGATCCGCGGAATCATGCTTTGTGGCCGCTCAAGGAGTTGCACCAGAGGCTGAGCGAGTACGCTTACGAGGTTTACGACACGATCGACCATCCGGCGTTAGGGCAAAGCCCGCGTGAGGCGTTCACCGCGGCGATGCTTCAGACGGGCAGTCGTTCGCACCTTGGTATTTCCTACGACCGGGATTTTCTCATCTCCACGCTGCCAACCACGCGAAAGGGAACCGCGAAAGTCTCACCCGAACGAGGCGTCAAGATCAATCACGTCTATTACTGGTCGGAACATTTCCGTAACCCTACGTGGGAGACAAAGCGCGTTGCTGTCCGCTACGATCCCTTCGACGCGGGCATAGCGTATGCGTTCGTCGATGGACAGTGGGTCCTGTGCCATTCGGAATACTACAAGGTCCTGCACGGTCACTCCGAGCGGGAAATTCAGCTGATCAGCGAGGAACTGCGGAAGCGCCGTCAGAATCATTCCGGCCAGTTC
>PMCM01000272.1 GCA_003154155.1 Ignavibacteriota bacterium | reverse complement strand
TCAAATCTCCTCGTTCGTTCCCCCGGCAGTTTCTCTTTGACGAATGTCGCCTCGACGTCGGCGATATGCCGTTCGAGTTCAGGAGCCGGCGCCGTGCGCCACCCGGAACCGAGCGGCGTTCCCAGGAGAATCTTCTGCACGACTTCCGCCCGTTCAAACGGATGAGAGGTGAAAAGCGAATTGCCTCCGGCAGGAATCTGCACCTGAACATTCTTGCCTTCGCTCAACGCCACTGTCTGTTGACCGATCTTCAATCTCAGCTCCGGCGGTGCATCGGCGTCGACCCTGACAGCCTTCAACGCGACTTCGAGCCCATCTCCATTCCGCCGGATGTCCATGTTCAGACGATATCCCTTGTGGTAGAGATGTGCCACTTCTGCGGCCGGGCAGTCGGGCGGCAGGGACGGCTGGAGCGATGCATCGGCATCAACCACGTCGGTGTTCATGCCGGTGAGCAAGAGGAGCGTCGTGGTCAGGAACTCCCCATGCGACCATGTCAGCATCCGCGTCGTTCCCGCCATCGTGCCGTCGATGTTCCATTGCTCCGGAAGCTGGTACAGCATGTTGCGGGCATTGTATCCGTGCATCTTCGCCTGTCCGTCGATGAGGTAGCGCCATGCTTCATCCGTGCGTCCCTTCAGAAACTCCACTTGCGCGCCCCATGAGGAAATGATCGGCCAGGTAGGCCAGTTCCCCTTCGGGAAGTCCGGAGGAGGCGCACCGTCGAACCGTGACACCGTGTGATCCGGATGAAACAACACGCGTTTTATCCAGGCTTCGGTGGCGGCAAAACGCGGATCGTCCACCCGGATAACGCCCAGGTTCGTACCGAAAACTTCCAGCCGGCTGAGGTTCAGCATGCCCGCATCCACACGCTCATCCCGGAGCGCGGCATATTTACCGGGAGCGGTTTCCCGGAAGGTGTTGGGCAAACCGGCCCTCGGGATAAACCTCTGCAGCTGTTCATCATAGCAGACTCCGCCGAAATTCTCCCTGAGCTTCGCAGCGGCATCGCCCCAGCGCCGGGCATCGTCGGTATGACCCAACTCCACAGCCATGCGCGATGAGGCTTCCAGACCGGCATACACTTCGGCGTTGGGCCATGAAGCCCACGAAAGTATTTGTGTGATCCATTCTTCATAAACGTTCAGCAGTATCTCCCTGTCCAGGCGGAGGACGTAATAATCCGCCCACCGTGTGACGTATGGATAAACGGACTGGAGGAAGTCGTGGGGGTGTGCGAGTCTGCGCGAATGGAACCAGAGCCCGAGAATGCCGATGGCCGGTTGCTGGGCTTCGGCTTCACCGTATTCCGAGAAACCTCCCTCGGTGATCCAGAACCGGTAGAAATCCTCCGCTTCGTGCGGCGCCGTGGCCAGCTCGTATCCAATGATGGAATACGTGCCGTCACGAAGCCAGCTTCCCCGGTAAAACGGGTTGTCCGGGCCGGCGATAATCACGCCGGAGGGAAAACGGTCGTTGTCGATGGCATCGATGGAGGCGGCGAACATTTCATCCAGATCGACGATGCCGGTTCTGACCGTGACGCGTGAGTCCTGTGCAGCTGGAGCGGTGGCGGTGGATGCTGTGACCGCCCGCTCCCAGGCTTCAACAAGCGTCGTGCCGGCGGGCACAACCGGGAGTCTCTTTTCCGCATCGATGGTGATAGTGACGGTGCCGGTTGCCGGGACGACGATGGTGAGCACAGAGTCTTTGAATGTGAACGATTCCGGGGCAGGCTGTGCTCCCACATGATACGTATTGAAGCTGTCGGCCACGATGGTGGCAAACGCGCCGGCACGCTCGATGTGCACCCCGGTGCGCGCTAAAGAATCCTTGATGGTCAACTGATACCGGAAGCGGCGTGGCCGGTCGATGGCAAAGGTCATGACCACGGGACCGGTAGTTGCCCGTGGATGCGCGGCGAATCGCGCTTCGACACCATGTTCCGTGTAACGCACGGTAAGATCTCCCGGATGCCCTTCATGCCCGGTGCGTGACGCCTTGAGATCGATCCATCCCGTGCTGCCTTCGATCCATCCCGACCCGCTTAGCTCCAGCAGATCTTTCTTAAGTTTCCGTTCGATTTTTGGTCCGGTCCAGAGCGCTTGCAGCTCGCCATTGACGCCGAAGAGCGCCCAGACCGATGGACTCTTGACGGCGGTCTGGAGGGGACGGCTGTCCTGCCAGTATTTTCTGGTGATGCGTGGTTCGTCGTAGGGAAGTCCGGAAGAGCCGGCGACGGTCTTTGTCTGGGCATCGAGTGATTGGACCATGAGGATGAGAAAGAGGAGGATGAATGTGATGCGCTTCATCGGAATGTACCTGTTGGTCGGGTTCCCGGCTCACACCAGGGTGTTAATGTCAAAAAGCGAGGGGGCATCCCGTCCGCGGACCGGTGCCCCCACAAGCTGCTCAGGTATGATTGTGCCGCCCGCCTGGCGTGCTGCCCTCCCCGGATAGACGCTACCGTCACGGCACGTCCAGGTCATTTGCAGATATGATGCTTGGCGGTTCCTCAAGAAACTCTACGCACGCGTAAGCCGGTCGTGATGACACTAACGCTGGAGCGTCCGTTCCTCAAACGTCGGCTGCGCACCCTCCATCGTCAGAAAAACGTCCAGCGGCACGACCTCGAATTCCGGACCGAGCTTGTCCAGAATGTCTTTCACCCGTTTCACGTCGCTGTACTCCCGCACGTGCACCAGGAGGAAGTAGGGACGTTTTGCATTGACGGTAGCCAGTTCCTGCAGGTCGGCGACCGCATCGGCCTCCGGCCGGCGGGGGGAAAGATAGTAATCGAACGAGACAAACGGGCGGCCGTTCCGGACGATGGAAGTGTATCCGGGGCCGTATCCGTTCACGAAGCCGATTGCTTCCGGCATGCCGTCATAGTAGAGGTCGATGATATCTTTGGGCAGATCGGTGTTCCCCGACACCTCGTCACCCTCCGACCAATCCATGGTCTCGAACACGCGCAGATCAAGCTGCTTCATCTGATCGCGCGCCATCGCGATGAGCTGGGTGAGGTACTTCTTGGGTACGGCTTTGGGATAGAGATAGCCCGGACCGGAGAGACAGCCGACGAGGTAGTCGTTCGGCGTTGCCGTCGAGTAGAAATACTCCGCCATGCCCGGCGCCATCCAGGTGTAATTCATCAGGCACTCCCAGGCGTAGGGAATTGCCCCGCGACCCGGCTTTTCCCAGGCGCCGAGGCCCATGCCGTCGGTCTGCATGCAGCTGACATACACCTTGTTCTTCGGAACGATCTTTTCACCCGGCGTGATATGATGGTTGTTCTTGAAGACGAAGCCGGGCGACACCGGGATCTGCGCACTGAAGCTGAGGTTCGGCAGAGAGTTCAAGCCTTCGACCCTGTGGCCGTAGCGCGATGTGAGCGAGACGTGCTCTTCCTCCAGATCTTTCTTGTACGAGTGCCATCCCATGACCATCGACATCGGTTTCATTTCCGAAAGGATCTTGTCGGCCAGGGTGTACTCCAGCGTGTCGGTGCGCCGCGTGGAGAGGTCGTTGAAGAAGACGCCTTTGATGATGCCCCAGTCGGCGACGGCGGGTTTCATGACAGTGCCGTGCTCGCCCCCCAGCCAGATGACAAACTCCCTGCTGCAGCGGGACCAGTACTGCTGGTATGCCCAGGTGTAGATCTGCGCGTCGTTCATGCCGGTGAACTTGCCGCGGAAATCTTCCACTTGCTTCAGGCCTGCCTCTTTCACGAGGGGAAGTTGCGCCTCGGTGACGACCACAGCATCTTCGAGTCCGGCTACCGTAAACGCGACAATGAGGGAGGTCCGCACATTCGTATCCCATATCACATATCCCTTGGCATAGCGTGCAAGCTGCTTGACGGCGTCTGCAGGCGAGCGGAGGTCGGTGAACGAGTAATACCGTCGCGTCTTGTAGAATTCGTAGACCGAGTCGACGTACGTGAACGGCCAATCGGCCGGATAGAGCAGGTAGACGAGCGGACCCGTCTTGTTGGCGATCCCCTGCAAGCTGATCATCATGGCGTTTGCGGGGAGGCCGCCGCCGATCTGCCAGTCGTCGTTCAACCGCGCCACGAATGCCTGCCGGGACCCCTGTCGTTTCAGCATGTATTTGATTTCCGGACCGGTTTTGCGCGTGGAGCGGGAGAGGCGGTAGATGATGATGTCTTTCTCTGCCCCGGCACCGATCCGGTGCTGGATCGTCAGCGGCACCTTGCCCTGCGATCCGCGGATCGTGCACTTCTCGGTGATCAGGAGGGTCGCGCCATTATCTTCCCATGTCGCTGTGAAATGGCGGAGGCTTCCTTCAGGGTATCTCATGCCCATGAAGATATTGCTGGAGAAAACCCAGTGGGAGGCTGGCACATCCACCTGAGGTCCGCCCGGGGTGATGCTCAGCGAGTCAGTCACCCGCAGGCGCGACTGCCATTGATGTATGAGGGTAAGCCGCTGACCGTCGGCCCGAATCGTGAGCTTGAGGGTCCGGAAATGATCGATATCCGAACTTTGCGCCGGCAGCAGTTCCCACTGGCCGGTCAGGTCGGGGTGCGACTGGCTGTAGAGGGACCGCGGGAGCAACACTGCAGCGGCTGCGAAGAACATGACGAGAATACGGCAGAATGCACGCATGGCTGGATTCCTCGAGAGGGGGTGGATGGCCGGGGCGCCGGAACACCACCAATGAAACGCCGCCGGGAGACAACAACATCCTAATCTAGCAGGATTCGTGAAATTATCCATATACGGGTGCTCTCAATGCACGCCATGATTCCTGCGTTTTTTCGCTCTCCTGCGGAACGGAATCAGTTCTTCTTCTGTTAAATCTGGTGTCCTCACAGGCATATTCTGCCTTGAACAAAGGACATCCGGCCCTGGGTGCGCCATCGCCGATCTCGATCTTCCGAGGTCTTGTTTGGGACGTCGCTGTTGCAAAGAAAACCCAGTAGAGGGTCGGTACTATCGCCAAAAAAGACACGCTCGCATGGGCGGGCGACGGAGGCAGGTTGCAGATTTCAGGACTGTTGAGGAAATTGCGCAAGATCGACGACGGTTCCCGGTGTTCCAACGGGTTGCTCTCGCACGGAGAGGGAGGCAGTGCCCGTTCCCAGGATGAACGAGTGGTACGGGCATCCAAACAGAACCGTGTACCTGAGGAACGTCCTCAAGCCTCCGAGGGGACTGCGTGGGAGCAACGTCACGTGACGCTGACGAAAACGTACGGTCTCCTTGCTTTGCTCATCAACCTGAAATGAACACGATGTTCATCCGGACTTTCATAGTTTCACACGCAGTTTGTTGTTGCTGTCCGCGCCTTTCGAGGGGCAGCATTCGTCATTCTCCACTGTGATGTTTCTTGCGAGGTTGATGATTGGTCCTGCCCTTCCGTTGCGAAGGGCTTTTTTGTTTTTGTGCCACCGAAGTTTCACACTGTCATACATACACATTTGAGGAGGGCCCTGTGAGAGTAGCCAATATTCTTGAGACGATCGGGCACACACCGGTAGTCAAAGTGAACCGTCTTTTCCCTGCGGGTTCGGAGGTGTGGATAAAACTCGAACGCGCCAACCCCGGCGGCAGCATCAAAGACCGGATTGGACTTGCGATGATTGAAGACGCCGAGCGCAGGGGAGTNNATGCCCGAGTCGATGTCTGTGGAGCGCCGCCGTCTGATCACCGCATACGGTGCGGAGCTGGAGCTGACTCCGCGTGAAAAGGGGATGAAGGGTGCGATCGAGAAGGCGAAAGAGCTTTCAGCTGCCACTCCGAACTCATGGATCCCCCAGCAGTTTGAAAACCCGGCTAACACCGAGGTTCACCGGCGGACAACCGCCCAGGAGATCCTGGAAGATTTTCCCGACGGCCTCGATGTACTGATCACCGGTGTGGGCACGGGGGGACATATCACGGGTGTGACGGAGGTCGTGCGGAAGAAGTATCCGAAGCTGCAGACGTTCGCGGTGGAGCCCGCACTCTCGCCGGTGCTCAGCGGCGGTGCACCCAGTCCGCACCCGATCCAGGGCATCGGTGCCGGTTTTATCCCGGCCATCATGAACACCAAGCTGCTGACCGGCGTAATTCAGGTGACGAAGGAAGAGGCCTTTGCCTATGCCGCCCGTGCCGCAAAGGAAGAGGGGATCTTTCTCGGGATATCTTCCGGGGCTTCTCTTGCAGCGGTGGCCAAAAAACTGCCCGACCTTCCCCGCGGCAGCAAGATCCTGACCTTCAACTACGACACCGGCGAGCGGTATCTGTCGATCGAAGGGCTGTTTGCATGATGTAACGGCGTGCGGCAGAACCAGCGAAGGGTTTTGCCCCTTCGCTGGCTGTGCGCGTCACGTACGTGGGGGATAGACCATCTCATTTGCGTCTGGACCCGCCGATCGCCGCTTCCATGAACGCGCGCAGCTTCGTTGCGTCCAGATTTCCATCGGTGCGGACACCGGAGCACACATCCACGCCGAACGGTGCGACAGCGGCGATCGCTGCTGCCACGTTCTCCGGGTTCAACCCGCCGGCAAGGAACACCGGGACATCCAGTGTTTCGCGTATCCGCCGGCTGATCGACCAGTCATGTGGCCTCCCCGTTCCGCCCAACTCCTTGACCGCAAGCTCCGGCCTTCCTGAATCCAGCAATACTGCATCGACATGAGATCCTGCAGCTACGGCCGCCGCGACCGACCCCGTCCCCGCTACGTGGATTACCTGCACCAGCTTCACGCCCGGGAGCAGTGCCCGCAAATCGGCGTAGGTTCCTTCCGTCACCTCGTCGACGAGCTGGATCGCGGAGCTCCGGACCCGGGCATGGTGGGCCACGATTTCCCGGACGGACTGTTCGCTGGTCAGCATGAATGTCGCTATGGGAGGCGGCACTGCCCGCGCGATCGTGGCGGCTTCTGCGTCATCAATGACACCCGGTCCGCTGGGCATCCGGCCAACCAGACCGATCGCATCTGCGCCGGCACGGATCGCCATAAGCGCTTCCGCCACATTCTTCATGCAGCATATTTTGACTCTGGGTACAAGGCTGGGTTCCATGGCGATAGAATAGCATATTGCCATGACATGCACAAATTCCGCGCATCCCCTTGCATTTCCCCCCAGGGAATTTGACATTAGATGAACCCCGTTACTCTCAATTTTCAGTATCTATGCGCATTCTCCATACAGCCGATTGGCACCTCGGTCAATCCCCCCATAACATTCCGCTCATCCCGGACCAGCGCTACGTTCTGGAGCAGCTTGTGTCCATTGCCGAACGCGAACGCCCGGATGTTGTGATCATTGCCGGCGACGTGTTCGACCGCTCGCTACCTCCCCCGGAAGCTGTCGCGCTCCTCGACTGGGTGATCGGCCGGCTTGTGCTGGATCTGGGCCGTCGTGTGATCATGATCGCCGGGAACCATGACAGCGGCGAACGGATCGGCTGCTTCGGCGGACTTCTCGCGCAGCGCGGACTTCATCTTTTCGGCGTGCCTTCGCTGCCGGTTCCTTCCCTGGTGATCAACGATGATGACGGCCCTGTCCGCTTTCATGTCTTGCCATTCGTCGAATACTATGCCGCCCGCTACCTGACAGGGAACGACGCGATCAAATCACAGCAGCAGGCGTATGAAGCACTGTTCGCCACCCTGAATACACCGCCAGCCGAACGGTCGGTGTTTGTCGGGCATGCCTTCGTCACAGGAGGGGAAGCTGCGGGGAGCGAGCGCCAGCTGTCGGTCGGGGGCTCGGAAGCGGTTTCGGCGGAACTGTTTGCGCGGTTCTCGTACGCCGCACTCGGCCACCTCCATCGCCCGCAATCGCTCCTCGGAGGAAAAATCAGGTATCCGGGATCGCTCCTTGCATATTCGTTCGATGAGGCCGGGCAGAAGAAATCGGTGAGTCTCGTCGACATGGACGGGGCCGGCCGGACCGCCGTGAGAACCGTCGATCTCATTCCGCGCCGCCCGATGCGGCGGATCCGCGGGGAAATCACCCGGGGAGAATTTGTACGGGAGGATGAGGGCACGCAACCCGGCGGTGAAGATTTCATCGAGGTGACACTGACCAACAGCGAGCCGGTGGCAGATGCCATGGCCATCGTCCAGCAGCAGTTCCCCAACACGCTCAACCTGCAGTGGGAACAGGCGCGCCTGTACGGCGCCACGACACACACCACAGCCGACATAATCAGGAGCAGGACCCCGCTGGACCTCCTCAGGAATTTCTATCTCGACATGCAGGGAAAGGAGTTGACCGGCTCGCAGCTGGTGTTGGCGCGCCGTGCCGCTGAAGAGGCCGAAAGGGAGGGCCGCACATGAAGCCCGTCTTCCTGCGTGTGGAAGGCTTTGGTGCGTTCGTGGCGCCCGCCGAAATCGACTTCCGGCGTCTGGATGCGAGCACCCTGCTGCTCGTTCACGGACCTACAGGGGCGGGGAAGACCACGCTGTTCGATGCGATATGCTTCGCACTCTTTGGCGTTGCATCGGGAACACGCACGCCGGAACAACTCCGGTCGGACCACTGTCCGCCCGGCACCGTCACACGGGTTCTGTTCGAGTTTACCCTCCCCTCGGGCCGGTACCGCGTTACACGCGAGTTCAAGCCGGCACGAAAACAGGACTCGGTGATCGAAAAAGGGGCTCTGGAGTTCCTTGACCTTGCGGGAACGCCACTGCGCCCCGCGATCACGCAGAAGAAACAGATCCTGGAGGAGGTGGAGCTGCTGCTGGGTTTGACCAAAGAGCAGTTCCGGCAGATTGTGATGCTTCCCCAGAACGATTTCCAGCAGCTCCTCCTTGCCGACACGAAATCGAAACAGCCCATTCTGGAAAAACTCTTTCGTGCTTCGGTCTATTCGCGCATGACCGACATTCTCCTTCAGTTCACCAAGCAACAGCGTGACCGATTGGAGGAACTCAAGAGCCGGAGGGCGGGCTTCCTTGAATCACTCGGCGTGGAAGATGCCGATGGCCTTGGGGCGAAACGGGAGGAGCGGGGGCGCGCGCTCGCAGCCGCGGATCAAAAGCTCCCCGGATTGCGCACTCGTTGGGAGGAATCCCGTGGGCTGCGCGAAGAAGGGGATCGCCTTGCCCGGAACCATGGAGAATTGCGGCGGGCAGCCGGCGAACTGGAACAGCATCTGTCACTCCGGCCCGAAATCGATCAGCACCGGCAGAAACTTGCCCTGGCGCTGCGTGCTGAGCCGTTCCGCCAACGCCTTGACGATGTGGAAGAGCGCGCGCGGAGCATACAAAGCCGCGACAACGCGGTGATGGATATCCGGAAAGAGCAGGACTCAACCCGCGTGCGGCTGGACCACGCCCTGGCGGAGAAAAGCCGCTCGGCTGCGCGCGATGAGGAGTCGGCACTTCTCCAGGCCGAACTGCACCGTCTGGACGCCGCCCGGCCGATCCTGGAACAGATTGAAAAAGATCGGGCGGCATCGGCATCGGCAGAAAAGGCGATCCGGCAGCTTGAGGGGGAATTGACCAAAGCCTCGGCAGAGGAGGTGGCCGCGCAACAGGAACTGGCATCGTACAACACAGAACTCCCGGGGCTGGAGCAGACGGCGTTGCGTGCGTCGGGTCTGGCGGAGCAGGTCCGGCACCTCAAGTCTCTGAGAACGCCGTTGAATGAACTCCACCAATTGCGGAGAGAGTTACCGCGCAAAGAAGCCGATGTACGCGGTGCACACGAGGCGGTTCGCAGCGCGACCGAGCAGAGTACTCGCATCGCCGCAGAGCTGCAGGAGCTCGAACACCTCTGGATCGGCAGTCAGGCATCCCGGCTTGCCGGCACGCTGGCCGATGGTCAACCCTGTCCGGTCTGCGGAGCCACCAACCATCCCCGCCCGGCCGAAACCGGAGGACCGCAGGTCACCGATGCGGCGTTGAATGCCGCACGCCAGGCGCGTGAAAAGGCTGAACAGGCGCGGCAGGAAGCCATGAGCCGTGAGAGTGGGGCCGAAAATGCGCTCCGCCAGACGGTCGCCTTTGTGACGAATCACGAGAACATCCTGGGCGAGGCCGCAACGATGGCACCCGCCACATACGCGGCAGAACTGGCGCGGCAGGAAAAGGAGTTCGCGGGTGCGGATGCCGCTTCGCAGCGGCTGAACACGCTGCGGTCAAACAGAAACTCCCTTGAAAAACGATTGGCAACCATGCAGCTGGCCGGTCAGGAGCTGAGGGAGCGTTTCAACGATGCCCGCACCAATCAAGCGCTGGTTGCGGATCGCGTGGAAGTCGCACAACGCTCTCTCCCGGCGGACGTTGCGGATGCGCGCACACTCGAGACCAGAAGCGGGACGATCCGTTTACGCATAGCCGCGCTCAAGGACGCCTCCGAGGCCGCCCAGCGGACACACGCCGAGCTCACGGAGACCATGATTCGCCTCGAAAGCGTTCTTGATGCGGAAAACAAGAATGTGGGGGCCGAAAGAGCGATGCTCGCGAGGAAACGGGCCGACCTCGAGACGGATCTCGCACAACAGCAGTTTACCTCTGTGCAGCAGATCGCGGAGGCCCTTCTGGATGATCCGCATCGTGCCGCGCTGCAGGAACGGATCCGGGAGTGGGACGAACGTGCCGCGGCGCTGCAGAACACCGTGGAAGAGCGCACACGGGTCGTTGGGGGACGTGCCCTCCCCGATGTCGCGGCGCTCATCCGCTTGGAGGAAGATGCCCGGGAACAGTACGAGCGCGCCCAGCGGGAGCTCGCCATCCTCCGGAAGGAAGTCGGCGATCTGGCCGACGCGATATCGCAGCTGAGCAGGGGATCGGCACAGATCGCGGCAGCGGGCGAAGAAACCGGCGCCGCAGAGGAACTGTCGTCGACCGTCTCCGGCAGGAACAACGCCGGCATCACGCTTGCGAGCTATGTGCTCTCCGTGTTTCTGGATGAGATCATCGCGTTTGCGAACCAGCGGCTGCGGGTCATCTCCCGCGACCGGTATGCCCTCGTCCGGCGCACCGAGGCCGACGACAAGCGGCGCCGCACAGGTCTCGACCTGGATGTGTTTGACAACCATACAGGCGAACGGCGGCAGGTGGAGACGCTCTCGGGAGGCGAGCAGTTCTATGCCGCGCTCTCTTTGGCGCTGGGCGTCGCCGATGCAGCCCAGCAGCACACCGGCGGCGTGCGGATGGACGCGATGTTCATCGATGAGGGGTTCGGCTCACTGGACAGCGAGACGCTCGATGTCGCGATCAGGGCATTGATGGACCTGCAGGCTGACGGACGGCTGGTGGTCATCATCTCGCACGTGGAGGAGCTCAAGACCCGGATTACATCGCGTCTGGAAGTGGTCAAAGGGAGGAATGGCAGCACGCTCCGCTGGCAAAACGCCTGACCGCTCCCGCTTCGTCGTTCCCGGGTGCATTCTGTCGCAGAATGGTTGTTTTCACAAACGAATGTTCAGACACTAATGCCACGTAGGGGAAACCCGTCCCCGCTTCAATTCCGGAACTCACCAGGAGATTGCCATGTCCCGAAAGACAGTTCTAGCGGCGCTGCTCATCGTTGCTGTGTGCGGCGCGCTCACCCCTGCACGGGCGCAGCAGTCGAAGATACCCGACTACTCGCTCGTCCCCCGTACGGAGGTGCCCCCCGCCTCTACATGGCGGATTGAAGATCTCTACCCCACCGCGGACGCCTGGAAACAGGACCGCGCAAGGGTGCAGTCGATGATCGACAAACTCGACTCCCGGGCTAAGGATTGGACCACGACCCCGCAGAAATTCCTTTCCCTCTACCAGGTCACCGATTCGATCGGATTGTTGATGCAGCGGCTCTATTCGTATGCGTCGAATCAGAGCAACGTGGATCTGACCAATGCGATGTACAGGAGCATGCAGGGTGAGCTGCAGAGCATATCGGCGGATTACGGAGCGAAGCTTGCATTCCGCAACGACGATATTCTCAAGATGGATGAAAAAGTGCTGCAGGGATACTTCTCCGCGGAACCCCGCCTCGCCCCGTACCGGTTCCGCGTCGGGGAGGTGCTCCGTGCACGCCACTACGTTCTCCCCAAGGATCAGCAGAGGATCTTGGCCATGACCGGCATGTTTTCCGGCACGAGCGCACAGGTGGCCGACGTCCTGAACAATGTCGATATTCCGGCGGAAGATGTCACGCTGTCCGATGGTGCCAAAGTGACATTGAACGTCGCCGGGTACATGCATTACCGCGGCACAGCCAACCACGCGGACAGGTCGCTGGTGATGCGCACGTTCTGGGCCGATAGGAAGAAGTTCGAGACGTCGCTTGCCGGCCTGCTGGACGGCGGGATCAAGAACGATCTCTTCGTTGCCCGCGTGCAAGGATACAATAGCTGCCTCCATGCCCGTCTGTTCGACGACAACATCGATACCTCAGTGTACCACCAGCTCATCGCCACGGTGCGCGAGAACCTGGCGCCCCTGCACCGGTATCTGCAGCTCCGGAAGCGTATGCTTGGGCTTGACACGTTGCTGTACGATGATATTTACGCCTCCTCGGTGAAATCGCCCGAACGGATCTATACCTATGAGGATGCACACGCGCTCGTCACCGGGGCCCTCCGCCCGCTCGGCGAAGAATATGGCAAGGCCCTCGCAACGGCGTTCGCTCAGCGGTGGATCGATATCTATCCGAACAAAGGAAAACAGCTCGGCGCCTACTCCGGCGGCGTCTACGGCGTGCACCCGTATATCAAGATGAATTTCAACGGCCACTATGATGCGGTGTCCACACTCGCCCATGAACTGGGCCACTCGATGCATTCATACCTTGCCGATAAGAACCAGGAGTTCGGGAATGCAGGCTATGCGACGTTTGTCGCCGAGATCGCCTCGACATGCAACGAGCATCTGCTGATGGAGTATATGCTGAAGCATGAAACCGACGATCTCGTGAAGCTGAAAATCCTGGATGCATACCTGGACGAGGTGCGCTCGACGATCTACCGCCAGTCTCTGTTTGCGGAGTTTGAGCTGGCGATGCACCGGCATGTCGAGGAAGGACAGACCCTCACGCCCGACTGGTTGACCGAGCGCTACCTCGAGCTGACGCGCGCCTATTACGGCCATGACAAAGGTGTCATGCGTGTGGACGACTATATCGGCAACGAATGGAGCATCATCCCTCACTTCTACATGAACTTTTACGTCTTCCAGTACAGCACCGGCATGATCGCGTCGCTGGCGTTGAGCGAGAAGGTGCTGCACGGCAGCCCGGCGGATGTGGAGCGTTACCTCGGCATGCTGAAGGCGGGCGGCAGCGACTCGCCGCTGAAACTGTTGAAAAACGCGGGTGTAGACATGACGTCTCCCGAGCCCGGCCGGGCGGCGCTCCGGCGTTTCGATGCGCTCGTGGGCGAAATGGAAACGATCGTGGCGAAGCTGAAGAAGGAAGGAAAACTGTAACTTCCGGCATGTATTATTGCCGCCTGAGCGCTTCACCGTTGCAGGATCCGGCCAAAACCTTCGTCGGCACGAAGAAAGTGGTCGTCGTGAGATAGCCGCGCCCGGGAACGGATGGGCAGAGCCTTTCGTTCGAAAGGATGGAAGGGAGGTTGTCAAGCGCAAGCCATATAACGATCCGCTGATTCCCTTCCGTCACAAGGAGACGCCCATATGAAATCGGAAGAATTGCGGTCAGTCCAGGCTCCCCTCAAGGCTCGCTACCGCGAGACCCCCTCAACGGCGCTCTTCACCCTGGTGGCGAAGGGTCATCTGGGTGAAGGAGTCAGCTGCAAGATCGAAACAGGCAAAGCGCTTGTCGTGGCCGGCCTTCACCCTGCGACGGGAGGAAACGGACAAGACGCATGTTCTGCGGACATGCTGCTTGAAGCCCTCGTGGGGTGCGCGGGTGTCACCATGAACGCGGTGGCCACCGCACTGGGGATTGAGATACGGGAAGGGCAAGTTCAGGCGGAAGGAGATCTCGACTTTCGCGGGACGCTGGGTGTCGTAAAGGATGTCCCTGTCGGCCTCCAAAACATCCGGCTGAAGTTTGCGCTCGACACAGACGCAACCGAAGACCAGCTCGCCACCCTCCTGCGCCTGACCGAAAGGTACTGCGTCGTTTACCAGACGCTGGCACACCCTCCTGAGATATCGGTGATTGGAACGCGCACTGGTGACTGACCGGTTGGTTCGAAACTGCCTTGTTCTTGTCCTGGCAGCGTTCCTTCCTGCGATGCCTGGCACCGTTGCCTAACACCGTTTGCGACGCGCTATTGCCCACTCACCACAAAATCGAGTCGAACGGTGACGCGTTGACAATCCAGATATCCCGGCGTACATTATTATCACACCGGACGAAGAACTGAGGCCGGGCTCTTCATCCGGGGAGGGGAGAATACCATCTGTGCCCAACAGTCCCGCAAGAGAGCTACTCCCCGGGAACCCATGGAGAAGGATAAGATATGAAACAGCAGTGCCACATTTCATTTATCTATGCCAGTTGGGCGATTCTCCTGTGCGGGGTTGTTTACCATCTGGTCCAGGGGCACGTTGCCCAGGCAGTGCTCTGGTTCATCTTCATCGCGCTCTTTCTCTGGCTGTACGTGAAATACTTTCCCTCACTTGCGCGCTACATGGGGTACGGATCAGTGGAAGATCAGCCGGCAACCGACGTCCACCCATCCAAAGGCAAGGTGGTGCTCTATACCGGCCTCGGCTGCCCGTTCTGTCCGCTGGTGA
>PMCM01000200.1 GCA_003154155.1 Ignavibacteriota bacterium | reverse complement strand
GCAACCAGGTTGCCGATGGTCATCGTGAGAACGGACAGCAGCACGACCACCTGCCGCCAGTCGAAGCCGGCCAGCACGGCCCAGGACCCGGCCGGGAGGGCGACGACGGCCGTGTCGATGAACGTCACCTTGAAGAACCGGATCATCAGTGCGAAACCGCCGGCTTTGGACGCGACGGAGAGGAATGCGGCGATGGTGATAGGCGCGCCCTCATACACGTCCGGAGCCCAGAAGTGAAACGGCACCGCGGAGATTTTGTAGCCGAAGCCTGCGAAGACAAGGATGCCCGCCATCACGAGGGCGAAGGTTGCCGTATCACCGCGCGCGAGGACGGCCGGCAGTGCGCGGTTGATCTCGGCGAACGAGAGGGACCCGGTGAGCCCGTAGATCAGCGAAATGCCGTAGATCATGAGTCCCGACGAAACGGCCCCGAAGATGACATATTTCAGGGATGCTTCGCTGGCATCGGGGGCTTCGCGCGTATACCCCGACAGGATGTACGAGCTGATGGAGGAGAGTTCGATCGCGAGATACATCATCAGCATATTGTTCGCGCCGGCCATGAGCATGATCCCGAGGGTGACGGCGATCAGCAGGACGTAGTATTCCCCCACCTTCCGGCCGGGGGAGTTCAATTCCGCCGAGCCGAGGGAGAACACCGCCACGAGCAGTGCGGAAAGGAGGATGATGAGTTTAAAGAACCATGCGAAGGGGTCGACCGCCAGCATGCCGCTGAANNGGGGAGCGCCGGAAGATGAGATCGGCGATCAGGGCCACGATCATGGTGACCGTGAGCGCGACCTCCGGGGTCATCTGCGCGAGATCTTGCAGGAGTCGGTCAGACATGGATTAGTGCACTCCCATCATACCCGGCACGCCGGTATTCTGCAGGACGCCGGCGAGAGAATTCAACGACGTGCTCATCAGATCAAGCACGGGTGACGGATAGATTCCCAGGAAGATCACGATCACGGCCAGGGTGACCAGCATCAGGGTTTCGCGGCCGTTCATATCGGTCAGGCCGTTCCATTTTTCCGGCAGGGGGCCGAGGAACACCCGTTGCAGCACCCAGAGCATGTAGCCTGCGGTCAGCACGATCGTGACTGCGCCGATGATCGTGAGCGTTTGGAAGGTCCGGAACGCGCCCAGGAGCGAGAAGATTTCGCTGATGAATCCGCTCAGTCCCGGCAGACCCAGCGCCGCGAAGAACGCAATGGTCATCACCGCGGCGTAGCGGGGCATCTTGTTCATGAGACCGCCGAATTCGTTGAGCCCGCGTGTGTGGGCGCGGTCATAGATNNGTCAATCCCTGGGTATTCATGGATGCCATGCCGAGGGTCACGATGCCCATGTGGCTGATGCTGGAGTAGGCGATCAGTTTCTTGAAATCGGTCTGCGCCATGGCGACCAGGGCGCCGTACACCATGCTGATAACGCCGAGCAGTGCGAGTTCCCACGAGAAGTGCCGCATCGCATCCGGGAAGATCGGGAAGCTGATCCGCAGGAGACCGTATGCGCCCATTTTCAGGAGGACGCCTGCCAGGATGACGCTGATGGGTGTCGGCGCTTCCACGTGTGCGTCGGGCAGCCATGTGTGGAACGGGAATGACGGGATCTTGATGGCGAAGCCGATGAAGAGTGCAACGTAGGCGACGTACCGCCAGGTGGTCCCCCATCCCCCGAGCAGTGAACCGGGGATGAAGTTCCCCGCGTCGGTCATGGCCACCAGGTTGAAGGTATGGATCTTTTCGAGTCCCACGGCGCCGTTCTTCATCGCATCCGTCACTGACACGATGGTACCGGAGGGATCGATAAACACGTTGGTACTGAAGTAGAGCGCCAGCATGGCGAGCAGCATCAGGACGCTGCCAAGCAGCGTATACAGGAAGAACTTGATGGCGGCGTATTCNNTATTCCTTGCGCGGGCCGCCCCAGATACCGATCAGGAAGTACATGGGGAGCAGCATGACCTCCCAGAAGACGTAGAAGAGGAAGAAATCGAGGGCCACGAACACGCCCATCATGCCGGTATCCAGCAGCAGGAAGAGCGCGAAGTAGCCTTTCAGCGATTTGTCGATAGTCCATGACGAGAT
The DNA here is from genome assembly GCA_003154155.1 of Ignavibacteriota bacterium. Classification (GTDB taxonomy): domain Bacteria; phylum Bacteroidota; class Ignavibacteria; order UBA10030; family UBA6906; genus Fen-1255. The sequence goes on along the minus strand of PMCM01000200.1, from coordinate 5,768 downwards.
CGTGGCGATGCACGAAATGAGGGCGGTCAGGAGCACCATGACCACGCTCAGCCCGTCGATGCCGAGGAAGTACTCGATGTGGACGCGTCCGAACCAGGAGACGCTTTTCACATCGATCCAGGAGCCTTTTTCGACGAACTGCATCCCGGCGGCGGCGCGATCGAACCGGGTGAAAATGATGACGGCCAGGATCACCTGAAGAATGGTGACGCCGAGAGCGGTCCAGCGGATCGCGTCCTTGCTTCCCTTAGGCAGCAAGAGCACGGCCACCATGCCCACCACAGGCAGGAAGGTGATCCAAGTCAGGATTCCGATACCGAAAATGGTGAATTCCATGAACGAAATATCCTCCAGGAGTTACGCTTGCAGGTCGGTGTCACACGACACGGAACACAAAGTACAGAACCAGCACACTGAAAACGACAAAGAAGACATACGTTTGCACCCGGCCGGTCTGCAGCTTGCGGAGCACGAGACCGAAAAAGCCGCCCAGGTACGCGGTCAGATTCACGAGACCGTCGACCACGATTGCATCAAATTTGCCGCTGACGAACGACGTCATGGTGGTGAGCCATCCTGCGCCGTTCACGGCCCCGTCGACGATGGTATTGTCGAACCAGCGGAGGCCGCGGGTGAACGCAAGCAGGCCCTCCACGATGACGTTGTTGTACAGATCGTCGAATCCCCATTTGTTCATCAGGAACCTGTGCAGCGGTGCCAGCCGTGATGCGACCGCATCCGCGCTGATCTTCTTCCAGGAATACGTCGCGTACGCCACGAGGATGCCGATACCGGCGACCAGAAGCGAGAGGACGATGGCGGTCCCGTGGGCATCCTGGTGGGCTTTTTCAAAAATCTCATTGGCCGGTGCGGCAAGGGCGGCCGGAACGACGGTAAGCGGCCGCTCGATGGCGCGGGCGAGCCAGCCGTTGTCGCCGTTGGCCGGATTGAAGCTGAAGAACGCAAAGAACGACAGGGCGGCCAGGATCATGAGCGGCACCGTCATCACGCGCGGTGACTCATGCAGGTGTGGGGTCCTTTGCGGATCGACATGATCGCCCAGGAACGTGAGAATGACCAGCCGGAACATATAGAACGCGGTGAGCCCGGCGACAAGGAACCCCACGATCGGAATCAGGATATGCCCGGTAAGGGAGCCGTAGGCGAGTGTGCCTGCCAGGATCGCGTCCTTGCTCAGGAACCCGGAGGTGAAGGGCACGCCGGAGATCGCAAGCGTGTAGATCACAAATGTCCAGAACGTCACCGGGAGGTACTTGCGCAGGCCGCCCATATTGCGGATATCCTGCGCATCGGTGGTATGGTCCTGCTGGTGATGCAGGGCGTTGTGCATGGCATGGATGACGGAGCCTGATCCGAGGAAGAGCCCCGCCTTGAACATGGCGTGGGTGACCAGGTGAAAGAAGCCCGCCGTATACGCACCGACGCCGAGGCCCATAATCATATAGCCGAGCTGGCTGATGGTGGAGTATGCCAGCACTTTCTTGATGTCGTTCTGTGCAATGGCGATGGTCGCCGAGATGAAGGCCGTGATGGCGCCGATATAGGCGATCACCATCAGGGCATCGCCGGTCATGAGCGGGAACGTGCGCGCGACGAGGTAGACGCCGGCAGCGACCATGGTGGCCGCGTGGATCAAGGCGCTGACCGGCGTTGGGCCTTCCATGGCATCGGGGAGCCACACGTGCAANNGGGAACTGGGCCGACTTGCCGACCGCACCGCAGAAGATCAGGACTCCCGCCGCCGTGAGCCAGGGCTGGCTGCCGTACGGCAGCGTCCCGGAGGCGATGCCGGCGAAGATCTCCTGCAGGTTGAACGTCTTAAACGTGGTAAAGAGAATGGCCATGCCGATAAAAAAGCCGACGTCGCCGATGCGGTTGGTGATGAACGCCTTGATCGCGGCATTCGAGGCGCTCTTCTTTTCGTACCAGTGGCCGATGAGCAGATACGAGCTGATGCCCACAAGTTCCCATCCCACGTAGAGCAGGAAGAGGTTGTTGGCGAGGACGATCAGCAGCATGGAGAACGAGAAGAGTCCCAGGAAGCCGAAGTACCGTGCGTAGCGCACATCGTCATGCATGTAGCCGATGGAGAAGAAGTGCACCAGCGTGCTGATAAGGGTCACGACGACCAGCATGACGGCAGCAAGGTTGTCGATCCCAAAACCCAGGACAATCTTGAGGGGTCCGATGCCCGGTGCGTCATGGAGGTCCACCCAGGTAAAATTCAGCTGCAGGGTCTCGGCGTGATAGGACGTGAGTTTCTGCAGCAGGATGGCCACCGACGCCGCGAGGGCGGCGGTGATGATTGCCGTTTCCAGCCAGTCTCCCTGGCGCGGCAGTTTCCTGCCGAAGAACATCATCAGCACGAAGCCGGCCAGCGGGAGGACGAGGACGACGAGCGAGAGGGTGATCAGAGTTTCAGGCGACATAAGCGTCAGGTGTCAGTAGTCAGTGGTCAGTAGCGGGTCACAGGGGCCCGTCATTCCTTCATGGAGCTGATTTCATCAACGTTGACCGTCTGGAACCGGTGGTAAATATTGAGCACGATGGCCAGTGCCACGGCGGCTTCGGCGGCGGCAAGAATGATGACGAAAATCGCGGCCACCTGACCGTCAAGGTTCGCCCCGCCGTAGCGGGTGAAGGCGATGAAGTTGATATTCGCGGCGTTCAGCACGAGCTCGAGCCCCATCAGGACCATGATGGCATTGCGCCGTGTGGCGATGGCATAGACGCCGAGGGCGAAGAGCGCGGCGCTGATGATGAGAAAATGTGCCAGCTGCACATGTGGCAGCCAGGCGCCGAACGTCGACAGGACTGATGAATTCATAGGGAGGTTCTCCGCGTTACAGTTTCTTCGGCCGGCGGGCCATGAACGCCGCGCCGATCATGGCGACCAGGAGGATCACCGATGCCACTTCAAACGGCAGTGCGTAGCCGGTCATGAGCATCTCGCCGATCGGCCGTGCCGTCGAGATGATGCTGCTCGCCGGCGCCGTGACGCCGCTCCATGTCGCATAGAACAACCCTGCCAGCGAGCCGAACACCACGGCGGCGAGGATCATGGCGGGGACGGCGTGGAGGGTACCGGTCTTCATGTCGACGCTGATCACTTTGTTGGTGAGCATCACGCCGAAGAGCAGGAGGGTCAGTATGCCGCCGACGTAGACCAGGACCTGTGTCACGGCGAGAAAATCGGCCTGGAGGAGGACATACAGGCCTGCGACGCCGAAGAAGGTGAACAAGAGGGAGAATGCGGCATAGACGATGTTCTTCGAGAACACGACGATGCAGGCGGACCCGACCGTGATGAGCGCGAAGAGATAAAAGATGATGTCGAACGTTTCCATTGCTTACGCTTTCGTCTCTGGCTGCTGGGGAGGTATTGCTGGGGGCGGGGGCGGCGGCGCGGGAGCGGCGGCTTTTGCGGCCGCGGCGGCGGCCTTCTTGGCGGCCTGCTCCTTGTCATACGACGCCAGCTTTGCCTTCGCCTGATCGATCTCCGCCGGCGACATCACGGCGAACGAATACATCAGGGCCTGCCGGTCGAACTCCGAGAACTCGTACACGTCCGTCATTTTGATGCAATCGGTCGGGCACGGATACACGCAGAGACCGCAGTAACAGCACTTGGCGATGTCAATATCAAACCGGGGCACATACAAACGTTTCTTGGTTCCCACCGACGTCAGTCCCAGATCGACATCGGGGGTCGACTTGATGGTCTCGATCGTGATGCAATCCACCGGGCACGCCATGGAGCACTGGTCGCAGCCGATGCAGTCGTCGATGTTCACGTAGAGCCGGTTGCGTGCGCGCTCGGGGAGTTTGGGTTTGACATCGGGATACTGGATGGTAACAGCGGGGGTGAACAGGTGCCACCAGGTCACCTTCATCCCGATGAGGACGGTCACCAGACCATCGTAGACGTTACGGAAATAGCTGCTCATTCCTCAGGGTCCATGAAATGCGAATCAGTCATGCAATGACGTGCCTACCGTACCGCAAGCATCCAGACGCCGACGCCCACGATCAGCACGAACGAAAACGGAATCAACACCTTCCAGCCCACATACATCAGCTGGTCCACGCGCAGGCGCGGCAGGGTCCAGCGCAACCACATCTGCACAAAGATAAAGGTCATCCCCTTGGTGAGGAACCAGAAGGCCCCCCACCACGGTCCGCCCAGCACGTCGCCGAACGGGCTGTTCCATCCGCCGAAGAAGAGCGTTGTGGCGATGGCGCTGACGGCGAACATATTGGAGTATTCCGACAGGAAGAGCAGGGCGAAGCGCATGCCGCTGTATTCCGTATGGTAGCCGCCGACGAGTTCCGATTCGGCCTCGGGGATATCGAACGGCGTGCGGTTCACCTCGGCGAGCGAGGCGGTGAAATAGATGATCAGCGCGAAAAACAGGAACGGGAACTTCTGGAAGACGAACCAATGCCAGAACATGCCGCTCTGTGCGTGGTTGATCGCTTGCAGGTCGAACGTACCGGCCACCATCACCACTGTCAGGAGGGCAAGGGCCACGGGGATCTCATAGCTGACGATCTGCGCCGCGGAGCGGAGGGCGCCGTAGAGAGAGAACTTGTTATTGGACGCCCAGCCGGCCATGAGGAGGCCGACGACAACCACTGAGGAGATGGAGATGAAATAGAAGAGGCCGATATTGATCTCGCTGCCGGTAAACGCGGCGCTGAACGGAATCACGGCGTAGGCCGCGTACGCGCCGCCGAACACGATATACGGGGCAAGTTTGAACAAGGTACTGTCGGCCGCCGTCGGGACGATATCCTCTTTCAGGATCAGCTTCAGGATATCCGCGATGGTCTGCACCGAACCGTGCCATCCGGTCCGCATCGGCCCCAGACGGTCTTGCATGTGTGCGGAAATCTTCCGCTCCCACCACACCGCGAAGAGTGCGAACGGGATCACCCAGATCAGCGGTATGATCGCCATCAGGGTATAGACAAGGGTCTCGTTCTGCAGGATATTGAGGAGGAATTCTTTCATAAGAAATCGGGGTCTAGGGTCTAAGGTTTAGGGTCTGGAGAGAACATTACCGGTCGATTTCTCCCAGCACAATGTCAATGCTGCCAAGAATGGCGACGACGTCGGCAATCATTGCGCCGCGGCAGATGGCGGGGATTGCGGACAGGTTGACGAAGCAGGGCGGACGCACCTTGATACGATAGGGTGTTTGCGTACCGTCCGACACGATATAGAAGCCGAGTTCCCCTTTCGGGGTTTCTGTGCGGAGATACAATTCGCCCGCCTCCGGCCGGATGCGTTTCGGGATCGCCGATTGCACGTCGCCGGCAGGAAGCTGTTCCACGGCTTGTTCGATGATCCGGGTGCTTTGTTCCATTTCCTCTACGCGGACCATATACCGATCCCAGCAGTCGCCCGGTTCTCCCTTGATCCCCTTCCCCACCGGAATGTCGAAATCGAACCGGTTATAGATTGAGTAGGGATCATTCTTGCGGAGGTCCCATTTCATGCCGGAGCCGCGGAGCACGGGCCCGCTTGCGCCGTAATTGACGGCGACTTCGGGGGGAAGGACGCCCACGCCTGCCGTACGTTCGATGAAGATCTTGTTATAGGAGAGCAGTTCGTTCAGTTCGGCGATTTTCGGGTGAAAATAGGAGCAGAAATCGCGGACTTTCTGCTGGAAATTCGGTTTAACGTCATGGGAGAGTCCGCCGACCCACATGTAATTGTAGAGCAGGCGTGCGCCGCAGGTTTC
>PMCM01000081.1 GCA_003154155.1 Ignavibacteriota bacterium | reverse complement strand
TTGTCGCGCAGGTAATCGAAGCCAAATTCGTTGTTTGTGCCGTACGTGATATCGCAGGCATATTCACGGCGCCGCTGAGCCGAATCCATGGTGTTCTGGATGCAGCCGACGGTCAGCCCGAGAAACGCATGGATCTGGCCCATCCAGATGCTGTCGCGTTTTGCCAGATAATCGTTCACCGTAACGATGTGCACCCCCCGTCCGGGCAAGGCGTTCAGGTAGGTGGGCATGGTGGCAACCAGGGTCTTCCCCTCGCCGGTAGCCATTTCAGCTATTTTCCCCTGGTGGAGGACAATGCCGCCGACGAGCTGGACGTCAAAGGGTACCATATCCCACACGCCGGGATGACCAAGCAGATCAAACTTCATCTGCCGCTCCTTCATCCGCCGGCAGGCATCCTTAACGACCGCAAAGGCTTCCGGAAGAATCTCATCCAGGATATTCCTGGTGATCTCATCGCGTTCTTTTTCAAGATCTGCGATAGTGTCCAGCACCTTCTCGCGGGAGTCCGGATCCATATCATCCTGCAGGCCGCGGCGGAGTTCGGCGACCTCTTCTTCCGTCTCTTTGACGGCTTCCTGGATCTGTGCCCGAAAGGCCTGCGTTTTCGCCTGAAGTTCGGCATCGCTCAACGACTGCAGTTGCTCGCAGTGCGCGTTGATCTCTGCCACTTTCGGGAGCAATGCCTTGACGTCTTTTTCATGTTTGCTGCCAAACAGCGACTTGATAATTCCCAGCATAGCACCACCACAAGAGAGTGATCGTCAACAATCATGTACCGTGCGTGCGCACGTGAACCTGCAACGTCTGATGAATATATAATATAACCAGATTCCGTCTACCGCGCAATCTGTTGATTTTTCGATGAATCTTCCCCACCATAGAGGTAGCGATCGAAAGGAATTCCGATGAAATCTCTTACTCTTTTTGCCATTCTAAGCATTTTTCTGGCCGGATGCGGCGTCAACCGCGAACTCACGCGTCTCCCCCCCCCACCGCGGCTAAGCGTCCTCAGTGTTGCATCATCCTCTGTCGTCAAGGGCCGCATTGACGACCTGATTGCGGATTCCCTGTTTCCGCCGTCCAATGTGGGGATCAAAGTGGTTTCTCTCACACGCGGCGTGCCGGTCTATGCGCTGAATGAGGACATGGTGTTCAACCCGGCGTCGAACCAGAAGTTGTTTACCAGTTGTACGGCGCTCACGAATCTCGGTCCCTCCTATCACTTCTCGACCGCCGTCCTGGTCGACACGACACGCCGGCGCATCCTCCTGAAGGGACGGGGCGATCCGCTGACGTCCACCGGCGATCTTGACTCGCTCGCCCGCCTCATCGCGCCGCGGCTCAACGGCCCTTCGCCCTGGCAAGTGGCGGTGGATGCATCGTTCTTTGACGATCTCTTCTGGGGATCCGGATGGACGTGGGATGAAGAGCCGGCAGCGTACGGCATGTTTATCACGCCCATTACACTGAACAACAATGCCATCGAGGTGCGGGTTCTTCCGTCGGCCATCCCCGGCACACCTCCGCAGGTGGTCATTGATCCGCCAACATCCTATGTCTCGCTCGAGAACACTGCGGTCACCGTGGCCGACAGTCCGACTGTCCGGCTGCACATCTCCCGGAAGTGGAGGGAACGTTCCAACACCATCACCGTGGCCGGACAAATCAAGGCCGGCGCACGGGGACGCACCGAGCAGCTCAGTCTGTGGAAACCTGAACTCTACGCCGGCACCGTGTTCGCTGAACGGCTCAAGGCGTATGGCGTGGCGGTAGCAGGGGAAGTGCATGCCGATACTGTCACCCCCGGCATGATGGAATTTCAGCGGGCGGAGCACGGTATTGACACGGTGTTGACGTTCATGAACAAAGTCAGCGACAATCTCTCTGCAGAGTGCATGCTCAAAACAACCGCAGCCGAAAAGACCGGCCTGCCCGGATCAGCTGAAAACGGGGTGTACCTCGTGAATGCAATGCTGGCCGGTTTTGGGGTGGATACCAACAGGATCTCTGTGGTGGACGGCTCCGGGCTGTCGCGCTACGATCTGACGTCTTCAGCAACCATCGTCCGTCTGCTTGCGCGGATGTACCGGGACAGCCTGTGCTTTCCTTTGCTGTACCATGCGTTGCCCATCGCGGGGGTGGATGGAACGATCGGTACACGGATGCGCGGCACACCCGCAGCCGGGAATCTGAGGGCAAAGACGGGCTCCCTGGGCGCGGTGTCGGCGCTGTCCGGCTACGTCCAGACAGCGGATGGCGAGATGCTTGCGTTCTCGATTATGATGCAGAGTTTTCCGGGCGCGACGCGGCCTTATCGAATCGTGCAGGACGGCATCGGGACGATTCTCGCAACCTTGAAACGGGGAGAGTACTAACCCCCTACGGCCCCACAAAGAACACGACACCCAGGGGGGGCAGTGTAACGGAGAGTGATTGCATTTGACCGTGCGAAGGCACACTCTCCGTATGCACTCCGCCGCTGTTGCCCACGTTTCCACCGCCGTAGGCATCGCTGTCACTGTTTAGCGCTTCCTGCCAGTAGCCTGCGTCCGGTACGCCCACCCGGTACCCGTAGCGCGGGACGGGGGTCAGATTGCAGGCTACCAGCACATTCCTGGTCCCCGCATGCCCCTTGCGGATGAACACGATGATGCTGTGTTCCCAATCGTGGAAGTCCACCCAGGAGAATCCATCGATGGAGAAGTCCACCTGGTGAAGGGCCGGTTGTCCCCTGTGCAGCATATTCAGATCGCGCACCCACCGTTGCACGCCGCGATGGAACGGGAATTCGAGCACGTGCCATTCGAGGCTCTCTTCATGGTTCCACTCCCGCCATTGGCCCAGCTCGCATCCCTGGAACAGGAGCTTCTTGCCTGGGTGGCCGAACATATATCCGAAGAGCAGCCGGAGATTTGCATATCTCTGCCATTCATCGCCCGGCATTTTGCCGACGAGGGCACCTTTGCCGTGCACCACCTCATCATGGGAAATTGATAGAACGAAGTTCTCCGAGAATGCGTACCAGATACTGAAGGTCAGCTGGTTGTGGTGGTACTTCCGGAACACGGGATCCTGGGCGAAATAGTCGAGCGTATCATGCATCCATCCCATGTTCCATTTCATGCCGAAGCCGAGGCCGCCGACATACACCGGGCGGGACACCATAGGCCAGTCTGTGGACTCTTCGGCGAATGTCTGGACATCCGGAAACAGACCGTAGACCGTTTCATTGAAGCGCTTCAGGAATGCGATCGCGTCGAGGTTTTCCTTTCCGCCAAAGATGTTGGGAACCCACTCCCCCGCTTTGCGCGAATAATTCAGATAGAGCATGGAAGCGACGGCATCCACGCGGATGCCGTCAATGTGATACTTCTCCAGCCAGTAGACCGCGCTGCTAATGAGAAATGCGCGCACTTCATTCCGCCCGAAATTGAAGATGTAGCTTTTCCAGTCGGGATGATATCCCTGCCGGGGGTCGGCATGTTCAAAGAGGTGGGTGCCGTCGAAGTATGCCGGTCCGTGTTCATCGCCCGGGAAATGCGAGGGGACCCAATCGAGGATCACGCCGATGCCGTGCTGATGCAGGGTGTCCACCAGGAACATAAAATCCTGCGGGGTCCCGTACCGGCTGGTGGGGGCGAAGTACCCGGTCGTCTGGTACCCCCACGAACCGTAGAAGGGATGTTCCATCACCGGCAGGAGTTCGACATGCGTGTAACCCATCCTGGATGCGTACGCGGCAAGCTGCGGAGCAGTCTCCCGGTACGTCAGAGGTCGGTTCCCTTCTTCGGGCACGCGGCGCCACGAGCCCAGGTGCACTTCGTAGATGCTCATCGGCGCATCCAGCGCATTGGCTGCATGCCGGTCGCGCATCCAGCTGGCGTCCTGCCAGTCATAGCCCAACGACCAGACCACCGAGCCTGTGCGGGGCGGCACCTCCCATCGCACGGCGAACGGATCCCCTTTGTCGACCTCGTAACCGTTGTACCGGGAGGCAACATGGTATTTGTACACCATGCCCTCACCGATCCCGGGGATGAACAACTCCCAGATCCCGGAGCCGTCCGGGCGGACCCGCATGACATGGGTATCGCGCGACCATCCGTTGAATTCGCCCATCACGGACACCCGTTCGGCATTGGGCGCCCAGACGCTGAACCAGGTTCCTGCGACGCCGTCCCGGACCCGTGTATGCGAGCCCAGCTCGTCAAACAGCCGGAAATGGTTTCCCTCTTTGAAAAGATACACATCGTGATCAGTCATGAGTGGGTCCTTGGATTGGTCACAGGAAATGCAGGAAGAACCAGTAGACGCCTGCCATATTCACTTCTCTTCCCGGCTCTGATCAGCGTCCTGCGCATTGCGTTGAAGGGGCACGAATTTCACGGGCATCACCTCGCGGCGTGTGAACACTCCGTTTTTTTTCTCTCCGACGACGAGCGTCTGCACATCGTACGGTGACCCCACCGGCATTACCAGCCGGCCGCCCTCTTTCAGCTGGGCAATGAGCGGCGCCGGTATTTCTTCCGCCGCTGCGGAGATGAGGATCGCATCGAACGGGGCGTGATCCGGCCACCCCAGATAGCCATCGCCGCACCGTGACACAACATTTGTGTACCCCAGAGCGTACAGTCGATCACGCGCCATTTCTGCAAGAGCGGGAAGGATTTCAATTGTGTACACCGAGTCGACAATCGAAGCGAGCACCGCGGCCTGATACCCCGAACCGGTCCCCACCTCAAGTACACGGTCTCCCGCTTTCGGCCGGACGAGCTCGGTCATCGCTGCCACCATGTACGGCTGGGAAATCGTCTGCCCTCCGCCGATGGGCAAGGGAGAGTCCGCATAGGCATCCGTGACCAGGTCCACCGGCACAAATCTGTGCCGGGGCACGATACGCATAGCCCGGAGGGTCTCACGGTCGGAAATCCCCCGCGCAACAATCTGGCTCTCCACCATCCGTTCCCGTTGGTGCACATACTGATCCGGCCCGGCAGTACACCCTCCCATCGAGAGGAGAACGGCAGCGGTCCATGCAACATACATGAGTGAAGAGAGTGGAGTCATACCGCCGCCGTCAGTTAGTCCCGCGATGAAATGCCCATGTAGCGGAGGTCAATTCCCCGGAGGGCTTCCCGGGCCTCCTCCTCCTGCTCCCGTGATACGAACAGCACGGCAGGCTGGATGAGCGGCCTCATGACATTGAACACCTCTCCCTGGAAAAAGTAGTCGATCTGGGCATCATCGAGAATGGACTTCACAATGGCAATATCTGCGGCGTTGTAGGTCGAAAGAACGCCGACGTAGTCCCCCTTTTCGTGGTCCGGCTCGGCGGGTTGTTTGCTGACGAGCGGGATTTTGCAATCCGCACATTCGGCAATCCCCTTGACATATTCCGTTTTGCACTGCGGGCAAAACATGGGTACCTCCGGCGTAATAGGCTATCGTACAAGCTAACAAACCGCCGGTCGGGTGTCAAGCGGGCGTTCGGGTCGATTATTCCACGAGGCAGGAAGGAGGGAACCGCCCCGTGTGGATGTGGATGGGCGCCACACCCACACGGGAGAAGGATTACTCCAACGGGCGGATATGCACATTCCCGCCTGAGGTGTGTGCGTAAATCAGCGCTCCCCCGCCGTTAATGGTGCCTTTGATCGACGATTCCCGGATGGTTCCCGAAACACTCACGGGGAGATCGCACACAACGTCACCGCCGCTGGTCGACGCATCGATATTCGCTGCTGAAGTCTTGCCGATAAACACGTCGACGTTGCCCCCTGACGTCTCGGCATGCACCCCACGATTCCCTCCGCGCACCTTCACGGTCACATTGCCGCCCGAAGTCTCGGCATTGACTTTGCCGTCAACTTCGGCTACCGTCACATTGCCGCCGGAAGTGCCCGCCTCAACATCCCCGGTCACCGCCGTCACGTGAATGTCTCCGCCGGAAGTTGCCGCCTTGACGTTTCCCTTGACCGCTTCGAGCTGAATCGAGCCACCGGAGGTTTCCAGCTCCACCGACCCTTCCAGTTGCTTGCCACGCATATCGCCCCCGGAAGTCTTCCCTTCCACCGCCCCCTGGATATCAGTGATTTCCACGTCCCCGCCGGCCGTCGCCACGTGCGCCTGATACGCATGGGGAACGGTCACAGTGAACCGCGCGTCCAGATCGGAAGAACGGAAGATATTCCAGCCGCCTCTGTGCGTTTTTCCCCGAACTTCCACGCCTCCCGACGTCTGGTCGGCGGTAATTTCAAAATCATCGATATCTTTCTGTCTTCCGTCCATGTCAACCGTTACCGTGACCTCATTACCTGCTGTGCCGCTTACGTGCACCGACCCGACGTCGGTCTTCAATGTGAGAGTTCCGCCGGGCCCCACCTGGAATTTCTTTTCGAACTTGCGGTTGCCGGCGGTGACCATGGCGGTCACCACCACCAGAGCCAGGCCGAGGAACGCCATCATTCTCAACGTGTGCATGATATGAACTCCCGGAAAGTGAACGAGTTGTGCCGTGGATCGTGGCTACTAGTTTAGACGCCTTGTTCCCCCGGAATGTTGCAGCGACTTTGCATTTCCACCCCCTTTTTCCTACTTTGCTCCAACATTTATCCACTTTTTTCCGGAACCCATGCCCGTTCTTTATCCTGTACTTCTCCTCGCGTTGCTCATGCCCGCCTGCTCCAGGGAGCAGCCGCAGGGCGACGCAAAGGCTCAAACAACTCCCGACCGGAACACCATGGCAGCGATCCCCGATTTCAGCGGCGCCAGGGCATTCGACCTGCTGCTCAAGCAAACTTCCTTTGGCCCCCGCAATCCGGAATCGCAGGGACACGACGCCTGCCTGCAGTTCCTGCTCGGTGCGCTTCGTGCTTCCGCGGACGAGGTGCGAACGCAGGAATTCACGCATATCGGCTATCGGGATGCGCGGATTCGGTTAACGAACATCATTGCCTCGTTCAAGCCTGCCGCCGCCTCACGCATCCTTCTCTGCGCCCACTGGGACACGCGGCCCCGGGCGGAGCGGGACGAAGACCCCTCCAGGCGGGAGACTCCTATACTCGGAGCCAACGACGGTGCAAGCGGCGTGGCGGTTCTGTTGGAGATTGCCGCCCTCTTCAAGAAAACGCCCCCGCCCGTCGGGGTGGATATCGTGCTGTTCGACGGTGAGGATTACGGACGGGAAGGCGACGTCGATCGCTATCTCCTCGGATCCCGGTATTTCGCAAAAGTCAAAGCGATTGATTACCAGCCGCGGTTCGGTGTCCTTCTGGACATGATCGGCGACGCGAATCTGGAGATTCCGAAAGAGAAGAAATCGGTAGCCTACGCTCCTGATGTTGTCGATATCGTCTGGTCGATGGCCGCCCAGCTCGGTGTGACCCAGTTTTCGAATGATATCGGCGACGAGATTCTGGACGACCACGTCCCGCTGAACGAAGCGGGCATCAAGACCATCGATCTCATCGATTTCAACTACCCCGACGAATCACACCGGTACTGGCACACCCACAGCGATACGCCGGACCACTGCAGCGGGGAAAGCCTCGAGGCGGTGGGAAAGGTCCTCACACATGTCGTCTACCGGACCCTGCCCTGATGCCCGATGATGCCGCGTCCACTCCATCTGCAGTGCCTGCTCCGTTCATTGAGGTGGCGATCCGTGCAAGCGATGAGTTCCGGGGGCAGATTGTAGCCTTGATGGGCCTTTCCGGGTTCGAAGGGTTCTGGGAGGACGGGGACATCCTCAGATGTTATGTGCCCGAAGGGCGCTGGTCCGCTTCCCTGCGGGCGGAAGTTGATGACGTCCTGAGGCAGACGCTCGGCACGGAGGGCCCTGCCGGTCCTCCGGTCACGGTTTCGCGCATCGAGAACATCGATTGGAACGCAGAATGGGAGAAGACCATCCGGCCCATTCGTGTCGGGCGGCGGATCGTTATCGCCCCGTCATGGCATCCGCACGCCGCAGGACCGGACGACGTGGTGCTGACGATCGATCCCAAGATGTCATTCGGCACGGGGTACCATGAAAGCACCCGGCTGATCATCCGTATGCTGGAAGACGACGTACGACCGGGTGCGCGGGTGCTCGACATCGGCACCGGCACGGGAGTGCTTGCCATCGCGGCCCTCAAACTCGGAGCCGCCAGCGCGGTCGGTGTGGACATCGACGAGTGGTCCGACATGAACGCGCGGGAGAACGCCGTCATCAACGGCGTGTCCGCGGACGTGACCATCATCCGCGGCACGCTCGCCGACATCTCCCCCGGAACATTTACTCTCATCCTCGCCAACATCCAACGCTCCGTTCTGGTGCGTCTCATGCCGGAGATGGCAGCCCGCCTGGCGCCATCCGGCACCCTCCTTCTCTCCGGCCTGCTCCTTGGCGATGAGGAGGAAATCGTCCGTGAAGCGCAATCGGCCGGACTAGCCGTTGCGCGTCGTGCAACGGAAAACGAGTGGCTCGCTCTCGGCCTCCGCGCCCACATTCCAACACACCAATGATCATCACCGCGATCGACGTGGGAACCAACACGGTGCTGATGCTCGTCGCCCGTGTGGAAGTCGATGAATCGCTCCATGTCCTCGATGACGTGTACCGCGTTCCGCGCCTCGGCGCCGGTGTGGACGCGCGGAAGACACTCGACCCCGATTCCGTCGCACGGATGATTGCGGTACTGGACGAATACCGGATTCTCGCGGCCTCCCGCGCCCCCGATCGGATTGTCGTGTGCGGCACCAGCGCCGTACGCGACGCCGCCGACAGAGACGGTCTTATTGCGGAGGTACGACGGCGGACCGGGTTCGTCCTTGAGGTTCTCAGCGGTGACGAGGAAGCATTCTGGTCGTTTCAGGGCGCGCGCAGCGGATTATCGCGTCACAACCGGCTCGTAGTCGTGGATATCGGCGGCGGGAGCACGGAGGTGATCCTGGGCGATGCGATGGGGATCGACTCCCGTGTGAGCATGGATATCGGCGCGGTGCGGCTCACGGAACGGTGTTTCCTGCACGACCCGCCGCTTGATGCGGAGATCGGCGCGGCCGAAGGTCTGATCGACAATGCCCTGGGAGCCGCCGGCACAATTCCTCGTTCCGCGGTGCAGCTTGTGGGCGTAGCCGGAACACCGACGACACTCGCTACGCTCGCACAGGGATTGACCTCATTTTCGCAACAGGCGGTGGCGGGATATATTCTGCACCGCGCGGAAATCGAGCGCATATGGAATCAACTCCGCCGGCTACCGTCCGCAGGGATTGCCCGATTGTCGGATGTGATGCATGGACGGGCCGACATCATTCTCGCAGGGACGTTGATTCTCCGGAGGGTGATGGACCGTTACGGCTTCGACTCGGTCACGGTCAGCGAACGGGGGTTGCGGTACGGTCTGGTACTTCGCGAACTGTGGCGGGGGGCTGTTCACCGCGAAGGAGGAGGAGCTTAACGGCGGCGCATCCGCTCGACAATTTCTTTCATCGCCCCGCCAACCCGCTCGACATCCTCCACGGTGTTGCTTCTGCCGAACGAGAATCTCACCGATGCCGCCGCAGTCGCCGGGGTCCTTCCCATCGCGAGCAACACGTGTGACGGCTGCACGCTGCCGGATGTGCATGCTGATCCGCTTGACGCCGCGATCCCCATAAGGTCCAGATTAACGATCAGCATTTCCCCTTCCATGGGTGCCACTGCATCATCAAAGGAGATATTCAGCAGATGGGGAAGCCTGCCGGCGGAGCACGAATTGACGAGCACACCGGGCAAATCCCCCACGAGCTTCTGCTCGAGCAGATCGCGGAGCGATGCAAGGCGTGCCGCTTCCTGTGACATTGTGCCAAGAGCCGCTTCAACAGCCCTGGCAAACCCAACGGCCAACGCGACATTCTCCGTCCCCGGGCGCCGGCCACGTTCCTGTCCCCCGCCAAACAGGACGGGTGACCATGGCGTCCCGTTCCGGATGTAGAGCGCACCGATCCCCTTGGGCCCGTAGACCTTATGTGCCGATATGCTCATGAGGTCGACTCCGAGCGCGGCGACATTCACGGGGATTTTCCCGAGACATTGAACGGCGTCGGTATGCAGCAGGGCACCTGCGCCATGGATTTCGTCTGCAATGCCGCTGTACGGGGTGATCGCACCCACTTCATTGTTTGCCAGCATCAACGAAACGATCAGCGGACCGTCCGCCAGGGCCCTGGCAAGTGACTCCCTGTTCACGGTGCCATCCGGATTGACCGGGAGCACGGTGATGGCATGCCCGGACGTGCCGTGTGCTTCACAGGCCGCAAGCACTGCATGATGTTCCGTCGCAGACGTCACGATGCTTCTTCTTCCGGCATCGGGCAGTCCCTGCGTGAGTCCGGCGACCGCCGCGTTATCCGATTCTGTACCTCCGCTCGTGAACACAACTTCCGCGGGCTGCGCCCCGATCGCCTGTGCGATAGTGGCCCGGGCACGTTCCAACGCCGCACGCGCATCGCGTCCGGCCGCATGCAGCGACGAGGCATTCCCAAAAGAAACCGTGAAATACGGCGCCATGGCGTCAAGAACCTCCGGCAGAACCGGGGTCGTGGCGGCGTGATCCAGATAGATGCGTTCCATAATAGAGGTTTCCGTGGTCATCGCAAGGAACAGAAATAGAGAGGGGAAGTCAAGGAAGGAGAGGGTCAGCGGACAAACAGGTCAGCGGACAAGCATCATAACCTTCGCAGCCGCGAACGTGTATCCCGGTCCAGTCACCTCCAGACGGTAGAAGTAAACACCACTTGCGAGGCCGCGTGCCGAAAAGGTGGCCTTGTACGCGCCCGGCGCCTTCTGCCCGTCCGCCAGCACCGCGACCTCTCGGCCGAGGATGTCGTAGACGGCGAGGCGTACCCAGGGGGAGCCTGGAATTCTGATTTCAGAATCCTGATATCTGAATTCTGAATTCGTCTTCCCCCCCGCGGACCCCAATCCCCGGTTCCCAGACCCCGTTTTCCCGGACTCCAGACCCCAGACCCCAGACCCTGTTTTCCCAGCCTCCGCACCCGGGATCCAATAGCCAATGGTCGTGCTTGGATTGAAGGGGTTCGGATAGCAATTATCCAGGCCAGGGTGAAGCGGGTTCCGGTCTGCAGATGATTCCACGGCGACAAATTCTGCCAGGCGGACGTGGACGGTGTTCGACCACGTCGACACCTTCCCCAGGGAGTCGGCGACCCGGACCCGGTACTCGGCCTGGATGGCACCCGTTGAGTCGTACATGAGCACTGAGTCGGTCCATGCTGTTCCGGGCCCGGCAAAGACCGTAGTCCAGCCGGTCTCCGCGCCTATCCTCCGCTCGAGCACCGAACCCGCGATGTCCGCTTCCAGCGGTTGGCCGTCGTTCCATTGGCTGCCCCAGGCCAGGGAAAGGCGGCCGGGCAGACCGGTGAGTTGCCCTGGGTCCGGCCCGAGGTACCGGCGCGCGGGAGGCGCGTTGAGGAAATTTGCGTAACTCCGGATCGTCGCCACGCCGCCGGACAGGCTGACGACCTCAAGACAGAATGATGCAGATTGTCCGTTCCATGTCGCCGCAGGAGGATTGCTGGCAGGTGAGAATACGCTGATGTTCACTGTGTCAAATGCCCCTCTGAACGCCTCACCTCCCAGAAACGCGCCGCACGCGGCCGCTCCGGTGTCCCCCTTGAACACGAACATCCAGTTGACAGCACTCGCCGGTGTCTGAATCTGGTCCCGGTGTGATTCACCTGCGATGACCCGGGGGTCGCCCCGTTGGAACACCGGCAGCGGTTGGCCGAAGCAGGCGGAGTTCAGCGCCCGGCTGACCCAGTACCAATTGCCATCTGAGGGTCTGATCCGGAGATTGTCCTGGTCCGAGTAGGGGCCATCCTGCTGCAGGATCCAGACACCTTTGTCCGCGGTATTGAGAGTGACATCATCAAGTGCTGATCGGAGCTGGTGATTCTCGATGTAGAAGTACTCTTCAGGATCCCCGTTGAGAGGATGATACTTGCGTGCGTCACCGGATTCCACGAAATCGCGGAGGGTGATCTCCTCCCCGGGCGCAAACTCAGGCACGGTGATCCAGCCGAGCTGTTCCCGTTCATAGGCATTCGCACAGGAAGAGATGCGTTCTCCGGCGCAGATGATCCCCCAGTACTGGTGCTTTCCGGCCAGCCCAGAGCTATACGGGTGGGATCCGCCGAGCAGCCAGTGCCCGAGTTCATGCGCCATTGTCTTCATGACGGATTGCGGGCTGTCGGTGTAGGGAAACTCGCAGGTGACCCCCGAGCCCAGCGGCGCCGAGAAATCTTCAGGGAAGCCCATTTCTATGAGCTTGCCATCCGCGGCGATGGCGGGTTTGTGCCCCAGCGACGCCTCGCCGAGGAGTCCGAACTCTGTCGTCCGCCAGACCATCACGATCATATCCACAATGCCATCAGGCTCTTCGACGATGGTGTAGTTCTGCACCCGTGTCCACCGGTCATACTGCGAGAAATCCACGAGCGAGTCGAGACGTTCCTTGATGAGGTCGGTGTTTGCCCGGCCGTATGACCCGTTGCTGTAGTCACCCTGAGGGTGTGTCGACTCAACCCAGATCACATCGCCGACGAGCTGGAGTTGTCC
Source organism: Ignavibacteriota bacterium (assembly GCA_003154155.1). Lineage (GTDB taxonomy): Bacteria > Bacteroidota > Ignavibacteria > UBA10030 > UBA6906 > Fen-1255. The sequence continues at coordinate 10,550 of PMCM01000081.1, read as the reverse complement.
CAGGGACATGACCCGGAAATAATGCGTGAGATTGTACGGTTCCGTTGACCGGGTAAGCGTGTCGGGATCGATGAATTGTCGCATGGACAGAGGGGGCTGATGGGCAGGCCAGTAGGGATGTGCCGCCGTGTCATCGGGAAAACTCGCAAACACCAGGAGCACCCTGACCACCCCCCGGGCGGGCATGTGTTTGCCGCCGGTCTCCAGTGGTGACCGGGATTGCTGCGGGCTGACGTGAAGTCCGCACTGGGGCTGGTTTTGGCGCACTCCGGCTGAAGCGCCAGGGCAAAGCGCGGACACCGACAAGAGGAATGCGGCAGCACATGCGATTGGCTTCATGCGTCAGGCTATGTTAACGTNNAATGAAGGCAGGCGGCACAACGCCGCCTGCCTTCGGACTTCGTTCTCACCCCGGGTTGCCGGGATCAGAGCACAGAGATTACTTCAGCAACAGCATCTTCTTCACAGACGAGAAGGAGCCGGCTTCCAGACGGTAGATGTACATGCCCGTGGCAACCTTCGCGCCGTTGGCATTCGTACCGTCCCACGTGACTTCCTTGTTGCCTGCGCCGAGCGAATTGTTCAACAGGTTCTTCACGACCGCACCGGTCATGTCGTACACCGTCAGCTTCACAAGGCTTTCCTGCGGCAGTGCGAAGCGGATAGTGGTGGACGGGTTGAACGGATTCGGGTAGTTCTGGTCGAGTGCGAAGTCCTTCGGCAGCACGCCCGACAGATCCTTCACTGACAGCGGAGTCCAGCCAAGGCTCTTGTAGAGAAGGGCAACCGCATACTTCGTGTTATGGACGCCCATGCTACCGTCGTTCTTCACAAGCCAGTAGTTCCAGATCTTGCCCATCAGAGCCTGTCCGCCTGCGGCGATTGCGACAGAGTCTGCGTGGGTGGCGCTGGCGTTGCCAATCACTTCACCGGTCGTGTCTTTCGGGAGAATCGCCTTCAGCTTTGCCAGCATGCCGGCGACTTCCGTCTGCGTGCCTTCGATCTTGCCGTTTCGGTCGTAGTCATAGCCAGCTTTGACGTCGTTGAAATCTTTAACGTCGCCATGGCAACGGGAGCAGGCATCGGTCGGTTTGTAGTATGAACCGGCGTATGTCGTGTCAAACATAAACGTATGATTGGCAAGCGACGTAGCGCCCTTGCTCAAGCTGTTCGGACGGGGCTGCATGTGGCATGCGGTGCACGTGCCATCGAGGCCCATATGCGTGCCAATGCCGGTGATCGTCGTATCGCCGAACTGCCAACCGTTGGAGCCGAAGAGCATATCGGCCTGCGGGTTGCTGTGGGGGCCGTAGTGGCTTCCGTAACCGTACAACGGCGACTTTGAGGTCACCTTTGCGACAACGGAGGAGCGCGAGAAGTGGCAGTTGGCGCAAAGCATGCCTGCACCGGTCCTGTAGGCTGCCGGAATCTTGTATCCGTTGCGGAGTGTGTCGCCCTTCATGTTCATGACGCGGAGCAATTTCTCATTGGCCGAGCCGTGAGGATCGTGGCAAGCGACGCAGGTGATGGGGGTGATGAATGAGTTGTTATCCCAGACAGCCGCGATACCCGTGGTGTCCTGGTTGTGATCCATGTAGTAAATGAAGCCTTTGCCCGTGTGGCATGGCTGGCATGTTGCACGGCCGCCTTCGGACGTGGTAGCAAGGTCGCCGATCGCATGAGCAGAGAGCTTAAAGAACGTACCGATATTGTGACGGCTCGATCCATCGTGGCACTGGTTGCAGACGCCCGGATCGATTGTTCTGCCGATCTTCATCTTGTCGCCGGACGACTTGTGGTCGGCGGCCGGGCCGTGGCACTGCTCGCAACCGATCGTTGCAAGCGACATCTGGCCGGCGCTGAGCGTGACCCACTTCGTGGTGTCGCCAGTCGGGATCAGGTAGTCCGATCCGTATGTCTTGTAGCCCTTGTACCAGGTGGTGTCCCATCCGGTTGCCTTGGCCGCGCGGCCAAAGTTGCCGTTTGCGGCTGCAGCTGCCGTCGTGTCCCAACCGGTCACGTGGCACTTGATGCAACCTGCGTTATACTGTCCGAAGCCCACTCCGCCTTCCTGATATCCGGTGATTCCGCGCTTGAACATCGTTGCGTGGATGGAGGTTGACCAGGAGGTCTTGATTGCCGATGCGGTTGATGGTGTGGAGGGCATGGCAGACGCGTGGCAGAAGCAACCTGCAGTGGCATCGGTTCCGACGCCGGTGTAGGTGCTTGCGAAAATCGTATCGGCCGCTGTCTGGCCACCAACGGTAGCGCTGACGATATACTGGCCAATGGCATCCGGACGGATGCTGTTGATCCACTTCCCATCCGCGCTATCCAGCGCAGAGAGGGTGGAGCCTGCGGGTTTCGCAGTGATCGTCCAGGCCGGCGTTCCCACTGCGCCTGAACCCGTGGTATCTGCTTTGAAATAGGATCGGCTTCCGACGCCCACAGCGCGCAAACCATTCTGGATATTCCACGGAGCGGAGCTCGGCGGAGCCATTTCATTCCAAGACCGTGCGGTCTTTCTGACTTTGATCGCCGCCGAAGCGTCAAATATCGGTGCAATCAGCAGCGCGGCGATAAGCAACACGCCCAGTACAGTACAAAAACGCGGCATGGTGTTACCTTTCTTATTGTGTATGGTGAATGAGAAAACCCCATCCCATCGCTGAGACGATTACCTACCTTCTGCTTTCCACGTGTTCCATCTCCCGTCCAGCGACGAGGAGCCGCACCCGATACAATCTGGATAGGGTTTTCTCCGCAGGTCCAATTGCATGGGACGTTAGAGCTTTGTCGAAAGAACGATGGAATAGCAATCAGGAATCGGTACTTCTTAGGTGGCAAGGGCTGTGCCAAAGCAAGGAGGTGGCGAGGGGGTACGTGTCGGATTCACATTCCCCTTTTCTGGTCGTTTTTCGCGGTTTTCTGAACTTTCTAACAACAAAAAACCACCGAAGTGTTGATTTTGGCAACACCTCGGTGGCTCGTTTTTCCACAAATGAGAAACTGTGATCCAAAATTAGGAATCAGAAGGCTAGGGGTGAACTTCTTCCCCTTTCATCCGCCGTCTTTGTGTGTCACGCACGGCATCGCGTAGTTCCCGTTCAAATTTCCTTTCAAACAACAGGAGTTTCGCCCGCTGGGTAACCGAGAGAATATCCGAGAGCCCGTTGACGAATTTCGCACGTTCCTCGGCGATTTTTTGATCAATCGCCAGCACGTCGGGAAACGCTTTTTCCATTGCCGACTCATCGCCATTGTCTTTCACCAGCTTCTCGATGCGGTCAAGCGCCTCCCCTTTCATCTTCATCAGTTCGCGCCGGTGTTTCTCCCATTCATTGAACCGCGCGATAAACCTGACGGATTGTTCTTCCTTCAGATCGAGTGTCTCGACCATCCGCATTTTCATGAGTTGCTGGATACGTTCAAACGAACGGGGTTCCTGGCCCCAGCCGGGTCCAGGCGGTTGCGCAAATCCGGCTGAAGTTGCACAGACAATCTGAACAGCAAAGAGTAGGGGGAGTATTCGCATGATATGTCCTCACTATTTATCGACCGAGCTCAGGGCCGCAAGCACCTGGTGCAGTTCCTGATCGGAGAGGTCTTCCACCAGGGCTGTGGCCCCGGCGTTTTCCACATAGAATTCCTCCGCCTGATCGTTGTTGAATGCAAGGATGCTCGCGTCAACATCGTTCACGACGGCGGTGTCGACAGTTCCGATGGAAGCCACGTAGAGGGATTCCACAGTCGCGGGGGCCAGTGCGGATGTTGCCTGTCGCAGCGATTCGGCGGCGCGGTGTTCAGGCGCGTAGTACTTCAGGCCGATCAGAAACGACAGAATTGCCACGATGCCGGGGATAGCAACGCGGGCCGCCCAGCTGAGCGAAATGGCGACGCCGCTTGTAGATTCATCGATCCGGCGGTTGACATCCACGATTTGCCGGCTCCAGAAAGCCTGGGGAGGCGCGGTTTCATTGCCGTCGCCCGACAGGGCACGGACAGAGCGCTCGAGAGCCTCCTCGTCCGCATCCGTGACCTTTGTCCGTTCAATCCGTAGTCGCATTTTTCAAATACTCCTGCACCTTATGCAGTGCGTGAAAGTAGTTCGCCTTGAGCCCCCCCACCGAGGTTTTCAGCACATAGGCAATTTCTTCATACGACATCTGATCGTAGTAGCGCATGACGAACACCGCACGTTGTTTGTCGGGCAGCGTCGTCACAGCCCGGGCAATCAGGGATTCCATTTCCTTCGCCTCGAGGTCCCGGTGGGGATCCTCGGTTGAAGGAAACACCTTCAATGCCAGTTCGCTCTCGCGGAGATAGTTGATCAGGTGGCGCTTGCGGAGGGCATTCAGGGAGAGATTGATGGCGATGCGGTAGATCCACGTAAAAAAGCTTGCGTCGCCGCGGAACTCGCCCAGGTTCAGGAATGCTTTGACGAACGTTTCCTGTGTGACGTCGTCCGCATCTGCATGATCCCCGAGAATTCTCCGTGCCGCCCAATAGATGCGCTCCTGATGCCGGCGCATTAACTCCGTAAACGCCTGGCGTTTTCCGCTGCGCACCTCCTCGATCAGCTCGAGATCGGTCAACGGCTCCATGATCTTAGACATCCACCGTGGGGGGACGTTTAATCAGATCTCTTCCTCGCGGAAGAATTTCTGCAGTTTTTTGAGGGTTTTGTTCATGTCTTCCGAAATGACCTTGGTGTCGGCCAGCACGGGCATGAAATTCGTGTCGCCATTCCACCTGGGCACGATATGGAAGTGGACATGGGTGTCAACTCCGGCGCCGCTGACGCGTCCGAGGTTCGCCCCAAAATTGTACCCCTGGGGGCGCATAACGGCGTCCAGCGCCCGGATTGAGCGCTGGACGGTAAGCATAATCTCGGTGAGCTCCTCCTGTGAGAGGTCCTGCAGCGAGCCGGTCTGGCGGTTCGGCACGACCATCAGGTGTCCGCTGTTGTACGGATACCTGTTCATGATGACGAAGCATGAGGTCCCCCGCCAGACAATCAGGTTCTTGTCATCGGCCCGGCCCTTGCGGGCCGCCGTGAAAAAACTCTCGCTCCCCTTCTTCGGACGTGACGCTGTCTTGAAGGAGGCGATATACTCGGATCGCCAGGGTGACCACATGCGTTTCATGAGGAGCTGCCTAGGCTTCCTGCTCCTTGTTCTTGTTCTTCTCGGAAGCGGCAATGATCTTTTCCGCCGCTTCGCGGGGGACTTCTTCGTAATGCGACATGGAAGCCGTGAACACGCCGCGGCCGCCGGTCATCGAACGCAGCACGGTGGCATACTTATGCAGTTCGGCCGCCGGGACCTGGGCCCGAACGATCTGATACCTGCCTTCGGAGTCCATGCCGGCGATCTTTCCCCGTCGCGAGGAGATATCGCCCATCACGTCTCCCATGGCATCTTCCGGGACGCGCACTTCGAGGTTGTAGATCGGCTCGAGCAGCACCGGTTTGGCCTCCATGAACCCTTTGCGGAACGCCATGGAGCCGGCGATTTTAAACGCCATTTCCGAGGAGTCCACATCGTGGTAGGAACCATAGTGGAGGGCCACCCGCACATCCACGACAGGGTATCCTGCGACGACGCCCTCTTTCATGCATTCCACAACCCCTTTTTCCACTGCAGGGATGAACTTGCCGGGCACCACGCCGCCGACGATTTCGTCGAGGAACTCGAATCCGCCGCCGCGTTTCAGCGGCTCGACGCGCAGGTGGACATGCCCGTACTGACCGTGGCCGCCGGTCTGTTTCTTGTGTTTGTACTCCGAGTCCTTCACGGTGGCCTTGATTGTCTCCCGGTAGGGGACCTTGGGATCCACGAGGTCCACCTCGACGTTGTACCGTTGCTTCAGGCGTTTCACCATGATGTCCAGGTGAACCTCGCCCTGGCCGCTGATGATGGTCTGATGCAGTTCCGGGTCGACGCGGAACAGGAACGACGGATCCTCCTGGTGGAGAGAGTGCATGCCCGAGGAGATCTTGTCTTCGTCACCCTTGGAGCGCGGCACGATCGCCATGCTGAACACGGCTTCGGGGAACACTGTCGGAGGGATGATCACCGGGGAGTTCTTTGTGCTCAGGGTATCGTTGGTGTGAGTATCCTTCAGCTTCACCACCGCGCCGATATCACCCGCGGTGAGTTTCGCGATTTCTTTGCGGTCTTTGCCCACCATGACAAACAGCTGTGCCAGGCGTTCGGATTTGCCGTTCTTGTTGTTGACCATATCGAGGCCCGGGCTGACGTTGCCGGAAATGACGCGGAAGAACGACAGCTCGCCGACATGGGATTCAGACACGGTCTTGAAGACGAACATCACCGGCGGGCCTGCCGGATCCTGGAGCACCGTCACGCCTGCGCCTGCGGCGTTTGTCGCCTGGACCGGGCCCATTTCCTGCGGAGCCGGGGCATAGTCGCTGATGAAATCCAGGAGAGCGGACGACCCGATGTTCTGGGTTGACGCTGCGCAGAGCAGGGGGAACAGTTTGCGTTCGCGCATGCCGGCACGCAGCCCCTGTTTGATCTCATCCGGCGAAAGGGTGCTGCTCTCGAGGTACTTGTTCAACAACGTCTCGTCTGTTTCCGCGATCTGTTCGAGCATTTCCTGCCGGAGTTCCTGAGCGCGGGGCAGGACGGCCGCGGGGATGTCCTCTTCCGTGCACTTCCCGTTCCCGCCGGGCGTGAAGCGCAGCAGCTTCATACGCGCGACATCCACGATTGCCTCGAACCCGAGTCCGGCCTTGAGGGGGAACTGCAGGGGGAGCACATCGTGCCCCATGATTTCTTTCGCCTGTCGGACCACTTTATCGTAGTCGGCGTTCTCCTGGTCCAGTTTGTTGATCACCAGGATGACCGCATTTTTGTACTCCTGCGTATAGCGCCACGCCAGTTCGGTGCCGACTTCGATGCCTTCGACCGCCTTCAGCAGCAGGACGGCGGTATCGCTGACATGCAGCGACGACTTGACGTCGCCGGTGAAATCGGTATACCCGGGGGTGTCGAGGATATTGATCTTCGTGCCTTTCCAATCACAGAACAGCAAGGCACTGCTCACGGAGATCTGGCGCTCGATTTCGTCCACGCGGTAATCGGAGACCGTATTCCCCTCCTCGACGCGTCCGAGGCGATTAATGGTCCCCGAGGTGAACATGAGCGCCTCGGCCATCATGGTCTTCCCTGCGCCTCCGTGACCGACGAGGCAAATATTCCTGATGTGGTCTGCTGCGAATTCCTTCATAGGTATGTTCACTCCTACAAAATGGGTGCGCCGGCATCGGCATCCGATCGGCGATGTCTCGGCGAGTGTTGGTAAGAACAGTCGTCAGCGTGGGGGAACAGCCGTGGGCAGGGACCCGTGACGAGCGGCACCACACGTCCGGGGCGCCATCCGTCGGGGGTGGCGCCCAGGAGGTCAGGCACGCACGCGATCCACAAAGGTTCGCACGCCTTTGAAGACCGCGGACACAAAGGCAACAGTCTCGAGGATCGGTCCTTCAATGCGCTCCTGCACTCTCCGCTCCAGATCCACAACGTTTTCGGCAACCATCTTGACGGACGCGATGGAATCGCGAACGGCCGTCACCTGATCGTCAATGCTGTCGGTAATGCTTTTGACCCGCGCGGTGATGTACTCCATATTGTCAAGGACGGGGAGGGCGCGCGCGGTAATCTCGCGGACATCCTTTTCAAGGTTGGAAAGGGTGTCGCGCACGCGCAGCAGGACGACGATCATATAGATGCAGAGTGCGGAGAGACAGAGCAGAGCGATTATCTGGGCAATGACGAGCACGAGTTCCACAAACGCCTCCTCTAGGCAATGCTGGTATTCTCAGGAGCGCCGGCGTTCATCCCGGAAAGCATCCACCCCAGCCTTGACGGCATTCTTGACCTTCGCCGCTTCTTCCGTGAGCGGACCGGCCTTCTGGCGCGCATCCTTCAGCACATTTTCCGCATCCACAAGGAGGGTATCCGCTTTCCGTTTTGCGTCGGAAATCAGATTGTCAGATTTTTTTTTTGCTTCGGTGACGATGTCGCCGGCTTTGGACTTGACGGCGGAAAGATACTCTTCGGCATCATCCCGGAATTCGTCAGCGCGTTCGCGCAGATCGGCACGCAGTTCTTTGCCGCTTTTGGGGGCATACAACAAGGCGAGAATCGCGCCGACGGCTCCTCCCGCAAGCAAGCCGATGACGAGACCCTTGAGCATGCCTTCATTTTTCGTCATGATGTGCCTCGCTTCTCTAGAATGCTGTCAGACTACGATGGAATTTTATGATAGGAAGAACCACGTAGAAAAGCAACCATGCGCAGACCTGCAAAACGACCCGAGGCTGTCAAGATGAATGAGAACGCCTCACTCTTTGGACAGCCCCAGGAGGTTCGCATGGACATCAACGCAGCTTCTTCTTGTGACGCTGCTTTCTCAGCCGCTTTTTGCGCTTGTGCGTCGCCATCTTGTGACGCTTGCGCTTTTTGCCGCAGGGCATGCTGCCTCCTTTCTCCGATTACGGTGTAAATGAATGCTGCTGGAGGATCTGCTGTGCGCGCATCCCCAGTTCAGAACTCTTGTTGAGCGCAACCGCTTTCTTCAACCACGCATTGGATTCCTCCAGCTGCCCGCGGTGCAAGTTGACAATTCCCAGATTGAACGCTGCAGGCTGGTGATTCGGCGTCCCCTTCAATGCCGTCTCCATCTCTGCGACCGCCTGCAGGAAATACTTCTCCGCATGTACACTGTCGACCATCCCCATCTGATCGTAGCAAATGCCCAGATCCACCCGGGCATCCGGATCGCGGGGACGCAACGCAAGATATCGCCGGTACTGATCGATCGCCCGCGGCACCATGCCGTTATCATGGAGCGCGTTGGCGAGACGCAGGACCGCAGCAGCGTCGTTCGGCTGTGCTGCCACGGCAGCCTCGAGAGGTTCGAGGTTCACCTGGGCCGTTGCCATGGGCGTTGCCAGCGCGGGGGGAGGCTGCGCGGACGTGTGCAGTTCCGTGCCATGATCCCGCGACAGTTCCAGCCATCCGAGAAAGACCACCAGCGCACCCACGGCAATGAACGAGATCACCTGCCAGGGTTCAAGCCGGCGCCGGACGCGTTCGCCGGCCTGCTTCACCCGCTTCTGCTCCATGACCCGTGGTGTGCCGCCCCGCGGCGCGGACGCATCATCCCACTCCAGATCCTTCCCACAGGCTCCGCACCGACGGTCGGCCCGCTGCACCTCCGCACCGCACGCACCGCACATGTGACGCACCAATGCCATATCCCGTCTCCCTGCTATTGCTGGCCCGACTTCTTCATATTGTCGTTGACCAGCACTTTTACTTCCTTCGACACTTTGAACAACGGCACCCAGTGCTCGTCGACCATCACCTGTTCCCCGGTCCTCGGATTCCGCGCCATCCGCCCTTTCCGTTTCTTCACCTTGTAGCTGCCGAACCCGCGGATCTCAATATTCTTCCCTTCCTTCAGCGCATTGATGACGGTAGAGATGAAACCGTCCACAACGGCCTCGGTCTCCACCTTGGTCAATCCGGTGGCAGTGGCAATCGTGTCAACAATGTCTGCCTTGGTCACCGACGATCCTCCTGAAGTGGTTGATATTCGTGGTCGTGGGAGCCGGTTTATTGAGGCCCGGCAAAGCGATACGACAGCACCGGCCGCTCCAAGAGTTCCTGCTTGAGCGAGCTCAGGCCGTCCGCCACATCACTTGTCAGCGCATCCAGCAGTCCGCGGCGTTTCCGTTCCCGGATGATCGAAGGCCGCCCTTCAATGCCGGCCATCTTTGCCGTGATCTCCACCGCGTCTTCATATGTGCCAAGGGTGTCCACCAAACCCAGATCCAAGGCACGCTCACCCGTGAACACGCGGCCGTCCGCTATCGCCAGCATATCCGCATGGCTCAGCTTCCGTTCCGACTCCACCACGCTGATAAACTGGCGATGCACTTCATCCATCAATCCCTGGAAATACTTCTGGTCCTCGTCGGTCATCTTGCGCGTCGGCGAACCCGCGTCCTTCAACTTCCCCGCCTTGATCGTCTTCATGTCGACGCCGATCTTGCCCAACAACTCCTGCAGCTGGAGGAATTCAGAGATCACCCCGATAGATCCCGTCAGCGTACCCCGGTTGGCCACAATGCGCGAACCGCCGCAGGCGACATAGTAACCGCCGCTTGCAGCCAACGCTCCCATTGAGATTACAACCGGCTTCCCGCTCGCACGTGTCTTGCGCACTTCTTCGTACATTTCCTGGCTTGCCACCACTCCGCCGCCTGGACTGTCGATCCGCAGGAGGATCGCCTTGACACCATGCTGCTCCCGGTATTTCTTGATCTGCCGCACGATATCTTCCGACGAGGAAATAATTCCCTTGAGTTCGACCACCGCGATCTTGTCCCCGGAACCCGTCGTTACGGTCTCCGTGGATTCGCTCGCACTGCCGAACATTGACACAAGAACCAGGGTGAATCCGGTCGCGATTACCGCGACGATCCCCAGAATGATCAAGAACCACTTTGTGGACTT
>PMCM01000327.1 GCA_003154155.1 Ignavibacteriota bacterium | reverse complement strand
GGCCAGTTCCTCTATCGCATCGACAACTTCCTCATGCTGCTCGCCGCCGAGCCCGCTCGTGTTCACGCGTTCCTCGACCGCGTCGTCGAGCTGCACCTCGCGAGCCTCGAACGCTTCCTTGGAGCTGCAGGCAGCTCCCTCGACGTCATCGTGTTCGGCGACGACCTCGGCATGCAGACCGGGCCTCAAATCTCGCCTGCCATGTACCGGGAGTTCTTCAAGCCCCGCCATGCGAAGCTCTGGCAACGGGCCAAGGAGCTGGCAGACGTCAAGGTCATGCTCCACTGCTGCGGCGGGGTTCAGGAGCTTCTGGGTGACCTGATTGAAGCGGGTCTGGACGCCATCAATCCCGTGCAGATTACCTGCAGAGGGATGGATGCGGCGGGATTGAAACGGGACTTTGGGCGGCAGCTGACGTTTTGGGGAGGCGGGTGCGATACGCGGGAGATTCTGGTGCGGGGAACCCCTGAGGAAGTCTCCCGGCACGTGCGCGAACAGGTGCGCATCCTTTCTCCGGAGGGGGGATTTGTGTTCCAGCAGGTTCACAATATTCTGGCGGACATCCCTCCCCGGAACATCGTGGCGATGTTCGAGGCCATACATGGGTGACACCTGCCCTCGGATCTGCGCCGGGCCACATGCGCGGGTTGAGGATCGCAACATTGCGTGACCTGCGTCAACGGGCAAATGAGCCAAAGCACGTACCTTGGAGTACCAGTGAGCATCACTGTTCTCCAAGGGAGTGCACGAGTGACGATCAAGGGAAAAACCAAGTCATCGCTACGGCCGGCCGGGAGGCCGGCGACCAGACGGACGGTCGCGCGGCTTCATGTTGAGGGGGCGTTGTGCGCAAACCGCCCGTCTGAGCTGGACGCTGCAGTGCTGACATCGGAATCACAATTTCGCGAGCTGCAGCACCGCGTGAAAAACAGTCTCGCCATGATCGTGAGTCTCATCGGTCTGGAGGCCGGGTACGCGACGGACGCGCCAACGCGGGAAAGCCTCGAACGGCTGCGGGGCCGGGTGGGTTCGATAGCAAAGTTGTACGATCTCCTCTCGGAGACACAGCGTACACAGGAGGTGGATCTCCCCGGCTATGTGGACCGCATCCTTGCGACGTTGGGGTCATCGTACGGAGCGGTGAAAGGCGAAGTACGGTTGGAGCTGTCCTGTCCGCCGATCGCTCTGAGCCCGAAATGTGCCGCGCCGGTGGGCTTGATCATCAATGAGCTCGTGACCAATGCCATCAAACATGGATTTGTGGACGTGGATCCGGGCATCATCTCAGTCCACATCCGGCAGGAAGGCAAATCCATCGTCATCACGGTGTCGGACGATGGATGCGGCCTGCCTCCCCGCTTCAGGATGGACGATTCCTGCGGGTTGGGGCTGCAGATTGTACAGATGCTGACCGCGCAGCTGGGGGGGACAATCGATGTCGTGCCGAAGCCGGCGACATTTCATGTGAGCTTCAGCACGGCGGCCTAATTCTCCCTGCATCGTCTCTGCCACCGTCGTGGTGTCAGTCTTCCTCTTTAAATTCCCGTTCCACAAGGCGCGAGAGCACGGTCACCCATTTCTCGCGCAGCGGGTGGCGAACACCTGCGATGGTGCCGGGCCCGGTCTTGCCCCCCGTGGTAAGCCGTACTTCGGGAGTAACGAAGACATCATAGAGTTTTCCACGCACTTCCAGCCGCACAGTAATTCTCCCCTCGATTGAGTCCGCTCCAGATGATCTGTCCGCCTCCGAAAGTTCCTTCACGGTGAGAGTCCGCCAGCCCGATTCCGTTGTATGTGACACCGGGTCGACTGCAGCGAGTGTGTATCCGTCGGTTGTCAGAGCCAGGGTGATTTTGCGGAAGGCTTCATCGATATTGGGCGACTGCGCCCGGAATTTGATCCCCTGAAATGCTGGCGCGCATCCGCTCAAAAGGGAGACGCCTATGTACAGAAGCGCAGCAATACCACTTATGCGGAGTGCTCTCACGGATCTTCCAGAGTTGTGAAAAAAAAGATAGCCAGACCTTGGTCCAGAATCAAGGCTTCGGGGCGTGTTAACAATTTGGTAACACTGGGGTCACACTGGAGTAACGCAGGGAGTCTATATTGGTCTCGCTTCTTGCAACCCCCACATTCACCAATCCGAAAGATGCCAATGAAACAGGGAATACTTTTGGCGGCAGCGGTGTTTGCGTTTGCGCTCCCTTTGTCCACACGAGCACAGGAACAGGCCGCGACAAAGGAGGAACTCCAAGAGGTGAAAGATGCGCTGCAGGGCGTGAGTGAATCTGCAGCCGAGTACCGGGGGTACGTGGATGCCCTCCGCAAAATCAAGATTAGCGGCTATTTGCAGCCCCAGTGGAGGCTGGCGGATGTCGACCTGTGGCCGTCGACGCCGAGCGGCTCCTATCCGGTCATCAACTATCCGATTGGGAACTTCGCAGGAGGTGCATTCCCCAGCGCGACGAAGAATATGTTCCAGGTACGCCGGGGACGTCTCAAGGTTGTGTATGACAACGTGCTGACCCAGTTTGTTCTGCAGGTTGACGCCATCCAGACCGGGTTTACGACCAAAGACGCCTATTTAATGGTCACGGAACCCTGGACGAAGACCTTTGGGTTGCAGATGGGTATTTTCAACAGGCCGTTCGGTTATGAAATTGCCTATTCCTCAAGTAACCGTGAAACGCCGGAACGGGCGCGGATTTACCAGACCTTATTCCCGGGCGAACGCGAGCTTGGCGGGGAGATCTTCGTTGCGCCTCCGACAGGACCTCTGAGTTTCCTCCGGCTTGATCTCGGCGTATTCAACGGGTCAGGCCCGACCGCTAATGAGTATGACAATTACAAGGATGTCATTGGGCATCTGGCTGCACAGATACCCCTCGATGGAATCGGCGCGGCACTTGACTTGGGCGTTTCCGGCTATTTCGGCGGAGTGCGCAACGCAACAAGGAATCTGTACACTATGGGGACACTGTCCAACGGATCTCTGGGATATACTGTTGATACAACGGCGACCAACCTGGGTGCCGGCGTTTCGCGGACGTACTACGGCATCGATGCTCAGTTCTACATTGACATCCCGTCGATCGGCGGGGCCATCCTTCGCGGCGAGTACATTGTCGGGAAGCAGCCGAACGCTTCATCGACATCCACGAGCCCGTCTGCCCAGGTTGCGGGTGCGCTCTACCAGCGTGAAGTCTCCGGGTACCTCATCTATTATATCCAGAACATTGGCGACCACGAGCAGATCGTGGTGAAATACGATTCGTATGATCCGAATACCAAGGTCGGGGCGGGTGACTTCACATCTGCGAATACCAGCGGAGCCACAGGGCTGACCTCGACCGACATTGCGTTTACAACCCTCGGGCTGGGATTCGTCCACCATTTGGATGACAACGTCAAGCTCATGTTCTACTATGAGATGGTGCACAACGAAAAGTTGACAGGAATCACCGACGTCAAATCGTCTCTCTATCAGTATGCCGATGATGCTCGGGACAACGTGTTCACGTTCCGTGTCCAATACAAGTTCTGATCATCGTGAATAACCTCTCTAATCAAGGAGTCGTCACATGAAGCAGCTGTGCATAGCGGTTCTCGCAGTCGCCATGTTGGCAAGCACGACAGTGCTTGGCGGTGGGAAGATCACGGTCAAGGGGTCCGACACCATGGTCATTTTGGCTCAGCGTTGGGCTGAGAAATACATGGTGGCTCATCCCGATGTGGTCATTCAGGTGACCGGCGGAGGGTCCGGCGTTGGCATTTCCGCGCTGATCAACGGTGCGACCGACATCTGCAATGCGTCCCGCCCGATGAAACCGAGCGAATTTGACAAGCTCAAACAGCGGTATGGCACGCGCGGTGTCGAGATCAAGAGCGCGTTAGACGGGCTCTCTGTGTACGTCAACGCGGAATGTCCGGTGCAGGAGCTTTCGCTCGGGCAGTTAAGAGACATCTACACGGGAAAGCTCACGAACTGGAAGGATATCGGCGGACCGAACGCAAAGATTATCATGTACGGCCGCGAAAATAGCTCCGGAACGTACGTGTATTTTAAAGACAATGTGCTCATGGGTGATGACTATTCTTCGAGTGTGCAGAGCATGCCCGGCACCGCCGCCGTGGTGAATGCAGTGGCAAAAGACAAAGCAGGCATCGGCTACGGTGGAGCTGCGTATGGCAAGGGTATTCGCGAACTCAAAGTGAAGAAGGACCCGTCATCGCCCGCGTACAGCCCGACCTTGGAGAATATCAAGTCGGGCAACTATCCCATCAGCCGGTACCTGTATATGTACGTGCGTAACCGGCCGACCGGTACGCTCAAAGAATATATCGATTGGACGCTGAGCGAAGAGGGACAGAAGGTTGTGACTGAAGTCGGCTATTTCCCGATTCGCTAGTGCTGGAATGTGGTGGGAGCGCAGAATGGCATGAGGGGCGACGTCACCTGCAGTCGCCCCTCTTGTCTGTCGCACGAACGATTCACCATAGACTGAGTGGAACTGTTATTCATGAACACCTCACCCGATGCCGTATCGTTCTTGGGCAACAACCCGGGTGTGCAGGAATCAACACCAGGACAAGCCATGGGTCAGCCCGCACCGGACACGAGGGGGAAGCGCAAAGAGCTTACTGCGGCCGACCTCAAGAAGCGCTTCCGATTGGATGAGTTTCTTGCAGAGAAGATCATTACCTCTGTGGCCTTCGTATCGTTGGCCACCATCGTGTTGATCTTTGTGTTTGTCTTCCGGGAAGCTCTGCCCATATTTTCCACATCCGAAGCAGTTGCCGTGACGCACGGCGCCGCCGACGTGGAGACGT
Source organism: Ignavibacteriota bacterium (assembly GCA_003154155.1). Taxonomy (GTDB): domain Bacteria; phylum Bacteroidota; class Ignavibacteria; order UBA10030; family UBA6906; genus Fen-1255. The sequence continues at coordinate 1,294 of PMCM01000327.1, read as the reverse complement.
ATGGTGAGGAAAATCTCGGCGCCGGCTCTGCGAACATGTCGAAAGGCAAGGAGCAATCCATGCGCTCCGAGACAAGCGGTGGGGAAGGCGAGGTGACGGCGAGGAACCTGGCGTCGACGTCGTGGCAACCTGTGTCATCACATCCGCAATACGGTCTTCTTCCGCTGTTTATGGGATCCTTTAAGGCAACGTTGATCGCCATTCTCCTTGCAGCGCCCATTGCAATACTGGCGGCGCTCTTCACATCGTCGTTTGCACCGAGATGGGCGAAGGAGGTCCTGAAACCGACCATTGAAATTCTCGCGGGTTTTCCCTCCGTGGTCATCGGCTTTTTCGCTCTTGTCATCATCGCGTCCTTCTTGCAGAACACATTCGGGTACCAGTATCGCCTGAATGCATTCGTCGGTGGTGTCGCGATGTCCCTTGCCGTCATTCCGATCATCTACACGGTCACGGAAGACTCTTTAACGGCTGTCCCCGGGTACCTGACTGAGGCGAGCCTTGCACTGGGTGCCTCGAGATGGCAGACGGCGTTTCTCGTCACTCTCCCTGCGGCAACCCCGGGGGTATTTGCCGCCGTCGTCCTGGGATTTGGAAGGGCATTTGGGGAAACGATGATCGTCTTGATGGCAACTGGCAATGCCGCATTGCTCTCCTTCGATCCCGTGGAACCCGTTCGCACGATGTCAGCGACGATTGGTGCAGAGATGGCGGAAGTGGTCTTCGGCGACACCCACTATACCGTCCTGTTCTTCCTCGGCGCATTGCTCTTTGTGTTCACTTTTGCCATGAATGCAGGGGCGGAGTTGTTCATCCGGCAGCGGCTCCTCAAACGATTCCGTGGTGCATGACGATGAAGCTCAAGAAGAAACTGGTGGGCACAACTCTCGTCACCCTGACCGGTGTTGCCGCATTTGCAATCGTGGCGATCGTGATCTATGTTATGGTAACCATCATCGTCGGGGGCTGGGATGTCCTGTCGTGGGAGTTCATCTCCGCCGCTCCGACAGAAGGCATGACCGCCGGCGGGATCTTTCCGGCCATCGTCGGCACNNACCGCCCTCCTCGTCATGATCATGTCCATTGCCGGCGTGCCGATCGGCACAGTAACGGCGGTCTACCTCAGTGAATATGCCAGCACACAATCGGCACTGGCGCGCCTGATCCGGTTTGCGGTCAACACGCTCGCCGGTGTTCCGTCGATCGTTTTCGGGCTGTTCGGACTAGGCTTCTTCGTGCAATTTGTCGGGGGGGGATTGGATAAGATAGTCAGTGGGGGGGCTGTCTTGCGGTG
>PMCM01000298.1 GCA_003154155.1 Ignavibacteriota bacterium | reverse complement strand
GGCGCATACAACATCAACAACGCCGAGCAGGCGATGGGCCTCTTCAAGGGCTGCATCCAGTCGCAGGCGCCGTTCATCATCCAAATCTCGAAAGGCTCCCGCCAATATGCTGGGATCCCGATGATCGAAGCCATCATCCGCGCCGCCGAGAAGCTCTTCCCGGATGCGATATTTGCGGTGCATCTCGACCACGGCGATGAAAAGACCTGTTACGAGTGCATAGATTCCGGATTCTACTCCTCGGTGATGATTGACGCTTCCCATGAACCATTTGAAGGAAATATCACGACGACACGCCGTGTGGTGGAGCGGGCGCACGCGAAAGGCCTTTCTGTGGAAGCGGAATTGGGACAGCTGGGGGGGGTGGAAGAGGATATCAAGGTGGACGAGAAGAACGCCCGCTTGACCGATCCCAAGGAAGCGACGGAATTTGTGCGCCGGTCAGGTTGTGACAGCCTTGCAGTGGCCATCGGCACGAGTCACGGCGCCTATAAGTTTAAGGGTCATCAGTCGCTCCACTTCCACGTCATCGAGGCCATCCAGAAGCTGCTTCCCGGAGTGCCGCTGGTGATGCACGGCTCGAGTTCCGTTCCCGCAGAAGAAGTGCGCAGAGTGAATGCTGCGGGGGGAAAGCTGGATCCGTCGGCATGCGGAGTTGATGAAAACGAGTTTGCGCGCGCCGCATCGCTCGGCGTGACCAAGGTGAATATCGATACCGACGGGAGACTGGTATGGACCAGGGTTCACCGGGAGCACTTCAGGGATTTCCCGGAAAACTTCGATTTCCGGAAACCCGGGGAGATCTTTGTCAAGGAATACGCCGCGTTCATTGTCCACAAGTCCCAAAAGCTGGGATCCGCAGGTCGTCTTGCCGACATACGCAAAGCGCTTGCGTAGCGTGTGTTGACGCTGCCGAAACGCGAAAGCCGGGCCTGCGCCCGGCTTTCGCATTTATGTAACGCCCTTCAAACGTAGCGGTCGGCATATCCAGTAGATATGATCCCGGCCGCGCCGGCTCCCCGAGTTCTCCTCCAGAGTAATGCTCAACATCCCCGCCATACTGATGTGGTCAGTATTCGCCAATTGGTTGCCTTTCTCCTGTTGAGTTCTTGGGATACCCGATTACCCTAAATATATGCATGATAATTGGTTGGCATGTATTTGGCTGTTCTATTTGCGAATACTCACGGCCAAACGAATGATCCGCAAAGAATGGCTTTTTATAGCAATTATTGTCGTGTGCGGATTCCCGAGCATCCGGACCGAATTGTGCCGTGCAGAGGGCCTCAGGACAATTACCTACGAACGCGCCCAGGGTATTTCGTCAAACCTCACCAAATCGATACTCGAAGATGAATCGGGATTCGTCTGGATAGCCACTGACGCTGGGCTGGTGCGGTTCGATGGACAGCGATTTGCGACGTTTGTGGATGAGCTCCCGAGCCCATACGTAAAAGACTTTCTGCTCGCCCGCGACAACCGGTTGTTTGTCGTGACGGATCAGGGGATCCTGCTCGTCCACCGCAACGGCATCGATGCGACGATGGAACTGCTGCTCCGGTGCGGTCCCGCTCCCACCGACTCTACGCTGTTCTACCCCAAGACAATGTACGAAGACTCCCGGGGAGCATTATGGATCAGCGAGCCCAATGCCGTGGTGCGCTGGCAGCACGGCGCCCTCAAGCGCTTTCCGTTTTCCGAAACCTGCCGCACAAACAGCTACACACGATCATTCCAGGTGATCGAAGACCGCTTCGGCACGCTGATCGCCGTGTCCGAACGGGGCCATGTCTTCACCTACGATCCCGTGCATGAAGAATTCCAACAGGCGCTGCATCAGTCAGCGCCTCCCAGCCGATTTCTGGTCGACGCCACGATCCGCCTGAAAGATGGCACGCTCTGGTTCGGCGGGAGCCAGGGGATTTTCGAAGTCGTGGACTCACGTTCCCCTGCGACCCTTCGTCTGGAAAAGGTGCTGCCGCTGCCGGCGGTCTCGACGATTGCGCAATCGGAGGACGGGACTGTTTTTATCGGCACCTGGAAGAAGGGGCTGTACCTGCTCCCTCCAACCACGGGACAGGGCGTTCCGGTGGCATATGCCGCGTTGCCGCATCAGGTCATCAACAGGGTGCGCCCTTCGCACGACGGCGGCATGTGGGTCAGTTCGGATGAAGGGGTCGCCTATGTCCATCCGACCTTGTTCGCGGAGGTGCCGCTGAATCTGGAGAACCTCTATGTCCAGAATGTTGTTGCCTCTGCCGACGGGTCCGTGCTGGCGACCGACGGCCGGTTCGTCTTCCAAATGTCGCATTCCACGAATGGCGTCAGATCGAAAATTCTCTACAACGCCCCGGGAAGCCTCCTCCTGAGTCTGACCGGTGAACCCGGAAATCTCTATCTCGGTTTTCGCGATGGGTTTATTCTGCATCGGGAGCACGGACGGACAGCGCGGGTCAACATGCCCGACTCTGCAAACCGGCTGATCATACATCAGTTGCGGGATGGAGAAGGAAATATCTGGGCGTGTGAAGACGGGCTCGAAGGCGTCATTCGACTCGACCGCAACGGCACGCTACACAAATATGATCACTCGCGTGGTCTGGCAGCGCGCATCAGTGTCATCCGGCAGCGCACGGATGGCGCGATCGTGGCAGGTGGAGTTGGATCTGAAGGGTGTCTGTTCAGATACAATCCGTCGATCGACGGATTCCGTCCGGTTCTTTCCGCAATGAGGCCCCCGGCAGTCCGTCCCTGCGAGGTCTTTGACATCGCCTTCGACTTTGACGGAAACATCCTGGCGGCGACAAACAACGGGCTGCTCGCGATTGCCCCTTCCGGGATCGTGCACATTCCCGGTGAAGACGAGATTCAGCATGAACCCATCAAAGCCATCGCGGTCGATGCCTACCGGAACATCTGGTTGGGGACTGATCGGGGCATTCTGCGTCTTGGCCACGGAACACTCTGCAGGTTCGGTCAAAACGAGGGGCTGACAAGCACGACAACAGCATATCGCGGATTGACGGTTGACAGTGACCAGCGCTTGTGGGTTGCCACAGCGCACGGGGTCTGTTACTGGCGCGAACAGATCGGCACGCTCGATACCTCACGGACCCCTCTTATGGAGTTGATGCGCGTCGACGGCGCGGACCAGCTCCACGGTGGCACGATGGGGAACGAGTTCGAAGACGGCGCGTATGTCGATATGGATGTGGTGGAGGTTGCCCATCCCTCCGACGGGACATTATACCAGACGCGGCTCCTGGGAAGGGACAGTAGCTGGTCGCTCTCCGCTCTCACCGGAGAGGTCATCATCCCGAAAATGAAACATGGGATCTATACGATTCAAGTCCGGGCCCAGCAGATAGGGCACCTGTGGAGTGAGCCCGTTCAGCGAACGATTGTGATCAAGCCGCCGGTATATCTGAGCTGGTGGGCCATACTGCTCGCCTGCGTGCTCGTTGCGGTCTTTATCCTTCTCGCGTATACGCTGCGGCGCAGTATTCTGGAGCGGAAGCGGGTCGAGAGATCCACTCGCGAGAACGAGTCGACGCTGAGGAGCTTCTACGATGCATCCCCGTTGATGATGGCCATTGCAGAGATCCGCAACAACGCGATCGTCATCCGGAAGATCAACCGGACCGCCGAGCGGTTTGTGGGCCGGAGATCGGAAGAATTGGAGGGTGATTCGGTCCGGGCCATCGGGTTGACCGCGGTGCAGCACCGGTACTGGCGCAACGTATTGCTGCGCAGCCAGCGATCGGGGTTCCCGATCCGGGTTGACTTTGCGCAGGAGTTGAATGACGGACGCCGCTTTCTGCAGGTGACCGTGGGGTACATCGGGCCATCGGTCCTGGGGGATCCCCGGTATTCGATTATCATTGAAGACGTGACCACGGGCAGGAAGGCGGAAGAGGCTCTCACACGCAGCGAGACAAACCTCCGTTCGCTGATCAACACCACGCCTGCGTGTATTACCATCCTGGATCAAAAGAGATTTCTTTTCGTGAATTCGCGCACAGCCGAACTCACGGGATACAGCACGGAGGAACTTGCGGCAAAGTCACTCTGGGATCTCGTCCACCCGGACGACAGAACCTCAGTGCGTGACGCGGTGTTGCGCTGGATCCGCGGTGAGTCGGTCGTGGACCGGTACGAGTTCAGGATTCTCACGAAAGAGAACAAAGTACGGTGGGTCGATTTCAGTGCGGGGCTGTTCGTGCATGACGGGGCCCCCGCCGTCCTCGGCACGGGATACGAAATCACCGAGAGGAAACTGGCACAGCTTGGGCTCGAGAGACAGGACCGGATTCTTGACGCGGTCGGTGAGGCCACAAGCGTCTTGCTCAGGAGCGCCGACTACCGGGAGAGCATCGGCACGGCGTTGCGGCTGATCGGGACGGCCACAGTGGTGGACCGAATTTCTCTCTTCGAGAACCATCCGCACCCTGACACGGGAAGGCCCGCGTTCAGCCGGCGCTTCGCATGGTGGGCGGAAGGCATGACGGAAGCAGAGTCCCTGCAGAACCTCTCCTATGAAGAAAAGTCCGGACGCTGGTACGAGATTCTCCGCCGGGGTGAGACCATCCATGGTGGGGTGGATGATCTGCCCGCAGGCGAGGCAGAGATCCTGCGCTCGCAGGGCATCGTGTCAATCCTCATCATACCAATCTTTCTGAATAACACCTTCTGGGGGTTTGCCGGGTTGGACGACTGTTCGCAGGAGCGGGTGTGGACGGAGAGCGAGGTGTCCATCCTGATGGCCGCGGCTGCGAGTATCGGCACTGCCGTCGTTCGAGCGCGTGCAGAGGAGCACCTCAAGCAAACAGCCGAGGAACTTGCTGCTGCAAAGCTGAGAGCCGAAGCCGCCTCCCGTGCCAAGAGCGAATTCCTGGCAAATATGAGCCATGANNAACGGCGTCATCGGCATGACAGAGCTTGTTCTGGGAACGCCGCTGACCAGCGAACAGCACAACTACCTGCAGACCGTCAAAACGTCGGCCGAGAGTCTTCTGCGGATTCTGAATGACATACTTGATTTCTCCAAGATCGAAGCCGG
>PMCM01000069.1 GCA_003154155.1 Ignavibacteriota bacterium | reverse complement strand
ACGTTCCGGCCCTTGGGACCGAGTGTCACTTTCACCGCATCGGCCAGCTGGTCCACACCACGCTTGAGCGCGGACCGAGCCTCGGTGTCGAAGTTAATGAGTTTTGCTCCCATTGTAACTCTTCTCCTGAATTTTTATGTACGAATTCCGTGGGTGCGTTAGACGATCGCGAAGATATCGGCTTCGCGCATGATCAGGTACTCATCACCTTCATATGTGACTTCGGTGCCCGAGTACTTGCCGTAGAGAACCTTATCGCCGACTTTCACTTCCATTGTGACTTTCTTGCCGTCATCACTGATTTTGCCGGGACCCACTGCGACGACCTCGCCGATAACCGGTTTTTCTTTTGCCGTATCGGGAAGAATGATGCCGCCTTTCGTGCGCTCCTCAGCGGCGGCCGGCTTGATAATGACGCGATCAGCCAACGGTTTAATCTTCATGTCTCGCCTCCAAGTTGTTAAATTATTGAAATTAAATGACTTACAGTTGTATTTGAACTATGTTAGCACTCACACCTGACGAGTGCTAACAATAAAACAAAAAAAACCCTCTTTGTCAAGGGTCAAGGGAAAAAATCAGGCGGGAGACTGCTTTCGCGCACAACCCACGTCAAAAAAGTGGATCCCGTAGCCGGGGAGGTCAAAATACATCCCCTTTGTGATCAGCCCGGCCCTGTCGCGCGCATAGGTGGCATTTCCCAGGAGATCCCGAAACTCAATCAAGCCCGGATCAAAGTTCTGCACCGGAACCCGGATGTAGCATTGGCCGCTGTGCGGAGCGTAGTTCACCACGATCATCCTGGTCCCGTGTGCGGGATGGCTCCACCAGAATGCGATAAAATTGTTCATCGACTGGTTCTCGTGCCACGCACCCTGGACCTCCAGAAGCTGCCACTCCCCTTCCCGGATCACGCCGCAGCTGATGGTGTGGAGCAGCTCACTGTAGAACGCCGCACGGCGCTGGTTGGGTGGTTCTGACGGCCGTCGCCTCAACTGCACCGGGAGACGCACCGCACGACCATCCATTTGTCCCTCATGCACCAGCAGCATCCCCGGCACGGTGAACGTTACGAGCGCGGCGGCAAAGTGCCACGATTCGGAGGGAAGCACGCGGGCGGCACGCGGCTCATCGTGATTTTCCAGGAACCTCAGGGAGCGGGATTGATACAGAAGTTCTGCCCGGAGGTGATCCCGCACCGAAGTCGCGCCTTCATGCAGAAGGCGGTCATACAGGGTCTTGTCATAGGTATACCGGAATCCCAGCTGCTGCAGGTCCCATTCGCGATTCCAGTAGGACTCTGCGATGAAGAAGAAATCCGGGTGTCGCGCGGTGACATGACGAATGGCGTCCTGCCAGAATTCCCCCCGAGCCTCATCGGCCGGCGGCATGGCAAGCAGTTCCCCCCACGTCTGCATGAAGACATCGTTCAGGAGCAACATCGCCATATCGCAGCGCACGCCATCGCATAACGCGGAGATCCGGTCCAGCTCTTCGATGATGGCTGTGCGGGCGGCGTGCGACCGGTGGTTGAGCTGCGCCGAGTCGGTCCACCCCGGATAAAACGGGTCCCGTCCGAACGCCAGCACCCGGTCGCCTTTCACGGTGTCAGTGCGGAAGAACATATCCGGCCGTGTGACATCCTCCCCCGCGCGGCCGTTGATGTACCATTCGGGGTGCGTGCGCACCCACTGGCAGTCGCGAGACGTATGATTGCAGACGAAATCCAGGATGAGACCCAGTCCACGTTTCGCAAGCCGTGTACGCAGGCGGCGGAGGGCGGCATTGCCCCCGAACTCCGGGGCGACGCGATACGATCGCACCGAATACGGGCTGCCATCGATATCCTCGGGGGTGACATCGGGCAGGGCGTTGCGGTATTCTTCCTGCAGGCCGGTGTGAATCCGGGCGATGGCGCGGCTGATGTCGCTGCGGGTCCAGGCGCCCATCAGCCATATGGCGTCAAATCCGAGTGATGCCCATTCATCGATCAGGATATCCGGGATGTCAGCGAGGGTGACGCTTTTGCCGGCGGTAGCCGAACATTCCCGCAGGAGGATGCCGGTGTTGATTTCGTACAGGACCGGGTGATGTGTATCACGCAGTCTCAGACGTGGAGGAGTCGATTTCGCCATGCCGTGAGTCCCTGGATGAGGTTCGGGCGCCGGTCCCCTGCACGACAATCACCATCTCGCCCTTGGGCGGTTTGTGCCGGACGCCGTCAAGAAGCGCGGCAAGCGTGCCGCGCCGGAATTCTTCGAATTTCTTTGTCATCTCGCGCGCCAGGACCGCGGGCCGGTCGCCGAGTGCATCCAGCAGATCCTGCAGGGTCCGCTCGACTCGGTGGGGAGCTTCATACAGCACGATGGTGCGTGTCTCGTCGTGCAGGAGCTTCAGCCGTGTGGCGCGGCCTTTCTTCACCGGGAGGAACCCCTCGAACACGAACCGGTCGGCCGGGAGGCCGCTGGCCACGAGGGCTGGCAGGACTGCGCTCGCGCCCGGAATAGGGATAACCCGTATACCCGCTTCGACGGCGGCGCGAACGAGCGCAAACGCCGGATCGGATATCCCGGGGGTGCCGGCGTCCGTCACCACGGCGATCGTCTCTCCGCCCCGGAGGCGTTGCAGAAACTCTTCGATGCGGCGTTCTTCGTTATAGCTATGGTAGCTGACCATCGGTTTCTTGATGCCCAGGTGTGCGAGCAAAACCCCCGAGGTGCGCGTGTCTTCTGCGGCGACGCAATCGACTCCTTCGAGGATCATGACGGCCCGCCGCGAGATGTCCTCCAGATTACCGATGGGCGTAGCCACGAGATAGAGCGCCCCCCGCTCGATGGCTTCGCTCATATGCCCCAGTCCCGTGCGTACCGGAAGTCGACATTCACCGTCCGGTGCGACACCTTGGCGATCACGGGAGGGCGTCGCTTGAACTGGCTTCCGGAGACCATACCGCGAATGCGCGCAATGAACTCAGGCCGGAAGCCCGCACCCTGACATTCGGCATCGGTACGGCGCTGGTCGATCATGAAATACAGGAGACGATCCACATCGGCATACGTGAATCCGAATTCCCCTTCATCCGTCTGGCCGTCCCAGAGATCCGCCGACGGTTTCTTGTTCACCACCTGTTCCGGGAGCCCGAGCGCACGGGCGAGTTGCCACACCTGTGTTTTATACAGATCGCCGAGCGGATTGATTGCGCTCGCCATGTCGCCATGCAGTGTGCCGTACCCCAGCAGCAATTCCGTCTTGTTGCTTGTCCCGAGCACCAGTGCGCGATCGCGCTGCGAAAGGTCGTACAACACGATCATCCGTTCCCGGGCCATCACGTTCCCCGCGCGCACCTTTTCCGAAGCACCGATATTCTTGAGATACGGATCCACCATCGGGGAAATGTCCACCAGCTCCGTGGTGATACCAAGCGTGCGGGCAACGAGCTCGGCATCTTCACGGCTGCGGGGATTACTAGTGCGATGGGGCATCAAGACACCGGTCACGTTTTCCGGACCCAGCGCCTTTTTCGCCAGCGCGGCGCAGACGGCGGAGTCCACTCCGCCCGACAACCCGAGCACTCCACGGGTGAATCCGGCTTGGTGCGATTCGTCTTTCAGGAAATCGACCAGAAGGCGTTCGACCAGGGGAGTATCAAAAAGGAGCGATTGATCCAGCTTGCTTGCAGTTTCCATAGCGAGAAATTACGAAATTTCAGCGCCCTATTCAACTGGCCCTTTTGACGCAGAGTTCTTGCTTCTCCATGCGGGAATAAGTATTCTACGATGATCCTATTCATCTATGTCGACGCGGAATAGCCCCATGAAGCTCTCTGGACTCATCCTCACACTCGCCTTGCTCCCCCCCTTGCAGTTAGCCTCCTCCGCCGTCAAGATCGGCGACCATCTGGCCGCCGCTTTGCAGGTACGCAGGCCGGACGAGCCCTTTGTGGTCTGGGTGACCTTTGCGAATAAGGGGAGAAACGAGATCCGGAAGCCGGTCATTCCGTCATCGCTGGTCACGGAGCGATCCCTGAGCCGCAGGCGCAACGTCCTGCCGGAAGAGCAGTTGGTGGACGGGACAGACCTGCCCATTGAGGAGGGATATGTCAACGCCCTTGTCGCGGCAGGTGCGATGATCCGGCAACGAACCCGGTGGTTTAATGCCGTCAGCGCCATCGCGTCGTCAGCGTCGATCCAGGAGATCGCGCGCCTGCCGTATGTCGCCAGCATCGAACTCGTGGCCAGGTATGGGAAACGTGCCCCGACCCCGGACGGCACCGGATCCGGTGAGGTCCCTCCCCCGCCGGCCAAGACGGAGGGGGTGCACTCACTTGATTACGGGCAATCGATCAACCAGGTCCAGCAGATCAACGTGCCCGCAGTGCACGACCTTGGCAATCATGCCGAAGGTGTCATCGTGGGCGTGTTCGACAACGGGTTCCGTTTGCTCACGCACGAGTCGCTCGTCCCCATGCATATTATCGCCACGCACGATTTTGTGGATCACAAGACAAGCGTGGTACCGTCGAATCCCTCCACAGACTTCGGCAGCCACGGCATCGAAACTCTGTCGACTATCGGGGGGTACAAGGCCGGCCAGCTGATCGGACCGGCTTTTGGCGCCTCCTTCATCCTGGCCCGCACGGAAAACGACAGCAGCGAGACCCCTGTCGAGGAAGACAACTGGCTGGCAGCAATCGAGTGGGCCGACAGTCTCGGCGTGCAGGTCACAAGTACGTCATTGGGCTACCTGACATTCGACGCACCGTACACCAGCTGGACGTGGGAGGACATGAACGGTCGGACGACGCTTATTTCTCGCGCCGCTGCGATGGCGGTACGCAAGGGCATCGTCGTCGTCAATTCTGCGGGCAACGAAGGATCGAACGCCTCACACAACACGCTCGGCGCCCCGGCGGATGCCGACAGCGTGCTTGCCATCGGTGCAGTTGCCCTCAACGGCGCGCGGACTTCTTTCAGCTCGGTCGGTCCGACCACTTCGGCCCCCCCCCGGATCAAGCCCGACCTCATGGCGCTCGGCACCTCGGTCTATGTTGCGAATGCGGATGACATGATCGGATATATACCCTTCGCACAGGGAACATCGTTTTCGTGTCCTCTCGCCGCAGGCGTGGCCGCACTCCTCGTGAAAGCCTATCCGCATGCGACGCCCGTGCAGATTGCCACTGCCATGAAGTCGACCGCGTCCAATGCCCTGGCACCGAACAATCTCGTCGGCTGGGGGATCATCAATGCCAAAGCGGCACTCGACCGGTTGGCCAGCACCGACACCAATTCTTTCCCCACCGTCCCTGTGACGTACCTGCTGGAACAGAACTATCCCAATCCGTTCAACCCCGGGACGACCATCGAGTACCGAGTCCCGACGGCAGGTCATGTGCGCTTGGCAGTGTACGACGTGCTGGGCCGGGAGGTCGCTCTGTTGCAGAATGACGTGCTTCCCGCCGGCCTGTATGTGAGTGCGTTTAACGGTGCGGGTTTCGCAAGCGGCGTGTATATCTACAGGCTGCAGGAAGAAACCGCAGGGCAGACCTCCGTGGAGACCCGGACGATGACACTTCTCAAATAAAAACCTGGTGTCGATGGACCAGTGACAATTGACGGACACTGAAACGCATGAGCCGCATCGGAGAAACCGGTGCGGCTCGTGTGTGAGTGGACAGCTATGTGCTAGCCTTTGATGAACTTCGTTCCCAGCGTGCCGCACACGGGACATTTCTCCGGCGCCTTGCCGAATTCAATAAACCCGCACACAGGGCAGAGGAAGAATTCGGTCACGGCCAGATCTTTCCCGCCTTTTGCCGCGTTGATAGCCTGCGTATACAGGCGCGCATGGACCGCTTCGGCTTCCACCGCATAGGCGAACATGCGCTTTGCCTTGTGCCCGTCCTTGTCCGCCTGCTTGACCATCGGAGGATACATAGAAGTAAACTCATAGGTCTCACCGTTGATCGCGGCCTGCAGGTTTTCCACCGTCGCTCCAACGCCATCCATGCTCTTCAGGTGCCCGTCTGCATGGATCTTTTCCGCCTCTGCGGTGAGCCGGAACAGTTTGGCAATATTGGGAAATCCGTCCTGTTCGGCCTTCTTGGCGAACGCAGTATATTTCTGAAATGCCTGGCTTTCGCCGGCGAAGGCTTCTTTCAGGTTATCACTCGTGGTTGGCATTGCTGACCTCATGAGATTGAACAAGATGGAATCCTGACAGGTTTGGGGCGCTGGCAAAGACTCTTGGAAATGAACGGGGGTGGCTAGCAAAAGATAAGAACATTTGACTGAATCGCAAGACTCACCCGGCAGCATGGGCGTCCGCTTACGCAGATCGCATGAGGCCCGCCTGACGGGCAGGCGGGTCTCGCGGATCCGGGCCATCCTGCTTACACCTTCTTGAGGGCATTCCGGAGGATGCCGATCCCCTCGTCGATTTCAGCTTTCGTCACGGTCAACGGCGGACGGAACCGGATGGTCTTCTCGCCGCAGGGCAGCACGATCAACCCGCGTGCAAAGACATCCGCCCGGATTTTCGTCCGTTGTTCCGGCGTGACGACGTCGAACGCGGCGAAGAGACCCCGTCCGCGCGCATTCGAGAGCAGTGAAGGAAACTCGGCGGTCAGCTCGTTGAGCCGGTTGACGAGATGGATGCCGGTCACCCGGGCATTTTCCACCAGGTGCTCCTCCTCGATGATCTCGAGATAGCGCTGAGCCCGCACCATATCGACGAGATTGCCGCCCCAGGTGGAGTTGATGCGGCTGGAGACGGCAAAGACGTTGTCGTGCACCTCTTCAACGCGGCGGCCGCAAAGAAAGCCGCACACCTGCATTTTCTTCCCGAACGCGATCATATCGGGCTCGACAAAGTGCTGGTGCGCCCACATCTTGCCGGTCATCCCGATGCCGGTTTGCACTTCATCCAAGATCAGCATGGCCTCATTTTCATCCGCCAGCTGGCGCAGGGCCTGGAAGAACTCCTTCCGGAAGTGATTGTCGCCTCCTTCTCCCTGGATCGGTTCGATGATCAGTGCAGCGATGTCGTCCTTGTTCTTGACGAACGCTTCCTTAATCTCGTTGATGCTGACCTGTTCCGCCTGCGCAACGCGGGCGAGGTTCTCCTCGTTCAGCGGGAATCGCACGGCCGGGTTTGTCACGCGGGGCCAGGAGAACTTCGGGAAGAGATCAGTCTTGGCCGGATCGGTGTTCGTCAACGACAGCGTGTAGCCCGACCGTCCGTGGAATGACTGCCGGAAATGGATGATCTGCTTTCCCCGTTCTTCCTTGTAACCGCGGGCGAAGTTCTTGCGGATTTTCCAGTCGAAGGCCGTCTTGAGCGCGTTTTCCACACCCAGCGCGCCTCCCTCGATAAACAGGGCATGCGGGAGGTATTCCGGCATAGCCACCCGGGCGAACACCTCGAGGAATTCCGCTTGCTCCGTCGTGTAGATATCAGAGTTCGACGGCTTGTTCACAGCAACATAGGCCAGTTTTTTCAGAAATGCGGGCGACGTCATCTTCGGATGGTTGAGACCAACGGGAGACGATGCAAAGAACGTGAAGAAATCGAGATAGCGTTTGCCGTCCCGGGCGTCGACAATATAGCTACCGCGGCTCTTATGGAGATCGATGACGACCTCTAAGCCGTCGACGAGCAGGTGTTTTTTCAGGGTGGGCAGCACCTGTTCCGGTGCGATGCCTGTGCCGGAGGTCACCCGGTGGACCGGGCGGTGCGAAGACCGGCGGGGAGGTGTACGGGGAGTCGATTTCACTGTGCGCGACAGGGGTTTGCCTGTTCGGCGGCGGGAACGGGTTTTGGTCACATTGCCAGCAGCCATGGGTCTGCTCCTTAGTTTTCGTTGTCAGGAAAAAGGGATTACACAGGACACGAAGAAACGATGGGAGGGGACGCAGCTCCCCTCCCCTGTGGAGCAGAGGTTAGAAGAACTCGTCGTGCTCGAAAAGCGAGACGAAATAGAGGGGTTGGTGTGCCACGGCGATTACTTTTCGTAGTTGTCGATTTGTGCGCGCTGCAATCCGCCGCTGTAATCTACGTAGACGGTCTTCCATTCGGAGAAGAAATCGTACACCGTCCATCCGCCTTCGCGATGCCCGTTGCCGGTCTGCTTGACGCCGCCGAACGGCATATGGGCTTCGGCGCCGATGGTCGGGGCATTAATATAGGTGATCCCGGCCTTGATGTCGCGGATGGCGGTATAGGCGTCGTTGATATCCTTTGTATAGACGGAAGAGGAGAGACCGTAAATTGTGTCATTCATCACACGGATGCCCTCCTCCAGCGACCTGATTTTGATCACCGAGAGCACGGGCCCGAAAATTTCTTCCTTCGCGATCCGGTGACCGGGCTGGACGCCGACAAAAATGGTCGGCTCATGGAACCAGCCTTTGGCGAGCGCAGGATCCTTCGGCACAGCGCCGCCGAACGCAAGGGTGGCGCCTTCCTTGAGGCCGACGTCCACGTAGTTCTTCACCGTTTCCTGCTGCCCCTGGTTCACGCACGGCCCGACATCCACGCCTTCACGCAGGCCGTCGCCGAGTTTCAGCTTCGCCACCCTGTTGACGAGCATTTGCAGGAACGTATCGTAGATCTTCTCGTGCAGCAAGAGCCGGCTGGTCGCTGTGCAACGCTGGCCGGTGGTCCCGAAAGCCCCCCAGAGCACGCCGTCGAGGGCCAGATGCAGATCGGCGTCGGCCATCACCAGCTGGGCATTTTTGCCTCCCAGCTCCAGCGACACACGTTTCAGGGTTGCTGCGGCGACCTCAGAGATCTTCTTGCCCACGGGGGTTGAACCGGTGAAGCTGACGAGGTCGACGTCCGGATGGCTGACGATGCCCATGCCGACCTCGCCGCCGCCGCCGTGGACGATATTCACCACGCCTTCGGGAACGCCGGCATCCATCAGAATTTCGACGAGCGATGTCGCCGTCGCCGGGGTATCCGAGGCGGGTTTGAACACCACGGTATTGCCGCACAGGAGGGCGGGGAAGATCTTCCACGTGGGGATGGCCATGGGAAAATTCCACGGTGTCACCACGCCTGCCACGCCGATGGGGACGCGCATGGCCATGTTGAATTTATTCGGCAGCTCGGACGGAACCGTATGTCCAAAGAGGCGGCGGCCCTCACTCGCGGCATAGTATGCGGTATCGATCCCTTCCTGGACGTCGCCGCGTGTCTCTGCGAGCACTTTGCCCATCTCGCGGGTCATCTGGCGTGCGAGGTCCTCCTTGCGTTCCACCATCAGATCGCCGACCCTGCGCATGATATCGCCGCGTTTCGGCGCGGGAACCAGGCGCCACTTTTCAAACGCCGTGCGTGCGGCAACGACCGCCTCATCCACGTCCGCCTGCCCGGATTTCGGAAAGGTACCGATCACCTCATCCCAGTTGGCGGGGTTACGGTTCTCGAACGTCCTGCCGGATTTCGCGTCCACCCACTTGCCGTTGATGAAATTCTGGAACTTCTTTGCCATGTGATCCTCGTGTTGTAGGGTGTTCACTCCAGTCCCACGCGCCCGAATAGATACCCGACATTGCGCATGGCACGATCAAGGTCAAACAGCTCTTCGATATCGCCCTCGGACAGCGTCCCCATGACCTCCGGTGATTGCAGCAGAAGGGATTTGAAATCGTTGCCCGATTGCCAGACGTCCATGGCCGATTTCTGGACGATGCGGTAAGCGTCTTCGCGCTTCATCCCTTTGCGGGTAAGCGCCAGCAGCACCGACTGCGAGAAAATCAGCCCATGCGTGCGTTCCAGGTTCTGACGCATGTGGTCCGGATATACGAGCAGCTGATCCAGCACTTCCGTGGTCAGGTGGAGCATATAGTCCAGGAGGATGCAGCTGTCGGGGACCACGATCCGTTCAACGGAGGAGTGCGTGATATCCCGTTCGTGCCACAGCGCGACGTTTTCGAGGGCGGCGACGGCATTCCCGCGCAGCACACGTGCAAGGCCGGCGATCCGTTCGCAGGTGATCGGATTGCGTTTGTGCGGCATTGCCGACGAGCCTTTTTGCCCTTTGGCAAAGAACTCTTCCGCTTCGAGCACTTCGGTCTTCTGCAGGTGGCGGATTTCCGTGGCAAATTTCTCGAGTGATGCGCCGATGACCGCGAGGGTGGTCATGAATTCCGCATGCCGGTCCCGCTGGACCACCTGGGTCGAAATCGGTGCGGGTGTCAGACCGAGTTTCGCACAGACATATTCCTCGACCTTCGGGCTCAGGTGCTCGAAGGTCCCCACCGCGCCGGAAATCTGTCCGACCGCGATGCGTTCGACGGCGGGCGTCAGGCGTGCGATATGCCTCCGGGTCTCATCGTACCAGAGGGCGAGCTTCAAGCCGAAGGTGACCGGTTCCGCGTGGATGCCATGTGTTCTGCCGACCATCACCGTGGTCTTAAACTCTTTTGCGCGCCGCGCCAGCACGTCGGCCAGCGCCCGGAGGTCACTGAGGAGCAATTCGCCGGACTGTTTCATCTGCACGGCGAGGCAGGTGTCAAGCACGTCGGAGGACGTCATCCCGAGATGAATATACCGGGATTCGGGGCCGACGTATTCACCCACATTGGTCAGGAACGCAATCACGTCGTGTTTCACTTCCCGCTCGATGTCTTCGATCCGCGGGATATAGAACCGCGCTTTCTCTCTGATCACCTTCACGGCATCGAGGGGGATGACGCCCAGTTCGGCCTGGGCTTCGCAGGCGAGGATTTCGATTTCCAGCCATATCCGGAATTTGTTTTCCTCGTTCCAGATTTTCCCCATGGCGGGGCGAGTGTACCGGTGGATCATTGGGTGCGCTTTTCCAGGTGAAGTTTCAGGTCAAGGGTCCGGTGTTCCCGCAGAACGCGCAGATTCAGGGTGTCGCCGGCTTTCGCTTCGTCTACAAGTCCGATGATCGTGGATTCATCGTTCACCGTTTCGCCGTTCGCAGCAAGGATGATGTCGCCGACATGAAACCCGCTCCGTTCCGCGGGGCTGTCATGTTTCACATCGCTCACGATCACGCCTTCGACCTTGTCCATCCCGAAATACCGGGCGATGCGGCGGTCCACCGGCTGGATTTCCAGGCCGGTCCAGAAATCGCGTTCAATCTTCCCCTTCTTTCTCAATTCTGCGACAATGCTTTTCACGCGGTTGATCGGGATTGCGAATCCCAGCCCGATGCTCCCCTGGTTGGGGGTATAGATAACCGCGTTCACACCGATCACCTCGCCCAGGGCGTTGATAAGCGGACCGCCGCTGTTGCCCGAATTGATGGCGGCGTCGGTCTGGATCATGCCCCGGTACACCCGGCCTTCCTGCGCCTGCAGCTTCACGCCGGTGTTGCTCACCACGCCCACCGTGACGGTGGGTTTGTCGTTGATGTCGAAGAGACCGAACGGGTTGCCCATGGCGATCACCCATTCACCCACGATGACGTCTTCGGAGTTGCCCAGCCGGACATACGGAAGGTCTTTCCCGTCAATCTTGAGAAGGGCAATATCGGAGATAAGATCCGTGCCAATGAGTTCCGCTTTGTATTGTTTCCCGTTGGTGACGGTGATGGTGATTTCCTTGGCATTGCCGGCCACGTGATCGTTGGTCAGGATATAGCCGTCGGGCGATATAATAAACCCCGATCCGAGTCCCTGCACCTGCTGGTACTGTGTCCGGTCGCCGAAGAACTGGCGGAAGAACGGATCATCGCCCCAGGGGGACCACTGACGGTATGCACGCACTTCGGTGACATTGATGCCGACGACGGCAGGGCTGGCCATGGCAACAGCGCGGGTAATGGCGTTCCGGCGGCCGCCGGTCACGGTGTCGCCGACGGAATCCCGCTGGGCGGCGTCATCGCGGACGGTCCGGGCATCCCCGAAGGGGAGATCAGAGCCTGTTGATTGCCCTGCCCCGCCCCCGGGGCCGGGAGACCGGTGGCCAAGGCTATAGCCGATCAATCCGCCGCCGAAAAAGGGAACGAGGAGGACGAGGAGTGTAATCAGAATATTCCGTTTCATTGCCACTTCTCCTTTCTTCCCGCAAGGAAATCCCGGACAGGTTCGGCGTGACGGAGCAGAATCAGTCCCATCAGGATGATGATAAAGCCGCGCAGCACGGTGATTTCCGCAGCACCCAGCAGTCGCGAGGAGTATTCCGATGGAACGCCTGCCGCCAGCCCCAGCAGGAGCATGCAGGCGAGCGCATTCGCCGGGTTCACGCTCCGGAGTGCAGTGTAGCTGCAGAGCCATGCCACGCACCAGAGCGGAACGATCATCCATTGCATAACGAGGACGGCACCGGCTGCGGGTGCGAGTCCCCGTCCGCCCTGGAACCGGAGCCATACGGGGTAGTTATGCCCCAGCACGGTCGCCACGCCGGCGGCGGCACCCGCGATTGCGCTACCTCCGCCCAGAGAAATCCCCAACGCCGTCGCGCATACCCCTTTCACCACATCGATGGCCAGCACTGCGCCCCCGACGGCCCATGACCGGGTAACCAGAAAGCTGTTGAAAGTTCCGACGTTTCCGCTGCCGGCGTTCCGGATATCCATCCGCGATTTCCAGCGAACAAGCAGGTAGGCTGTCGGGAAGGAACCAATCACATAACCAAGGAGTACTCCCAGCGCGATTCGTTCCACACATCCTCAATGATCAGGGGTGCCTTTGCATTAATGTACGAAAAGGGCGATGGAGAGTCAATCTGGCCGATTTCTTGCTATTCCTGGAGGAATAGAGTATATTTTCGCGGCATGAGTGACACAATTCTAAAGACCCTCCTCGCACGATACAAGAAGGGAGACCTGACCGACCAGGAATTCCTTCGGCATCTTTCCGGACACATGATCGAGTCGCTGGGATATGCCATGGTGGATCATCACCGGGAAATGCGGCAGGGGTTTCCCGAGGTGATCTTCTGCGAAGGCAAGACAGCTGCACAGGTTGCGGGCATTGCCCATGCGATTGTTGATCGCGGGAGCATACTGCTCGCCACGCGTGCGGACAGGAAGCATTTCTCAGCCGTGCGGCGCCGCGTGCGTGGCGCCCGCTATGAAGAGCAGGCGCGGGTCATCGTGGCCAACGAACGCCAGGTGAAGAAGCGGGGCCGGGGGACGATCCTCATTGTCACCGCCGGCACGTCGGACATTCCTGTTGCAGAGGAGGCGCGGGTGACCGCCGAAATGATGGGACACACCACCGATCGTCTGTTCGACGTCGGGGTTGCGGGCATACACCGGCTTCTGGTGCAGAGCAAGAAACTCCGCACGGCGCGTGTCATCATCGTGGTAGCCGGCATGGAGGGTGCGCTGGCGAGTGTTGTCGGGGGGATGGTTGAAGTGCCCGTCATTGCTGTCCCCACCTCCATCGGCTACGGGGCGAACTTCCACGGACTCTCCGCGCTTCTGGGGATGCTCACATCCTGTGCTGCGGGGGTGACCGTCGTGAACATCAACAACGGTTTNNCAATCGTCCCTTCCGCCACTTCGCGTGACAGACACATGAAAGCCGTTATCATGGCAGGTGGTTTCGGCACACGACTTCGCCCCCTCACCTGTAACACGCCCAAGCCCATGGTGCCGCTGGTCAACAAGCCGATGATGCACCATATCGTCTCCCTGTTGAAACGTCACGGTCTGGATGACATCATCG
>PMCM01000128.1 GCA_003154155.1 Ignavibacteriota bacterium | reverse complement strand
CCCATCGGTCTCCCGCCGCTTGTCGGCAGCATTGCCATCCTGCTCGCCTTTGGAGAATCCGGTGTCGTCCCGCGCATGCTGAACGCCATCGGGCACGGCTGGGTGCATGCATCAGGACTTACGGGCATGGGGGGCATCCTGGCCGTCCACACATATTCCTTCTTTGTCTACTTCTATCTGATGGTGTCAGCGGCAATCCGCGCCCTCGATGGCTCGCAGTTTGAAGCCGCTGCGACACTCGGCGCCGGGCCCTGGCGAACCCTCAGGTCCGTCCTGCTTCCGGCACTGCGCCCGTCGTTTCTCGGGGCATCCGTTCTGACCTTCATGGCAAGCATGGCTTCGTTTACCGCCCCGCTGCTGTTTGCCGGCGACAAACGGTTTCTTACGCTGCAGATCTACTTCACCAAATTGAACGGAGACCTCGACACCGCAGCAGCCCAGTCGGTGCTCCTTGCCGGGGTATCCATTTTCTTTTTCATCATCGCGCGTGCATGGTCGGGGGAACGGACCACCAGACCGGCAAGCAAAGGGGTCTCCACTCCCGCGCGACTGATGCTTTCACCCCCGCTTCGCCGCGCTGTCGTCGCACTCACCTACATCGTTATCGCCCTGGCATTGTTTCCCTTCGTGGTGATCATCGTCTTGTCGTTCGCGAAAGAAGGGTCGTGGACATGGCAAATCGTGCCGGAAGCGTACTCGTTTGACAATTATCTCATGTTTGTACGGGATGTCCGCCTGCTGCAGCCCGTCGCCAACAGCCTGCTTATGGCCTGTTGCGCAATGGCCGTTGCGGGAATTGTGGGTGTGGGCATCGGTTGGCTGACGTACAGGATGCACCGGCGGAACATCGCCCGCGCGATGGAGATCGCGCTGGCCAGTCCGTATGCGCTGCCTGGCACCGTTGTGGCAATCGCCTTGATCCAAACATTCGGTACACCGTCGCTGTTCGCCGGAGGCGCCGTCCTTGTCGGAACGTTCTGGATTCTGCCGATCGCTTATGTGTTCCGCACATATCCGCTGGTGCTGCAGCCGACCACCGCAGCCCTGGAGAGCCTCGATCCGGCCCTGCCCGAGGCCGCTGCTTCACTGGGTGCAACAGACTGGCGGACGTTTCGCACGGTCGTGTTCCCGGCAATTCGTCCTGCCGTGGTGGCAGGGATACTCCTTGCCGGCATCATGGCGGCGGGAGAATTTGTTGCTTCCGTGTTGCTGTATGCGTATCCGACACGCCCTGTTTCGGTGGAGATCTTTTCCCAGCTGCGGGTGTTCAGCATCGGGAGCGCAGCTGCGTACAGTGTGGTCCTCCTCGGCCTTGTGCTGGGAATGATCGCGCTCAGTCCGACCGAAAAAGTCGTCCGCAGCGGATGATCCCGATTTATGTCGCCCGGGGACCCAGATTCTCGATAACGAAGGAATGGGGCAAATTCAGGATCTATGATTGAATTCCGGGTTGAATTTCCCATATTGCCTTTCTACGGCAACTTTGCTATCTTAATATCTGCAGTGTGAAATGTCCGCTTTCCCTCCGCGTCAGGTGTATGGACGCGTGCAGCGGAGCAGCAGGGGAGACCGGTGTACAACGCTGATGGCACTTCGCGCCTGTAGCTCAATTGGATAGAGTGTTGGCCTCCGGAGCCAAAGGTTTCGGGTTCGACTCCCGACAGGCGCACCATACAAGTCCACAATCACTCAAGCTGAACGAGGATAACGAGAAGCAACTGCCATGCTGAAACCCAAGAAAAAGATTTCGAAAAGAGAATTGAAGCAGGATACCCTGGTCACTTCCTATATGCAGATGACCAGCTTCTACGAGCAGTACAAGAAACAGATCAGCATTGTGGTCACCGTTGTTGTTGTGGTGGTTGCCGCAACGGTGATCTTCCTCAACAACCGGGCCAAGAATAACGATCTGGCGACGACCAAGCTAGCCGCAATTTTTCCGCTGTATGATAATGCGCAGTACCAGGCGGCTATTGACGGCGCCGCAGACCGGAATCTGGTCGGGTTGAAGCAGATTGTGGACGACTACGGCAGCACAGCGGCAGGGGACATGGCCCGATTCTATCTGGCCAATGCCTACTACCAGATGCGCAAATTCAACGATGCGCTGGATGCGTTCAAGGATTGCAGTCCTTCGGATGCGCTCCTCAAGGCATCACGCTATGCCGGGATCGCCGCTTGCGAAGAGGCGCTTGCCCGGTACAAAGATGCCGGAGAGAATTTTGAAAGCGCCGCCGGCAAAGATGCCACCGAGAATGCGATTTCCGAGCATCTGACAGATGCAGCGCGCAACTACGCGCTTGCAGGCGACAAAGGCCGCGCCCTCGAGATCTTCAAACGCATCAAAAAGAACTATCCGACGACGACCGCCGGCCGCGAGGCCGACAGGTACATTACCCAGCTTTCCGTATAGCGCCGCTCCCGGCGCGCTTCCAGAGCCGACGGCGAGGGTGCATGGAACTGCTACCGGATAAAGCGCTTACTCGCGAAGTCCTCCGGATTTCCACGCCCGCTGTCGCGGGCCTCTCGTCACAAATGGTGGTCTCCGTTGTCGAGACCGCCATGATTGGACGCCTCGAAAACGCGAAAGTCGTTCTTGCAGCGATGAGCCTCGGGCTTCTGGCTACCTGGGCCATCACCAGCGCATTTTCCAGTCTTGCCACGGGCACACACGTTCTTACCGCACGTCGCTCCGGCCAGAAAGACAACGTGGGAGCAGGGGATGTCTTGAACAACTCCTTGCTCCTCTCCCTGATCATCGGACTCCTGTTTGCGCTTCCTGGCGTATTGTTCGCTTACCAGATCATAAATTTCTTTTCCGCCAGCCTGGAAGTCGCCCGCGCCGGCACCGGATATATGCAATGGCGTTTTGTTGGACTGGTGTTCTTCCTGTTTGTCGTGTCGTATCGCGGCTTTTTCAACGGGATCGGTCACACAAAGATCTTCATGTATTCGGCTATCATCATCAACCTCTCCAATGTCACGCTGAATTATATCCTGATTTTCGGGGGGTTCGGGATACCCCGGATGGGCCTCGCCGGTGCCGGCTGTGCATCGGCAATCAGCAATGCGATCGGGTGTGTATTCTTTGTGGGTGCAACTTTTCTCCCGTCGTACCGAAGAATATACAAGTATTACCAGGGATTTCGCATTCGCGGGGATATTCTCAGGCAAATTGTCAGGATTTCCCTGCCAGTGTCGTTTCAGAATATCCTCATTTTGCTCGGTTTTCTCGTCTTCGCCGCGATTTGTGGCGTGATTGGAACGACTGAACAGGCAGCGACCCAGGTGGTGATCACGGCGCTCTTCATGTCTTTTCTCCCCTGTTTCGGCTTCGGGCTCGGCGCGCAGACGCTGGTCGGACAGAGCTTGGGGAACGGCCATCCCCGTCTTGCGTACCGTTACGGCATGGAGGCGGCGCGGCTGGCGACATATTTCACGATTGTGCTTGGCGGACTCTTCATCCTGGTCCCGGAGACAGTTATCAGCGTGATCACCAATAATGCTGAAGTGGCAGCTGTGGCCCGGCCGATCCTGCAAATTGCCGGTGCCGCCCAAATTGTCTACGCCGCCGGCATTGTCCTCGCCCATGCATTGCAGTCGGCGGGAGCGACGGTGTATGTCATGATGGTTGAAGTGCTGACCCACTGGGTTGTCTTCCTGCCGGCGTGCTATCTGCTCGGAGTTGTCCTCGGGTGGGGCATCGTCGGCGCCTGGCTGGCTCTCCCCGTGTACATCGTCACATACACGGTCGCGGTCTATCTCAAGTACCGCTCCGCCTCGTGGCTTCATATGAAGGTCTGACCCATGAAGCTCCGACGATTCCTCCTGCTGCTGATCGGACTCTTTCTTCTTCTGTTGAAGTTTGCGTTCGATGTGATCGCGATGAACGTGTCGCTCGGTCCGGCCGGCATCGGGATGTTCCGCGAGGCATTGGTTGCCGGGGCATTCTTCCTCCTGTTTCGGGCCCTCCATATTTCCCTCCCTCAGCGCACCCCGCATCCTGTGCGCAGGCTGGGCGTGCTGCTGATCGGTGCCGCTCTGCTGTTGGCGAGTCTGGCCCTTCTGAACACGCTGCCGGCCGACGGCTTCGAGGCGAAAGATCTCGTGCTCAGACCGAAGGATTATGCGACGCTGTTCCTCGCATCGATCGCGAGCGTCCTGGCCGGCGGCTTCGCCATCCTCAATATCCGCTTCCTGCGCGATCTCGTTCTGCAGTACCGGAAAAAATGGACTCTGCGGAATTTCCTGGTCCTGGTGGTCCTGATCATCGGAACGGCCGCATCAACCCTGCTCGTACGTCCGCTCGACACCAGCGTGCTGGAATCGATCCTGTACGGGCTCGCGATCGCCGTAAGCGTCGTGAATGCTTTCCGCCTTCCCTGGATCGTGTATCTGACGAAACGCGAAAAGATGCTCACCCTGGCGTTCTCGTTTTTGCTTTTTGTCCTTCTGACAACGACGAATGTCTTCCTGAGCCAAAGCACCTTGTTTTCCCGCTCTGTGATCTACTATTCACCGTCGCTCCAGAAATTCATCGCCCTTTCGCTGTTGTTCAGCAATATCTACTTCGGGATGGCGTTCGTCAGCACGCTGTTTCATCTGCCGACGGCCGAAGCGTTCGACCGCAAACGCTCGGAAGTGTCCTCCATCCATACGCTCAGCAAGCTGGTCACGCAGGTGTTCGATTTTCATGAATTGATGGAGACCGTGACCAGCATGACGCTGCAGGTATGCGAAGCGCGGAGCTGTTGGATTGAAATTATTCCCTACGCCGAGTCGGAGATGGACGGCGATGGCCATCGCCGGATCGCCGCGGCGATCCAGATCGCAGGCCTGAAAAATATCACGGCACAGGAGGTTGAAGATCTGCATGCAGCCGGCCTTCGGGAACTCCGCGCCACCGTGCTGGCCGACCGGAGAGCACTCGTGATCGACGCCCTGACGGATGATCCCCGCCTGGGAAAACAACGATTGGCCTCGGGGAAAATTGGCTCGCTGGTGGTCGTGCCATTGGTTTCCCACGTCGGCCCTCTGGGATTCCTGTATGCGACCAAGTCGACGGAATATGGCTTTGTGAAAGACGATATCGACGTCATCTCCACTTTTGCCGACCAGGCGACGGTGGCCATTGAAAATTCACGGCTGATCAAGAAGTCCATCGAACGGGAACGTCTTGTGCGCGAGATGACGCTGGCCCAGGAGATGCAGAAGAAGCTCCTGCCGCAAGTGCTTCCCACGCATCCGCATTTTGAGCTTGACGCCATGTCGACGCCTGCTTTTGAGGTGGGGGGGGATTACTACGATTTCGTGGAACTGTCCGGCAATCGGCTGGGCATCATTGTCGGCGATGTTTCAGGAAAGGGAGTTCCGGCGGCGTTTTATATGTCGGAAGTCAAGGGGATTTTTCAGTCTCTCAGCTCCCAGCACGTATCACCCCGGGAGTTCATGATCCAGGCGAACGCCGTTCTTGCGGGATCTATTGACAAACACTCCTTCGTTAGCTTAATTTATGCAATTCTGGATGTGGGCAGCGGGCGTTTGACGCTCGCCCGCGCCGGTCACTGCCCCATGCTGTATATGGGGGTGTCGGGCGCGAGCTACGTGCGGCCGGATGGCATGGGACTGGGGCTGGGTGAGGGGGCGCTCTTTGCCGATGCTATCGAGGAATATGCCTTACAGCTCCATCCGGGAGATGTTTGTCTTTTCTATACCGACGGAATCACGGAAGCACACCGCAACGGCGATGAATTTGGCTACGAAAGGTTGCTGAGCATCGCCAGCGAAACACGCGGCAGGCCCGCCGCGGATGTGAAGGAAACGGTGCTGCGTTCCGTGGATACATTCATCGAACACGGCGCTCCCCACGATGATCTGACACTCGTCGTGCTGCGCTGGGTTGGCCCCGCTCAACGATCGTAACGCGCGACATGCATCCGGGAGGAAGCATTCATGAGTGAGTTCAAAATTGCGCAACGGGAACAGGAATCCGTCCATGTGCTCGAACTTAAAGGGTACTTGGACGCCCACACCGCTCCCACTCTTGAAGAGGCGTTCCAATCGCTCCTCAAGAATCAGCGCTTCAACATTGTGGTGAACTGCAAAGACCTGTCGTATATCAGCAGCGCAGGCCTTGGCGTGTTCATGGCGTACATCGAAGATGTCCGCAAGAACAAAGGTGACATCAAACTCTCGAATATGTCGCCGAAAGTCTACAACGTTTTCGATTTGCTCGGATTCCCGCTGCTCTATGAGATTACCAGGGATGAGCAGGAAGCGGTGAAGAAATTCTCACCGGCGAAATAGGCGTGGAAGCCCGCACCATCAATATCGAAAGCCGCACCGAGCGGCTCAGTGCCGTCCGGGACTTCGTCTCGGCGGCCGCCCGGGAGTGCGGCTTCCCCGATGATGAGGTAAGCAAGATCGCTCTCGCTGTCGACGAGGCGTGCACCAACATCATCAAGCACGCCTACCGGTATGACCCGAACAAGAAGATCACCGTCACCGTTAAACCGAAGACACGCGGTCTGGAAATCGCCATCGCCGACACCGGCACGGGGTTCGATCCTACACGGGTCCAG
The DNA here is from genome assembly GCA_003154155.1 of Ignavibacteriota bacterium. GTDB lineage: Bacteria > Bacteroidota > Ignavibacteria > UBA10030 > UBA6906 > Fen-1255. Next base: position 4,045 of record PMCM01000128.1, on the reverse strand, counting down.
ACACCGGACATGAAGGAGTACCTCTCTCATTACCGCCACGGGGGACTGGGCGTCTATCTGATGAAGTCGCTCATGGACAAGGTCGAATACACCATTGACCCGGGCCGGAGCAACGAAGTGCGCCTGACCAAGTACCTCGCCCACTGACATGGCGTCCCCTTCGTCCAGCTACGAAAGCCATTTCGAGCACTCCGCGCTGTTCGAGTTCAGTACGGTCATCAATTCGTCCCTCGACCTTCGCTTCATCCTCGGCCATATCCTTCTGACCCTGATGGGAAAGCTCCTCTCCAGCCGTGGTGCCGCCGTGCTGCGCCACAGCGATGGAAGCTACCACGTGGAAATGGTCAAGGGGCTGCCCGCGGATGTCGTCGGGCGCTCCCTTGTTATGCGTTCCGTGCCGCGCGGCCTCCAGTATACCGAACGCGTGAATGTCGGACGCCAGCCGTGGGCGAAGTTCTTTGACGATCTCGGCCTGGAAATCCTGCTGCCGCTCCGCAGCGGCAGCGGACCGATCGGTGTGCTCGCATTCGGCAAGCGGGTGACCAAGACCCATCTGGCCGCGCGCGAAACAACCTATCTGAAATCTCTCGCCAATATCTCCGCAACCGCGATCGACAAATGTCATACGATTGAGGAATTGAAGCTGGTCAACAGGCGTCTGGACCGGAAAATTCAGGAGCTCAACACGCTGTTTGATCTCGGCCGCGAGTTCGGGGCCGTCCTCGACCCGGACAAGCTTGTGCGCCTGCTCGTCTTTTCGCTCATGGGCCAGATTGGCGTGCATCGCTATCTCATCTGCCTCAGAGACGGCATCGACATGCGCATCGCGGCATCCCGCGTTGACGGCGCAGTCCCGCAGGCCGAATTGCTGACCCTCCTGACAAAGGTGAAGAACCCGGTGACCGTGCAGGAGATGATCGTCACAACCGCAAAAGATCCGCGGCCCGCCCTGGAATCTCTCGGCCTGCATGCCATCGTCCCCATGGAGCTGCAGGGCCAGACGCGGGGGGTGATCCTGCTGGGCGAGAAGCTGAACCGCGAACGCTTTTCGGCGGCGGACTTTGAATTCCTGTCGGCGCTCGGAAGCCTCGCGATCATCTCGCTGGAAAATGCGCGGCTGTTCAAGGAGGCGATCGAAAAGCAGCGCATGGAGGACGAACTCCTGATCGCCCGGGATATCCAGAAGGGATTGCTGCCGAGCGAGCTGCCGTCACTGCCCGGAATCGATATCGCGGCCGCGAATTTCTCCTCAAAACAGGTGGGCGGCGATTACTACGATGTGATACCGATGGATGACCACCGGTACATCATCGCCATCGGCGACGTGTCGGGCAAGGGGACGCCGGCGGCTCTCCTCATGGCGAACATTCAGGCCACGATACGCGCCCTGGTGCCGCTGAAACTTCCGCTGGGGGAATTGACCGCGCGAGTGAACGACCTGATGTGCCAGAACACAGGGGGGGATAAATTTGTCACTTTTTTCTGGGGCGCGCTGGATTACCAGACCCTGACGCTGCACTATGTGAATGCCGGGCACAATCACCCGTACGTCCTGCGTGCCGATGGAAGTGTGGAACGACTGGACAAAGGCGGAATGATCCTGGGCGTGATGGCAACGATGATCCCGTATGAAGAGGGGGAGGTGATGTTGTGCGAGGGCGACATTCTGGTCCTGTTCACCGATGGCGTGAGCGAGGCGATGAATTCTGCGAGTCAGGAATACGGCGAAGAGCGGCTGGAAGCGATGATCCGCAAGGCCGGAGGCTGGGGAGCACAGGCACTGATTGAAGTCATTCATGAGGATATTCAGCGACATGCGGCGGGTGCCCCGCAATCGGACGACATCACGATGATGGTGGTGCGGATCGTAACCAGGGCCTGAACCGTCCGCCCGGGGGGGGCCGGCGTCTTGCATTTCCCTGAGAACTTCGTTAAGTTCTGTTATTGCGCTCCCACGAACCCCGAATGCATGCAAGAACCTTCGTTTAAACAGGTCCGCCTCTCAACTCGAGCTCTGACGCGCCATTTTGACGGATTTGTCTCCAGCCTCAGGCACGATACCCCGGAAACCCGTGGCACGTACACCAGGGCACTCCGGGAATTCCTCCGGTGGTTCCCGCGGGACACCAATTTCCGCTTCCGCGTGAAGGATGTCCGCCGCTATAAACACTACCTCGCTGCCCGCCGGAAACTCTCGGAAGTGTCCGTCTCCACGTATCTCACCGCCCTTCGGCGGTTCTGCGCGTACCTTGTGCAACGCAAGATCCTGGAAGACAACCCCGCGAAATATGTCGGGGGAAACCGACGCCCCGGTGCGCATTCCCGGGCTTTTCTGAGCGAAGAAGAAGTACGCATGCTGCTCTCGGGCACGCGCTCATCCGACGAACGGGGCGTCCGCGATCATGCCATGATGCTGCTGATGCTGCAATGCGGGCTTTCTGAAATCGAGCTTGTCCGCGCCGATGTAGAAGATATCTCCGACGACGAGCACGGCAGATGGATGCTCGTCCAGGGCAAAGGGCGCCGGGAAAAAGATGAACGGGTGCTCCTGCCGCAAGAGGCCCGGTCGACGCTCGAACACTACATGCAGATGCGCGGTTCATCCGGCAAGGGCGATCCGCTCTTTGCCAGCGCGGGCAACCGTACCCGTGGTCAGCGCATGACCACGCGCGGCGTCCGCGATCGCATCAACGCGTATCTTGTTGCCGCGGGGTTGAAACAGCACCCGCATCGCCGCATCACCCCGTTCTCGCTCCGCCACACTGCCGCCGTCGTCATGGCCCGGAACGGCGCAACAGCAGACGAACTCCGCCAGCGCTTGCGCCTGGGAAGTCTCATGACCGCGCAATTGTACCTCGAAGAATCACAGATCGCGTCGCACCCATCAACACTCAGTCATAAGGAAGACAGCGGTGGCGTACCCCTTCACAACGATTGAACCCAAATGGCAGGCGTACTGGGATGAGCACCATACCTTCCGGACAGAGCCGCGTTCCGATAAACCCAAAGTGTATATCCTGGATATGTATCCGTATCCCTCCGGCGCCGGGCTCCACGTGGGCCACCCGGAAGGGTACACCGCAACCGATATCGTTGCCCGTTTCAAACGGATGCGCGGCTTCCACGTGCTCCATCCGATGGGGTGGGACGCCTTTGGTCTCCCGGCAGAGCGCTATGCAATGCAGACGAACATTCATCCACGCATTACCACCGAGCGGAATATCGCCACCTTCCGCCGGCAGATCAAAATGCTGGGGCTTAGTTACGATTGGGAGCGTGAGGTGGATACCACCGAGCCGGGGTATTATCGCTGGACTCAATGGATTTTTTTGCAGTTGTACAACGCCTGGTACGATCGGGAGCAGAACGCAGCGCGCCCCATCAACACACTGATCGAGCGCCTGGCGGCCCATGGCTCGGACGGCCTGCCCGAAGATCCCGCGTTTTCTGCCGGCGAATGGAACGCTATGTCGAGAAAACAGCGTCACGATGTGCTGGCGAGATACCGGCTTGCGTATGTTGCGGAGATACCTGTGAACTGGTGCGAAGGCCTCGGCACCGTGCTCGCCAACGAAGAAGTGGATGAATGGGTCGAAAAAGGCTACTCGGTGGAACGCCGGCCGATGAAACAGTGGATGATGCGCATTACCGCCTATGCGGAACGTCTCCTCGAAGATGCAGGGAGGCTGGACTGGCCGACGTCCACACTCGAGCAGCAGCGCAATTGGATCGGACGATCGGAAGGGGCGATGATCGATTTTCCGCTTGCCGGCACCCCGGGAAGCCTCCGCGTGTTCACGACCCGGCCCGATACCATTTTCGGGGCTACGTACATGGTGCTGGCGCCCGAACATCCCCTTGTCGGCGAACTAACCACTCCGGAGCGGCTGAGCGAAGTGGAGACCTACCGGGAAGTGGCGCGCAAAAAGAGCGAGCGCGAAAGGGACGTGGAACAGGACAAGACGGGAGTCTTCACCGGCGGCATGGTGGTGAATCCCGCTACCGGGGAGAAGATCCCCGTGTGGATCGCCGACTACGTGCTGAT
>PMCM01000150.1:568-24377 GCA_003154155.1 Ignavibacteriota bacterium | reverse complement strand
CACGTCGGGATTCCATGCTATTCCTCATCGATAACCCAGGTGTCGAGCAGAGAGTCGGGGATGCCGGCAATAAACCGCGAGGGCTTCGAGAGGATCAAGCCCGATTCGCGATCGTAGACGTTGATCGGATAGGCGATGAAGAGATGTTCCTTCGCCCGTGTGCAGGCCACGTACATAAGCCGGCGTTCCTCTTCCATGGCGTCATCGTTCATCGCCGCCCGTGTCGTGGGAAAACGTCCATCCAGGGCATAGATCACGAAGACCGTGTTCCATTCCAGCCCCTTTGCACTGTGAATGGTCGACAAGACGAGCTTCTCGTCTTCGGCATCCGTGGCTGTAATATCGGTGACGCTTTCCGCCGCCGGCTCGAGGGTAAGGTCGACAAGAAAGCTGTTCAGCGACCTGTAGCGTTCGGCGATCTGCTGGAACATCTCCAGATCCTTGCGGCGCTTGTTATGGTCGTCATACCGTTTCGTGAAGACCGGCTCATAATACTGCAGAAGCTGCTGGATCTTGTCGGCGGGGGTGACGTGTGGCGGGGCCACGTTGCGCAGTGCTTCGAACAGGGTGCGGAGTTTGTCCGGCGTGGATGCGGCGTCAGGCCGGAAGACGGGGAGTGTTGATCCGGACGATCCGTCCCCGCCCTGCGGGGTGCCGCGGCGGAGCAGATCCTCGATCACTTTCTCTGCCGTGCGCGGGCCGATGCCGTCGACCAGCAGCAGGATCCTGTTCCAGGCGACCGCATCACGCGGATTGTCAATCACGCGGAGGTAGGAAATAAGATCTTTGATGTGCGCTGTCTCGATGAACTTGAAGCCGCCGAACTTGACAAACGGAATGTTCGCCTTGTTCAGCTCGATCTCCAGATCGAAGGAGAGGTAGCTCGACCGGAACAGCACCGCCATTTCGTCCAGCGGCACACCCTGTTCGCGCAGTTCGAGGACCTTTTGCACCACAAACCGTGATTGCAGATTCTCGTTCTGTGCGACGACAATGCTGGGCATTTCGCCGCCCGGAATCCGGGTAAAGAGCTCTTTGGTGTATTTATGTCGCGTCATGGAGGTTCGATCGTGCGTTGTGCCCGGATCGCCGCAGAAACATCCCGGCCACTCGTCGCGGGTGTCTCATCCCGGTCGCGGCGCGGCCAGGCTTCTCTTCGCCGCTTCCAAGTACGCCGGGGTGGTGCCGCAGCACCCGCCGACAATTGCGACGCCCTGCCGCACCCACGTCTCCACAAACCGGGCGTATTCTTCCACGGTCACATCCTCCGTCAGGATTCCGCCGTGCTCTTCTCCGGCCCTTCCGACGTTTGCATAGACGGCGCAGGGACGCGTGGTGGCCGTCAGCAGTGCGGAGAGTGCGGGCTGGAGGAAGCGGGGGGAAATGCAGTTCAGGGAGAATGCAGCCACGCCGAGCGCATCGAGAGCATGCACGGCCTCGACCATGGATTCACCGCCGTAGAGATCGCCGTCCGGAGTACAGAGAAAGCTCACCACGACATCTTTGCCCGTCGCTGCGGCTGCCCGGCACGCTGCACGCGCTTCACGGATCGTCCCCATCGTTTCCAGCAGAAGAATGTCCACCCCGTTCTTGGCGAGCTGCTGCGCGTGTGCGGTATGCTCGGCGGCCAGCTGGTGCTCCGGCGGGACACGATCGGGCCTGTAACAGTCTTCCAGGGGCGCCATCGAACCCGCCACCAGAACGGAGCGGTCGTGCACTTCCGCTGCCGCTTTGCGGGCGAGCATGACGGCCAGCCGCGTGAGATCGGCGGAATGATCGGTGACCCCGGCACGACGGAACGTGCGCGTGGTCGTCCGGAATGTGTTTGTGGTGATGATGTCCGCGCCCGCAACAAGATAGTCGCGGTGAATCTGCAGGACGACATCGGGTGCCGAGCGGAGAGCCTGGGCGGACCAGAGGGGCAGGCCGACGTCCACGCCGCGCCGCTGGAGCTCCGTGCCCATGGCGCCGTCCAGCAGCAGCGGCCGTTGCTGTTCCAGCAGCGATGTCAGGCGCCCGTCGCTCATGCCCGGGCCCTGCGGAGGATTTCGTTGGTCAGATTCAGTATCGGTTGCGTGCTGCGATAGTTCTCTTCGAGCTTGATCACGGTGCAGCCGTTGTAGTCCTCGGGAAAGGAGAGGATGTTCCGGACCGTTGCGCCGCGGAATGAGTAGATGGCCTGGGAGTCATCCCCCACCACCATAACATTTCCGTACTGCTGCGACAGGAGCCTGACGATGTCCGCCTGAATCCGGTTGGTGTCTTGAAACTCGTCCACCATGAGGTATGTGTACCTGTCCGCGAGCGAGCGCCGGACACGATCGTGATCGCGCAGGAGGGAGCGAAGGTAGAGCAGCAGATCGTCGTAGTCCATCAGGTTGTGCCGGGCTTTGTATTCTTCGAATGCCCGCTGCAGGGCGGCGATCTCCTCGAGCAGGCCCTCGAAATGGGGATACTCGTCGTGGAGGATGTCCTTCAGGGGCGTCGATGTGTTGACCGCCCGGGAAAAAATGTCGTACAACGTCTGCTTCCGGGGGAACCGTCTCTCGCGCGTGTCGAGCTTGAGCTTTGTCCGGAGGAGGTTGACCACATCCTCCGCGTCCGATTGGTCCAGGATGCTGAACGAGGAATCGAATCCAACCAGCGGGGCGTATTGACGCAGAATGAGGTTGGCGAACGAGTGGAACGTTCCGCCTGCGACCTTTTCACACCGCGCATCCAGCAGCATCGATGCGCGGCGGAGCATCTCCTGCGCCGCCCGGCGCGTGAAGGTGAGCAGGAGGATCGATTCCGGCTTCACGCCCAGTTCCACGAGATAGGCAACGCGGTAGGTGATGGTACGCGTCTTGCCCGTGCCGGCGCCGGCAATGATCAAGTGCGGCCCATTGACCGAGGTGACGGCGGCATACTGTGCCGGATTCAGCTCGTTGCGGTAGTTGATCCGGAACTGCCGCGCCGGATCGGGAGCGGCGACCTCGGTGGAGGCCTTCTTGAGGATATACTTTTTCATGTCGGTCATACATCGCTCCGGGTCCGGCACCGGTGTTCATGGCCCGGTGCGCATGCGCCCGTGCGTGCGCACCGGGATCGTGGCGTGCGGTGGCGCTTCACAGCTTCTCCACCGGATAGGTATCCAGAATGTCCAGGATCGCCTCGATCGTTTTCGGTGAATTCCCTTCGGCGCGGTTGTTGACATAGGCATAGAGAGTTCTGCCCTCCTGCACACACCGTGCGGCGGTCGCGGCGACGCCGTTGCGGATGTCGGGATTCACTTCCTTGATCGCATCGTACGGCTGGAAGAATTCCACCGCCTGGGCATATGTGCGTCCGGGTTTCAGCAGTGCGCGGATCACGGCGAAGGGCGCGGTCAGGATCTCTGACGTGCGGATCTGGTCGTGAATGCCGGGCATGCGTGTCCAGTTGTTCAACACATGGGCGACCCCGTGGCTCTGCAACAACGAGAGATACTCCGCGGTCAGAAACTCGCTGTTGCGGATTTCGACACTGTAGCGGTGAGTGCGGGGCAGCTGTGCGAAGAATGTGTCAAGGTGGCGCAGAAACAGGGGGAGGGTGATTCCTGTGGCAGGGGAAAATGCTGAGAACTCAAAAATAATCGCGCCGCATTTGTGTCCCAGCTCGGCCACGGGTCCGAGGAACTGATCCAGGAAGAGCGAAGGATTCAGGAAATCCGGGTTGTCGGTGCCGGCATGGGCGCCGTAGCGCGGGAGATCCGGGTAGCGTTTGACGGTGATCCTTTCCGTCACTTTCAGAGATATCGTAAAGTGCTCCGGTGTTTGCGCGCGCATCGTGCGCATCGTTTTCGGGTCGGGAAAATCGTACAGGGCAAAATCGGCGCAGACCGTGGGAAACAGCGTGGCGTACTCGGCGAGGCACGTCTGCTCGAAGGCGCGCTGGGAAGGATACGGTCTGGTGTAGACCAGTCCCTTCCACCCGGGGTATTTCCAGGACGATGTCCCGAAGAGTATCCCGCGTTCCGCCCATCGCTGAAGCCGCCCGGCATTTGCGCCGGCATAGCGGGGGGCGGTGGGGGTGTCACCGCCCGTCTCAAAGAGCGGGAGCGGTGCGCCCGGCGGAAGCTTGCGTATCCTCACAGGACCTCTCCCTCACAAGGTGCACTGCCGGTGGAACCATATGTTGCGCATCATTCAGAGTCTTTCCGCGGCCGCCGGCGTTCTTCGCGTACCCCGTCCGGCGATGGGGCGCAGGTAGCGCCGGCAGCTCTCGTGCCGTCGTCGCGGCTATCCGCCGAAGCGGATACCGGTCAGTACGGTAAACGCGGACCAGACAAACCACAGCGCGAACACCAGCACCAGGACTTTGGGCAGATGCCGTTGGAACAGCTTCGATAGTCCGATGCTTACCACGGTCAGATCCCAGATCGTAAAGATATTCACTTTTGCCAGCGCCATATGCAGTTTGTTCTGCAGGTCGTAGTTGGTGACGAGGAGGGCGAGGTTGGGTCCGGCGAACAGCGAATCCATACCGTAGGCAAGGAGCGTGGTCACGATGGTTTCCAGGATGCTGATGAAAAACGTCAGCCCTGCGATCTCCACAACTTTCATATAGGGGGCGTTTGCACTCATGCCCCATTTTCCGAGGAGCCAGTAGACCAGCGCCAGCAGAAACAGGGCGATGGGCGTAATCAGCACGATCCCGACGATTTGCTGGATGCGGAAGAGCATGGAGTCCGGACGCATGAACTCCGCGGCCTTGTCTGCCTGTTCCGCGGTCATCTTCCCCTGTGCGACGGCGTCGTCGATCCCCTTGTGCATCAGAGTGCCCATCTGTCCGACCAGTGACGGGTTGGTGAGGATCAACTGGTTCAGCAGGATGGCGACGATGATGAAGATCAGCATCGGAAGAAGCCAGTTGCTGGTGGTCTTTCCGGTCAGCCGCACGTTTTCGAACAGTTCTCCGGGGGACGCAAATATTGCGACGATTTTTTCACTGAACGGCATAGGCTCTACCGCCGCCGCGGTGGTGGTCTGATCTTCCATGGGGATCCTTTTGCGCTGTGAGGAGGTGACAGGCCAAGATAGGAAAGAGCGGGGAGAGATACAACAACCGTAGACGACAAATTTGTGACATTCGTTCTTGACATAACGACAAAAATGTCGTATGCTTTCCGGTGGGGGGGCGAGGAGGAGTGATGAACGGTACGGCACTTGTTGATCAATTTCGCGCGGCACCGCCGGGCAAACTGTACTGTCTGCACGGAGGGAGCGGCGTGTTCCGGCTTTCCCTGCATGCTGCCGGCCACGCGCTCCTGAACGGCATTCCCGTCACGCTGGTGGACGGGAGCAACCGGTTTGATCTGTACGGGCTGGCGGAATTTGCGCGGCGTGCGGTGGGCAGCGGGGGGAGTCCGGAACGGGTGCTGCGCAGCATGTTCATTTCCCGGGCGTTCACCTGTTACCAGATGGAGGCGGTGTTGACCGAACGGCTGCCGGCATTCGTGCATGCGAAACACTCACCGGTGGTGTTGATTTTCGGCCTGCTGGACACGTTCTATGACGAACAGGCGCCGTTGTTCGAGGTGCGCAATGCGTTGGAGCGAAGCATCCGTGCGTTGCATGCGCTGCGTGATGAGGGTGTTGCGCTGTTGCTGGCGTCCACCGATATCCGTCCCGCCACCCCTGCGCGGGCTTCGCTCTTTCCCCGGCTGGCGCAGGCGATGGATCGTGTGTACCGGCTGACGGAAGAAGCGGATGGCCGCTGGTCGCTGGGCATCCAGCCGCAGGGGATGACTCCGGCCGGGGGAAATCGGCGGCAGGAGAGAATGCACAACGGGGGATAGGGATGGAACATCGGGAAGAGGGAGAGCATATGGGTCGAACAGTACCGACGTTTACCATGGTTCTTCAGGCGGAACTGGAGAGCTGGTCGAAGTTCCGGCGGGGGCTTCGCAAGGAAGATCAGGACGCGCTGGATGATCTGTTTCGTGCTGCCCGGCTGCAGTTGGCCGGCAGTGCCTATGCCGCACGCCCTGTCCCTTTTGAAAGTATGGTGATGGCAATGCTGGTGGCTCAGCAGCGCCGCATTGCTGTACTGGAGGCCTGGAAGTTTCGCTCCGGGGGGGAGGAGGCGGTCATTCCGGCTGTGCCGGATGAGAGTGTTCCTCCGCCCGTCAGTCCGCCCCTGGAGTGAGGTATGATGACGGGATGGTTGTTCGATATCTATCCGTCGGTGCACGGGATAACGCTCTGGTTTATCGACACCGAAGGGCGCAAGCACTGTGCCCATGACCGGTTCACCCCCTCGTGCTATCTGCGCGTGACGGAACAGGATACCGATCGTATCGCTGCAGTGCTGCGCGCGTTCCCGTTTCCCGTCCAGTTGAGCCGTGACACACGCAAGGAGGTGTATGCCAACCAGGATTGGGATGTCCTGCGTGTTGCCATCGGCAGCACGCTGCAATTCAAGACGGTGATCCAGCGGCTGGAACACCACCTGCCGCATTTTGTCTTCTTCAATTCGGATATCTCCCCGCAGCAGCTCTATCTCTATCATACAGGGCTTTTTCCCCTTGCCTACGGCGACTACGAGATTGATGCGGAAGGACGCCTGGTGGGGTGGCACTTGCAGGATGCCGCGGATGCCGTGGAATACACGCTTCCGCCCCTCACGACGCTGGTCCTCAAAAATCGTCCGGATGTTGTTTCCCCGAAGTACCGGAAACTTCTGCAGCTGGAAATCACCTACGACAACACCACCTATGCCCTGGAAAGCGCCGCTCCCGACGAGGTGCTCCTTGCCTTTGCACGGCATCTGGAACGGTGCGATCCGGACATCATTCTGACCGAGTATGGTGATGCGGTGCTGCTGCCCATGCTGACACGGCTCGCGCACGAACACCGCATCCTTCTGCCGCTCAACCGTGACAAGACGATAGGATACTTCACCACCGGGCAATCCAGCTACTTTGCCTACGGCAAGATCGTCCACAAAGATGGTGCGTTTGAACTTGCCGGCCGCTGGCATCTCGACATTGAGAACTCTTTCATGATGGGGGAGGCGAGCCTGGACGGCGTCGCGGAGATCGCGCGGCTGACACAACTGCCCGTGCAGCATCAGTCGCGCTCCACGATCGGGACGGCACTTTCCTCCATGCAGCTCTCCTGGGCATACCGCAACGGCTACCTCATCCCTGCGCGGAAGCGTGAACCCGAAGACTTCAAATCGGCGGATCTGCTGCTGCTGGCGGATCGGGGCGGATTGATCTTCCAGCCGGACATGGGGTACCACGAGCAGGTGGCGGAGCTGGATTTTGTGTCGATGTATCCGACCATCATGGTCCGCCACAATGTCTCCCCGGAAACGGTGAATTGCCATTGCTGCCGGAATGAGGCGGTGCCGGAGCTGCACTATACCATTTGCGAACGTCGCGAAGGCATTGTACCGGCGACATTGCGCACGGTCGTCCACAAGCGCGGGTTCTACAAGAAGGAAAAAAAACGGCTGAAAGCGCTGGGTGACGAACGGTGGAAGCTGTACGACCGGCGACAAAACGCCCTCAAATGGATGCTGGTCACCTGCTTCGGTTATCTCGGTTACAAAAATGCGCGGTTCGGCCGCATCGAAGCCCATGAATCGGTGAATGCGTTTTCACGCGACGCCATCCTCCAGGCCAAGGAAATCGCCGAAGGGCACGGATTTCATTTTCTGCACGCGATTGTGGATTGCATGTGGCTTCACAAACCCGGTGCCACAGAAGCGGATTACGAAGCGCTCGCACGGGAGGTGAGCACCACCGTCGGCATCGATATCTCGCTCGAAGGCATTTACAACTGGATCCTGTATCCTCCCTCCAAAATGGACCCGCGCATCCCCACGGCCAACCGTTATGTCGGCTGGTATACAAATAATGAGATCAAGATCCGCGGCATTGAAATCCGCCGGCGGGATACGCCGGTGTTTATCAAGCGGCTTCAGGGGGAAATGCTCAAAGTGATGGGCCAGGCCGGCACCGTGAGTGCGCTGCAGGAAATGCTGCCGGTCCTGCTGGCCACCGCAAAGGAATTTGTCGACCTTCTGCGCTCCGGCAAGGCGAATCCTCTGGAGCTTGTCGTGCGGCGCCACCTGTCCCAGGAAGCCGGCGACTATACCAACCGGAGCGCAAACGCCATTGTCGCCCAGGCGCTGGAGGAGGCGGGGATTTCGCTGGCCCCCGGGGAAAGCGTGGAATACATCATCGTCGACGCCACCGGAAAACGGAATCCCGAAAAGGCAAAAGCGGTGGCCCTGTATTCCCTGGATGACGGGTACGACATCGAGAAATACACCGACATGGCGCTCAAAGCAACGGAGACGCTCCTGTTCCCGTTCGGCTATGATGCGGAGAAACTCCGCTCCCTCTGGTGTCCGGCGCCCGTCCGTGTGCAGCGCCGGCGCGACGCCGTCCGGACGGCACAGCAGGAGCTCTTCGGCACGGATGACATGCCGTGAAAAAAGACCGGAACCATCGTCGACGGATACGGAAGGGAGAACGCCGACGAAACGCTGGTGAACCGTGACCGGCTGCTCCACGCCTGCGACACCCGTCCGTAACATTACCTCTCTGAGGACGTCTAATAGACAGAAACCACTCAACGGAGAGAGCCATGATCACACTCGCAGGAATACTCGTCGCCGGCGCCATCGCTATGGGCAGCCCGGGAGAGAATGCAAGATCGGATTCATCGGGAACCGTTGCCCTCCGGACCTGCTCAACCATTGCGTCGTACCGGGCGCTGAATGTCAAAAAGTACGAACGGGCCTACGTCATTTCGCTGAGATATGATGTGGACGGCGTTGTGGAATGTGCCCTGCGGGATGCCGCCTTGATGAAGATCGCGCAGCCCGACGCCGAGGCACCGGAGATCAGGGAGGAAATCGATCGGCTGGCGACCGGCGGCCGAACACCGGTGATACGGTATAAAGCCTGGCTGGCCAAGCTCGTGTTCCAGAATCCGCAGCTGTTCACCACCATGGCTGACGGAGACTACGACACCGCGGACGAGGCGTTTGCGGCGATCGCGGAGCGCCTTGCACAGACGCTCCTTGCAGCCCAGGAGTAAGTGGCAGGCCGGAACCCCCTTCCTCCCTGACACTGTTGTTCCACCACAGTTCCGGGGGGATACCATCATCATTCGGAGGTTTTCATGGCACTTACCTTCCGCAACCGCGTGACCCTGCGCGATATTACAACGCCGACGGAATCCGGGGTGAGGAGAGAAGCGCCGCAAACAGCTTCCATCGCCGCTCCGGATTCTCCGGTGTCCCCCCCTGCCGTTCGATGGAACGCTGGACGAGATCCTGTCCCAGGTTATAGTTGATGACGTAGGTGCGGTACTTGTCAAAGAAATGCGTGCGTTGCATCGCCCGGTCCGGTGACATCAGCGCATACTGTGCCAGCCATGCGGCTGCCTCGGTCCGTGTGATGGATCCTTCGAGATATCGGCGTGCCGCTTCGTTCCCGGCATACGCAAGACGCTGGACCAGGGCATGCACCCGGTAGTAATACGCAGCGTGTGCAGGGTCAAGGCCGGCAAGGGGGAAGAGAACGTCACGCTCAAATGGCACGCGCTCCTGCCCCGGAAATGCCATCTCGATGCCGAAGTTCGCCGTCCCTTCAGCGATCAGCGATTGGGGACTGAAGAGTGCGTACACGGTGAATTCCTTCCAGCCCCGGGACTGTGCGAGCTCCCGTTCGAGCATGCTGTTGTAGACGTGATGTCCCGGATAACCCTCATGACATGCGAGATCGACAGCCCGGTCAATGGTAATCGGGAAGTCGACGTTCACCTGGATGACGCTTGTGGCATTTCCCTTGTACCAATTGTAGCCGCTCCAGGGTTTGCCGGTGACGAATTCCACGGAGAAGGTCTCTCCCTGCGGCAGCGTCAGGTGGGCGGCGCTCCGCTTGCGTCCCTCCTCAATCGCGGCATCGAACACGCGGCCGACACGGTCCGGGGGAATGATGAAATGGTGTTTGAACTCCTCAAACCGTTCCTGCACGGTGCCCGACCCGGGCAACAACCCGCCGATCTCCTCGACGACATCCGCGAAATGTTCTTCCGGGTACGTCGGCGGGGTGACGTCGTACAATGCAAGAGCCTCCTCGTCAAACGCATAGTGTGCTCCTTGCAGCTGCCGGGCCCGTGAGATCAGGGCGGACACCTGACGCACGAGATAGTGCAGGCGCAGGAGGTTCATGGGATCCGGTCCCGCGACAGAGATGCCCCGGAGCGTATCCAGGAGCGTCTGTGCGCGCACGGTGATGTCCGGCAATGAAGGCTGCTCTGCGGCAATGTCCGCCTGCCACTGTGCGGGTCCATAGAAGGCATCCACATAGTCGGCATCGTGAAGACCGAGGGAAAGCACCAGCCGCACGTACTGCTCAGCGTGCCGGTCCAGCGGTGAAGGCGTCGTTGTCATGGTGTTCCGTTGTTGTGTCAGGGGAACGAAGGGCGCATCCGGATCACATCATCCCCACCGGATCCACATCAACAATAATCTGCACTTTGGGGCCCGTGGACGGCAGCGACAGCACAGCCGCCTGCAGCCGGGTCCGTGTTGCTGCGCCTGACGGATCATCGGTTTTCAGGCTGCGGAGGATCACGTGCCAGCGGAAGAGCCGTTTGACCTTGCTGATGACTGCGGGTGCCGGGCCAAGAATCTCGAAGGGGCCGGCCGAACGTCCGAGGAGCCTGGCAATGCTCTCCGCATACTGCTGCACTGCCTGCTCGTTTTCCCCGCGAGTTTCGATGAGGACAAGGCGGGAAAAGGGCGGATATCGCAATTCGCGCCGCGCGGCAAGTTCCTCATCATAAAACGCGCGGTAATTGTGATCCAGGATGTGCGTCAGCGTCCGGTGCTCCACCTGCGAGGTCTGGATCAACACTTCCCCGCGGAGTGCGCTCCTGCCGGCCCGTCCGGCAACCTGCGTGAGGAGTTGAAATGTCCGCTCCGACGACCGGAAATCAGGCAGCAACATTTGCGTATCCGCGGAGATCACCCCCACCAGGGTCACGTGGGGAAAATCCAATCCCTTGGCCACCATCTGCGTTCCGAGAAGAATGTCCGCCTCCCCCGAGCCGAATTTCTTCAGGATGCGGTGATGATCTCCCTTCCGCGAGGTGGTGTCCAGATCCATGCGGAGCACGCGCACGCCGGGGAACAGGGCATGGAGCTCTTCCTCTACTCGCTGGGTGCCCGCCCCGTGCAGCGAGATATCCGGACTTGCGCAGTTGGGGCAGGTAGTATAGGGCGCACGGACCGATCCGCAGTAATGGCACCGCAGGTGCCGTTGTGACAGGTGGAAGGTGAGTGACACCTGACAGTTATCGCACATGGCGACGAAGCCGCACTCCGGACAGGAGACGAAGGGTGCGAACCCGCGCCGATTCTGGAGCAGGATGATTCCTTCGTGCCGGCCGAGACAGTGCGCAATGCGTTCCTGCAGCGCGCGTGAGATGGTGGATTGCTGAAAACGGCGGAGCTGACGCCACTCATCAGGGGGAAGCGACGATTTCAACTGCGCATACGTCTCGCGTCTCTCGGCGGTCATATCGACAAGACGTATGGTCGGGAGCACCGCCTGGTCCACGCGTTCGGGCATCTCCAGCAGCGTGTATTTACCGCTGAGGGCGTTGGTAAAGGATTCCAGTGACGGCGTCGCGGAACCCAGGAGCACGACNNGGTGGAGCGGTGCAAACAGTGCGGATCGCGGGCCGATGACAATCCTGCAACGTCCCTCACGCGCCAGGCGCCAGACGTCGCCGCGCTCGCCCGGAGACATCCGGCTGTGCACCACCTGCGCCTCCGCGCCAAAGTGACTCTTGAAGCGCCGCACAATCTGCGGCGTGAGGGATATCTCCGGGACGAGCACAATGGCGGATCTCCCCGAGGCAAGGCATTTCCGGATGCATTCAATGTAGACCTGCGTTTTGCCGCTACCGGTCACGCCGTGAAGGAGAAATGTCTGCGGAAGGCGGGCGTCAAGTGCCGCACCGACACGTTCCAGGACATCCTGTTGCTGGCGGTTCAGCGTGATCGTGAGAGTGCGTTCTTCCGTGTCATATTCCTGCGCCCTGTCCACCGTGCGGCGGACAACGCGGAGGAGGCCAGACCGCCGGAACGGCGCGGCAATTGCAGTGGATGCACCGGCCGAGCCGAGCAGTTCCAGGAAGTCCGTTTCCTGTCTGCCGGAGGCCCGGGCTGTCCGGAGAGCGTCAAGCAATGCCCGCGCCTTCGTACGACGGGGATCTAGCGCGGCTGCGGCAACCTCCAACTCTCCGGCGTTGATTGCCGCAAGATCGATGAAGTCACGCTGCCTGACGGTTGTCCGGGACCGGGGGAGCACTTCCTCGGAGGTGACCAGGCCCTCACGCTCAAGCGCGTTCACCATGGCGTGAATCGAACGGACGCCCGCAATGCGGCCGAGGTCTCCGGTCATCGCGGGTCCTGCATCCAGGAGATGGCGGATGACAGCGTGCCTGCGCGGGGCGCGGGTCTTCAGTGCGGCAAGCCGTCCCTCGTCCACAGGGGTTACGGCGGTCACCCGTCGCTTGCTCGTGCCGGCGAAACCGTGCGGCAGAGCTGTGCGCACAACATCGGCGAGGGGCGTCAAATAGTATTCCGCGATCCAGCGGCACAGGGAGAGCAGTGGTTCCGAGAAGACGGGCGTCGGGTCCAGCACGTCAGCGACCGGCTTCAGGGCCGGGTGAGCTGACGAGGCGGGAGTATCCACAATGAGGCCCACGGCNNAAAGCCCTGTCGGGGCCGGACGGGATGACAACATCTGCGTAACGAACCATGCCTCCAATATGGCAGGAAGGGGGGATTAGTGCAAGGACCCTGCGTGCCGGGGCGGGAAGATGCGGATCACCGGGCCGCCTGCACGATCAGCTGTCGCGATGCACGAGTTCCGGTGAGAACGCAGGTATGCAGACCGCGATATATTCGGCGCCGCCGGCTGCGGGAGAACTGTATTGGATCCATTCTCCCCGGTGTGTAATGACCGCCTGGCCTGCTCGGACGTCCATCGTGCCGCCGGTGAACGACACGCGGAGACTTCCCTTGAGAACGATCGTGTACTCGTCGAACTCGGGGGTCTGTCCCGGCTCCACCCATCCGGCCGGGCTGACCATGTGCGCGATGCTCAGCGCGGGGGTGCCGGTGTTCACCCGGCCTGCATACTCTTTGATGACCTTGGGTTTGGTTCCCGCTGCGGGAATCACCGTCGGACGTTCGATAAGGGTTGGCATAGGGAGTTCCTGCACTATGACGGAAAGAGAAGACGGATCACCGGGCCCGGCGGGCGGCGATGAAGGACCTCACGGCGGCACCAAGGAACACGACGCACACACCCGCCATGAACGCTTGGGTGTATACGAACACGCGGTCCGCAGCCGGCGTGCCGTCGGCTGAACGGAAGACGCCCGCGGCGGCGGGAAACGCAACACACGCACCGATCACGGCAAGCATCGCGGCGGCATGCATCACGTGTTTCCTCCATGCGGGCTTCCGCGCGAGCAGACCAAGGATCACAAATACGGCGCCAATGGCGGCCGGGAGCACGGAGGTGACACCGGGAGGGGGGCCGGCGAACATTGTGACGCAGCCGAGAGCGACCATGAGGAGACCACAGATAAGAGCGAACGTTGGCATGGATGTCATTTCCCTGTTTGTGGTTCTCCTTCAACATCGTCCCGTACAGCGGGAGTTCCGTTACGCTTCGCTGACGCCCGCTCCGCGCAACGCTGTCCGGAGGGCCTCCGGTCCGGTATAATGCAGTGCGTGCATGCCGAGCTGTTGCGCCGCGCGCACATATTCTTCCACATCGTCGATGTACACGCAACGCTCGGCGGAAAGCCGAAGCTTACGGAGCATGTCGTCGTAGATCGCGCGTGCGGGTTTCATGGCCCGGACTTCATACGAGAGTGATACGGCATTAAAGAGCGGGAAGATGTCGACGGTCCTGATGTTGTGCAGGAAATGCAGCTCGTTGGTGTTGGAGAGCAATCCCAACTTGTACGCCGGCTTCAGTGTACGCACCAGTGTAAAGGTGTCCTTGATGGGTGTAAAGATCCCGGTGTAGGCTGTGACAAAACTGGTCTTGTCGACGGTGATGCCGGTGATGTTGCAGAGCCGGCGAAAGAACTCGTCGGATGTGACCGATCCGGTTTCATAGGCGGCGGCCAGTGTGCCGATCGCGGGCATGGCGGGAAGGATGTCTGCCACCGGCGCTCCGGCGCTGGCCGCAATTGCCCGGATGAAACGGCCGACATCAAATGCGCAGATCACGTTGCCAAAATCAAACACCACGGCCTCCGGACGGGATTCACCCATGCCGTTGTCTCCAGGGTTCCGCGCCGGCAAGTACCGGCTCCATCTCCAGCTTCACGTTGAAGGCCGACAGGACGCCGGCCTGAATGTCCGAGGCCAGTGCCAGGAGATCCCCGGTCGATCCGCCGTAGTTCACGAGGGCGAGCGCATGTTTCGTGGAAATACCCGCGCCGCCGCGGCGGAGCCCGCGGGGAAAACCGGCTCGTTCCACAAGCCATCCCGCCGGAAGCTTGTGCATCCCGGCGGCAGGAAACACCGGGACCGGTTCGTCGTGGCCGGCATCCGCCCACCTCCTGCAGATCGCCGCGAGATCCTGATCGGTCACAAGGGGATTCGTGAAAAACGAGCCTGCTGATCGTGAGTCGGGGTCATCAGGATCAAGGACCATCCCTTTGCTCTTCCGCAGGCGCACCACGGATGCCCGAGCCTGCTCCAGTGTGACGGTGCCTGCGGGTATGCCGGCGCGCGCAGCATCGCGCTCGATCGCACGGGCAAGTTCAGGATACCGGATCACGGCCCGGGTGGTGACGGCGAGGGAAAATTCCACTTCCAGAATGACGAACTTCCCGGCGTCGGCTTCCTTGAATCTGCTTCCCCGGTAGTGAAATCCGCACTCCCCTCCGGAAAAACGGACGGGACGGAGGGTGTCGATATCAATGGCGTACACCGCAGTGATGCACTCGGCGACTTCCTGACCGTACGCGCCCACGTTTTGTACCGGCGTTGCGCCGGCCGTTCCCGGGATTCCAGCGAGGCATTCCAATCCGCCGAGATTCCGCCGGATGCATTCCATGACCACATCGTCCCACGGCTCACCGCCTGCGACGCGTACATCCGCCCGCTGCCCGTTGAGGGCACACTCCATGCCGCGGGACATGAGGTGCAGAACAACTCCCGGGAACCCCGTATCGGGAACGACCAGATTGCTGCCGCCGCCGAGAATGAGCAGCGGCAGTGTGCGTTCACGTGCATACGCAATCGCCGCGCAGACATCCTCCGCCGTGGAACAGTCGGCAAAGAAGCGTGCGGGGCCGCCAAGGCCCAGCGTGGTATGCTGTGCGAGCGGCTCCTGTTCGCGGATCGGCGGGTGTGTCATGTCGGCCTGTGCACTGCCTCAGGCATCCCGGTGGACATGGTTGACGGAAGCCTGTGCCGCGGGCATGACAACGATGTCGGCGATTTCGACATGGGCCGGGCGTGTGGCGCAGAAGAGAACCACCTCGGCGATATCGTCAGGCGTCAGAGGTTTCATGTGGTGATAGGTCTGATCTGCCCGCTGGCGATCCCCATGAAAGCGCACGAGACTGAACTCGGTTTCCACCAGCCCGGGATCCACGGAGCTGACCTTGACGCCGGTGCCGAGCAGGTCCATCTTCATCCCTTCGGACAGTGCTTTCACGGCATGTTTGGTCGCACAGTAGACGTTGCCGTTCGGGTACACCTGATGGCCGGCGATGGATCCGATATTGATCACGTGACCTGAACCGCGTTTCACCATCCACGGAATGACCGTGCGTGAAACATAGAGCAGCCCTTTGACGTTGGTGTCGATCATCTCCTCCCAGTCTTCCACGACGCCTTCGTGCAGCTTGTGAAAACCGCTGGCGAGGCCTGCATTATTGAGGAGAATATCGATCTGTCGCCATTCGTCGGGGAGGGAGGAAAACACCCGTTCGACCTGTGCCCGGTCCCGGACATCCAGGGCGGCCGTGTAGACCCGTGTGCCGAACTGCGCGGTCAGTCGAGCAGCAAGCGCATCCAGCCGTTCCTTGCGGCGGGCGAAGATGCAGAGCGAGGCGCCTGCGGCGGCAAATGCCGCGGCGCAGGAAGCACCGATGCCGCTGCTGGCGCCGGTGATGCAGACAACGGAGTGTTTCAGCTTTTCCATGGTCCGGTCATCAATGTGGTTGGGCGAGGGGAAAAACGGGA
This sequence comes from Ignavibacteriota bacterium, assembly GCA_003154155.1. Taxonomy (GTDB): domain Bacteria; phylum Bacteroidota; class Ignavibacteria; order UBA10030; family UBA6906; genus Fen-1255. The sequence goes on along the minus strand of PMCM01000150.1, from coordinate 8,099 downwards.
ACGATATCCACCGGGAGGCTCTTCATGGCATCAAGGGTTTTCTGCATCGGCGGCCGGATAACGGCATACGTGTCGAGAAGTTCTTTCGCCTTTGCATAGTTGCCTTCCGCCTGGATCGTCATGATCAGGCCGGTGAGCTTTTTGGCCGCCTCCTTGATCGCTTCGAAGTTCACGCGATAGGTGCCTGCCGTGCTGTCGAGGCTGAATGCCCCGTTGTCACTCATATAATTGAACTGCAGCGCCATCCCCTTCCCGTGCGCTTCGGTGATCCCGAACCGGACGGAACGGAACACCCCGGCAAGATAGGTCACATACATCTGCTGTTCCGTGGCCTTGTCCACGACACCCTTGTCGATGAGGAACTGCAGCGCGAAGAGTCCGGCGATATCGGCTTTCGCTTCCTCCAGTGCCGATCCGAGCTCGCGCATCTCCTGGCGGACCGTGGTGGCTTTTCCGGCGACCGCGATGGTATGGGGGCCGAGCCCGTGCATGAGTTCGTGGGCCAGAATATGCGTAAAGAAAGGTTCAAAGGCGATCAGCGGACGTTGGGCGGGGTCCAGCACCATGTTCGCAATGGGCGTAAGAATGGTGTTGAATTTCGCCTCCTGCACGTTTTTGAGCATCACACGCTTGCTCCCCTTAGCGGCGGTCACACGTTCATCGTTGGGGAGATTGAATGCCGCCGTCTGCACGCCGCCGCGCGCCTCGCCTCCGATAGCCACCTCGTCCACGACGCGGATGGGCGCCAGTGCGCCGAGCCGGGGATTGCGGTAGCGGGCATCGATCGGCAGGTGATCCTCGATGTCCTGCAACATCCCGGAGAACCTCGCCAGCTTTGCCGTCTCCCCCTCATTCCGCAAAGTGATGTACGCCTCGAATGCCGCTTTGTAATTGAAGAGCTCGTCCATGTAGACTTCGTACGGGCCGATGGTAACGTCGATCGGGCTGTCGAGATCCATCCAGGCGACGTCACTATCATAGTAGTCGTTCGTGAGCAGGGCGTCGGCGCGTTTGGTGAGAAACGTTTTCAGCGAAGGATTGCCGGTATATCCCGCAGCCTCCCGCAGCTTCGCCGCGAGGGGGGTCAGCAGATCGCGGTATTCCTGATTGTAGGGGACGATCGCGAGTGCCCCGGCGGGGGTGCGGCGTATGGTCGTGAAGAATCCGGTCGCCTGTTGTTGTTGTTCGTCGGGCAGGCCGGCCACCCATCTCGTGAATTCGTCCTTGGTCATACCGGCGGGATAATAGTTGGCGCCCTGCGGTTTCGGGGAAGGCACGCCCTCAACAAACGGCTCGTCGTGGTCGAGTCGTGACCAGGGTGACTGGTTGATAAGAAAGTACTGGAGCCGGAGCTTTCCCATGGGGGACCCATCGGCCGTCAGCCTGGCCGTGAGGGCTTCATTTCCCTCCCATACCTGGCGGCGGTACAGACTGTCGATGTACCGTGTGGCATCGATGAGTGCCGTGAGGGCCCTGCGGTCGCCCGGGCTCAGCGTTGTGGTGTCACCGGTAATGGCCACCGGTGCAAACCGTCGTATCTGTGATTCGAGTGCCGTCATTGCCGGAGTGCTCGGTTGTTTGGTTGTGCACGACATCAGCAATGCGCTGCAGAGCAGCGCAAGGGGGAGACAGCTGCGGTGATTCATGGGACGTTCTCCTGTTGCGGTGAGATCTGGGAGCGGAGTTCTTCATTCATTGTGCGCATTACCACGGCGAGCGGCAGGCGTTGTTCGCGCGCGATGCGCTTGCATTCTTCAAATTCCGCAGCGAGGGTGACTACGCCCTCGCGCTCGACGGCTTTTGCGCGGATGGGGCCGTAGGATGTCCGGACGGTCACCTCCTGCCGCGGCAACTTGCGCCGGCCGACATGGTGAATCCGCAGGCCGATCGAGGTGGTTTCCCGGAAAATGATCCCGACGGCGTCCTGGAGCCTGGGCTGCGTGGTGAGCACCGACAGGAGAATCCCCGGGCGCCCCTTCTTCATGATGATCGGAACCAGGTAGGCATCGTGCGCCCCCGCCGCAAGCAGTTGATCGATCAGATAGGGATGGATCTGCGGATTCATGTCATCAATGTTGGTTTCAATCACCACGGATTCGTCGCGCTCAAAAGGCTCTTCCAGTGTGCCGATCACAACACGGAGGAAGTTGGGGATCCCTTCGATCTCCCGCGTCCCCGCGCCATAGCCGACCGCGCGGACCCGCACCAGGTCGTCTTGCAATACGCCCGAGGAGAGGGCCTTGACGATGGCGGCGCCGGTGGGTGTGGTGAGTTCTGCGGGAATCGCCGTGAATTGGACCGGATAGTCTTTGAGAAGCTCGAGGGTTGCCGGTGCGGGCACGGGCATCTTGCCGTGCTGTGTGTCGATCACTCCCGCGCTGCCCAGCCGTATCGGCGATGTGTAGACGCGCTCGATGCCGAAATGTTCGAGGCAGACCGCCACGCCCACGATATCCACCAGGGAATCCAGCGCCCCGACTTCATGGAAGTGAACTTTCTCGATCGTGGTGTTGTGCACGCGGGCTTCAGCCCCGGCGAGCAGGGTGAAGATGCGGGCTGCGCGTTCCTGGACGGCGCCGTTGAACGCGCTGCGGTCAAGAATGTCAAGGATGTCGGCAAGATGGCGGTGATAGTGGGGCTGGTGGGTAACGACGACATCGACATGGACCGCATCGATCGCGCTGCGCCGCACATGCTCCGCCATCAGCTCAAACCCCTCGAGCTTGAGCTTCTGCAGTTCCGCCGAAAGCTCATCGAGTGGATAACCGGCAGCGATGAATCCCGCCAGCGTCATATCGCCGGCGATACCGGCGATGGTATCCAGATAGACGATGTTCATGGCTGTTTCACCCGCGCTGTTCCATGGAGATACGGATCAAGATGTGCGAGAATACGCTCTGTTGCGCCGAGGTTGGCACGGACAAATGCCGAGGCCCGTGCCCCCGCGGTCGCGCGCGCGGCGTCATCTTCGAGGAGATTCAGCATTGTGCGATGCAGCTCCTCCGCATCGTGGATCACGAACGCCCCGCCCCGTTCCACCAGCTGCAGCGGTTCGTATGAGTTCCTGTGCCGGGGCCCGAAAATGACCGGGATCCCGTACACTGCGGCTTCCAGCACGTTATGGATCCCCTGCCGGAAACTGCCGCCGACGTAGGCGAGATCTGCCGACGCATACAGCACAAGGAGGATCCCTATGCTGTCTACAATGATAACTTCTTCCCCGGCATATTCGTTCAGGGCCGAAAACCGGATCGTCCGGGCTGTCCCGTGAAGCTGGCGTTCCAGCTCTTCGAGATGGTCCAGCGTGGGTTCATGGGGGACGACGATGAGCAGGGACGATGGTAGCGTGTGGCGCATCTGCAGAAACGCGGGCAGCAGCACCGCCTCGTCTTCGGGCCAGGTGCTCCCGGCGACAACGACCTTTTTGCCCTGGAGAATCCCGGCGGGAATAATACTGCGCTTGCGCGCCTCTGCGCTGCGGGTGGCCACCTGGTCATACCGCGTATCCCCGATGACTTCGAGGCGAGGGCCGGAGATGCCCATGGCCCGGAAGACGACCACATCCGAGGGGGAGACCGTAAGGATCTCATCGATGGCGTTGTACACGCTCTTGTGGAATGCCTTCAGGAGCGGAAGCCTGCGTGGCGTGTGCCGCCGCATGGTAGCATTGGCAATCAGCACGGGAATCCGGCGGCGGTGCAGCTCCCAGATATGGTTCGGCCAGATGTCGTACCGCACCATGACTGCCACGGTGGGCCGGACAAGATCCAGAAACCGGCGTGCATTGTTCAACGAATCGAAGGGAATATACGCGATGACATCGGCGTGCGGATACGTCCGGGAGTGTTCGTACCCGGATGGGGAGAAGAAGGTGACGATAATACGGAGTTCCGGCATCCGCTGCCGCAACGCGGCGATGATCGGTTTTGCCTGCTCGAATTCTCCCATCGAGGACGAGTGGACCCAAAGACGCGGCCCGGTGCCGAGCTTCGCGGTGTCGGCCTCAAGTGTCGCAAAAAGGTGGGACCGGCCCCGGATGGCTTTGCGTACCTTTCTCTTGAACACGGCGAGAACGTACACTGCAATCCAGAAGAGGGGAATGATGACGACGTTGTACAGGAGCTTCCAGATCATGTTTGTAGAACCCTATGAGGAGAGCAGCTCGCCGGCTGCGTGGAGTAGCTGATGCACGGAGATGTCCTTCATGCATCGGAAATGTCCGCGAGGACACCGGTCGCGCCCGATGGAGGTGCAGGGGCGGCAGGGGAGATCCAACCGCTCGACGACGCGTGATTCCGTGCCGAAGGGGAAAAAGCCGAACTGGCGGACGGTTGATCCGAACACGGCAAGCACCTTTCGTTTTCTCGCCGCCGCGACATGCATCAATCCTGAATCATTTGTTATGACGAGAGCGCAGGAATCCATCGCTGCGGCTGTTTCCAGCAATGAAAGTTCGCCCGCCAGCACGGTGACGGACAGGGCGGGAGCGAGGGTGTGAATGGCTGCCGCAATGGCGGCGCAGCGTTCGCGTTCATCGGCGCTGCCGAACAGCACCACAGGCAGATGGTGCGATGTCCCGAGCGTTGCTGCGGCGGCGGCATAGCGTTCAGGGAGCCACATCTTCGTCGCATGCCGTGCCGACGGGCAGATCCCGAGCGTGGGAGATCCGGGCGTAAGACCGTGACGTTCGAGGATCCGCGCGGTACGGGCCTGGATGTCGCCGGGAATGAAGATCTCGAGTCCAGCGCCGTCATCCGCGACGCCGTACGGTTCGAGCGGCTCGCAATACCGCTCTGCAACGCCCGGTGCACCACCGGCATGTGCATACAGATCCTTTTTCCACATCACCAGGACGAATCGGGCGAATTTGCGTTTGCGGATGCGTACAACATGCCGCGCGCCCAGGCAAAGCATTCTGCTGCGGAGGCTGTCGTGGATGTCGATCAGGAGGTCATAGCCAGACTGCCGGATGCGGCTGCGGAGTCGGCATAGGTCGGCCAGAGAACCGTGCGACGGGAAGACTATCGTCCGTGACACATGCGGATTGTAGCGGACAAGGTCCGCATACTGTTCCTTGACTACAAACTCGATCTGGCACTGCGGGAACCGGGAGTGTAGCGCACGAATCAACAGGGACGAGAGAACGATGTCGCCGACGGAACTTAACCGGACGATGAGTGTTTTAGTCAGTAGACGTTCCATGCCGGCTATGCGGTATGGTAGCTAATTTCCGCGGCAATTGCAATGAACGGCGCAGGCCGTTCGGGGAGGTGGGAGAGATGAACCGTCCGGCAACATTGGGTGAGCTTCGCAAGAGCAAGTATGTGATCCGTCCGGTCAAGGACGAGCTCCGGGAGAATCTGATCGAGCGTCTGCGGCGCAAAGAGCCGTTGTTCCCCGGCATCATCGGCTACGAGCACACGGTGATACCGGCCCTGACCAATGCCATTCTCGCCCGTCATGACATCATACTGCTCGGTCTTCGCGGCCAGGCGAAGACACGCATTGTCCGCCAGTTGCACACGCTGCTCGATGAATATACACCCGTCGTGAAAGGGAGCGAGATCAACGACAATCCCTTTGCGCCCGTGAGCAAATACGCCGTGGATCTCGTGCAGGAATGCGGCGACGCCACGCCGATTGAGTGGCTTCACCGCAGCCATCGGTACGGCGAGAAGCTCGCGACGCCGGACGTCACCATCGCCGATCTTATCGGCGACATCGACCCCATCAAAGCGGCCGCACAGCGGCTCCACTACGCACACGAGGGGGCGATTCATTTCGGGATCATACCGCGCAGCAACAGGGGGATCTTCGCCATCAATGAACTTCCCGACCTGCAGCCCCGCATCCAGGTGGGGCTCTTCAATATCCTGGAAGAGAAGGATATTCAGATCCGGGGGTTCAACGTCCGCCTCCCCATGGACATCATGCTCGTCTTTACCGCCAACCCCGAGGACTATACGAACCGTGGCAGCATCATCACACCGCTCAAGGACCGCATCGATTCCCAGATCATGACCCATTACCCCCGGTCCCTGGAGGATGCCATCAAGATCACCGAGCAGGAAGCGCATATCGCGCGCAACGGCAAGGAGATCCGGGTGCCGCAGTTCTTCAAGGAGATCGTTGAGCGGGTGGCGTTTGAAGCGCGCAAAAGCGAATTCGTCGATCAAAAATCCGGCGTGAGCGCCCGGCTCACCATATCGGCAATGGAAAACCTCGTGAGCAACGCCGAACGGCGTTCGATCGTCACCGGCGACCCCGTCGTCATGCCCCGCCTGTGCGATCTGCCGCACGTCCTCCCCGGGCTCACCGGGAAGATCGAACTTGTTTTTGAGGGGGAGCAGGAAGGGAGCGTGAAGGTAAGCCGTGCTCTCGTGGGCAAGGCCGTCCGCGAGACGTTCAAGCACTACTTCCCGGATCCGATGCGCAAACCGGCCCGGCAGAAACAGGAGCAGCAGGGAAACCGGCCGGCGGACGACACCGAGTACGGGAAAATCGTTTCCTGGTTCGAAGGGGGCAATGTGATCGAGGTGGCAGACGATATGCCGGCGGCGGAATACCGGAAGGAACTGGAGAAGGTGCGCGGGCTGCGCGAAATCGTGCAACGCCACATGCCCGATCTGAAAGGCGATGATGAACTGCCGGTGGTGATGGAGTTCGTCCTGGACGGATTGCATCAGAACTCGAAACTCGCGAAGGACGAGGTCGATCACCTGACGTCGTACAAGGACATGGTCGGGAGCATCTTTCCCGCAAACGCACGGATGCACGAAGAGGACTGACATGCGGCGCGCCGCTATCCGGTGTCGCGCCGGGGACGAAACATGAAACTCCGCTATTCACAATGGCAGTCCACGTCGGCGACCGACGAATCACGACTGCAGAAACTGGTCTCCCTGTTCAGCTATCTGGTGACCCAGACCAGCGGGGATGTCGACGAGGCGCTCGAGTGGCTGAGGCAGCTCGCGCAGGAGTACGGCCTGCTCGATGAATCCATGACGATGGACGATCTCATTGACAAGCTGCGAGAAATGGGTCTTATCGAGGACACGCGTTCGGGCATGCAGCTTACGCCGTCCGGCATCAAACGGATCCGCCAGGACGCACTGAACGAGATTTTTACTTCGCTGAAGAAGGCGCCGATCGGCGCCCACGACACCCCCTTTACCGGGAAGGGCGTGGACCGTCTCAGTGAGACCAAGAAGTATACGTTCGGCGACCAGCCCACCAACATCGATCTGACCGCCACGCTGTCCAATGCGTTCCGCCGGGACGGCATCGATGACTTCACGCTGAAAGAAGAAGATTTCGAAGTCTATCAGACCGAGCACCAGACGAACTGCGCAACCGTCCTGATGATCGATATCAGCCACAGCATGATTCTCTANNCCGCATCACGCCCGCCAAGCAGGTGGGTCTTGCCCTTTCGGAGATGATCATGACACGTTTTCCCAAGGACTTTCTTGCCCTGGTCGCGTTCGGCGATGAAGCGCAGCTCCTGAGCATCAACGAGCTCCCCTTCCTG
>PMCM01000150.1:0-521 GCA_003154155.1 Ignavibacteriota bacterium | reverse complement strand
ACATTCATGGTGGCGCAGGACCCCTACCTCGTCAACTTCGTGGAAGAACTCACCAAGGCAAACCAGGGCCGGGCCTATTACTCCTCGCTCGGCAACCTCGGACAGTTTGTCTTCGTCGACTACATCCGGAACCGCAGAAAGAGATTCACTTCATAAAACGCCGTTGTGAAGCGAAAATCGGTGACTTGAATCTCAGGGGAATATTCCGCAATTTTGTTCATGCTTCTTGTTCTTCCTTCCATAGACATCAAAGGCGGCCGCTGCGTACAGATGGTACAAGGCGTGGAAGGATTCGCCTATTCCGATGATGCCGTTGAAATGGCACGCCTCTGCCGTCTGGAAAACGCCAAAACCCTCCATGTGACCGACATCGATGGTGCGGTGACCGGAAAGTTGGTGAATACCGAGACCATCAGGCGGATGATCGCCAGTGTCGACATTCCCGTCTCATTAGGGGGAGGGCTGCGGACGTTTGACGACGTGCGCGCCGCCTTTGATCTCGGGGCGTATCGCGTGCGATT
>PMCM01000056.1 GCA_003154155.1 Ignavibacteriota bacterium | reverse complement strand
GCGATTGTGGAAGCGCGGGCGCTGAAACCGGCGCCACCAACAGCCCCGGCAACGGTGCCCCTTCTGCCGGAAGAACAATGGGACGGTGTGGATGGGCGTCGCCTGGAGGAACTGCACGAAGTCGGCGGAGGGGATCCCGGGTTCGTCGGAAAGGTGATCACACAGTATCTCTCCGACGGCAACCACCGTGTCGTGCAAATCGGAGAGGCGTTGCGCAATGGCGACATGCGTCTGCTATGCGATTCCGCCGACGCACTGAAAGGCAGCAGCGGCAACGTCGGCGTCCACAATATCGCGCGGCTGGCACACCTGATCCTGACGCTTGCCGAGCAGGACCGGGTTGCCGAGACGGGCCCGGTACTCCACGCGCTCGAACGGTCATGGTCGTACTGCACGCAAGAACTCGCGTCACTTCAACTTCCAGGACATACCTCATATGAAGATACTCATAGCAGAAGATGATGCGGTCTCCAGGTTCGTGCTTGCAACGAAATTGCAGAGCCTGAACCATGAGGTCATGACCGCTGACGATGGCCGGCAGGGATGGGAGAAGTACCTCGCCGAGGTCCCCGATGTGGTCATCACCGACTGGATGATGCCGCAGATCGACGGTCTCGAATTGACACGTATGATACGGGCGGATGCGCGGCCGGTCTATGCGTACGTCATCATCCTTACCGCACTGGGCGGCAAGGGAAGTTATCTGGAGGGCATGAGTGCGGGGGCCGACGATTTCATTACCAAGCCATTTGACTTCCAGGCGTTGAATGCCCGGCTGCACGTTGCCGAGCGGATCCTCGCCCTCCAGACAGAGGTGTCGCAGCTCCGGAGCCTGACGGCGATTTGCCCGGAGTGTGGCCGCGTTCGCAACGGAGAAGGCGTGATCGACAAAACAACGTCTGCGTAGTCTGCGCCGCACCGTCCGACGGACGCCGGCACCGGACAGGCGGCGTGGAAGATCTTGCCGTTCTCGCGGTGAACTGTGGTGCTTCGCCGCGTCTGTGGATGTGCCGGTGGAGTCTCTCCCTCCCGTGGAGTGTCAGGGCTCCGGTTCCCTCAGGTTGATTTGCAGAACTCCTTTCACTATTTTTGTGACGCTTTCGGGCGACGTGTGCAGTACTCGTGCATAACGCGCCCGCCTCCCGCAGCGTTCTTTCCGGCGCCCTGATCCCGCCCCTCTATTGCGGTCCGGCGGCCGTCGATGCGGGAAAGGATCTTACGACGATGTTTACACATCCTGGGGGGCGGTTCGTACTCGCAGGCGTCGCCGTCTGCCTGTCGGGCATCGCCGTCTCAGGAAGAGCGGCCATGATGAGGGATCCGGGGAACAGCTTATAGGGACTTAGGCACGCCATGCGCACCGTACTGTTTGTCATTGCAACCCTCGGGCTCCTTGTGGTTTCCCGGCGGTCCCTCGGTGTGCTCAGGTCACACGGATTCTACAGGTTCTTCGCCTGGGAGGCGATCCTTGCGCTCATTGTGATAAATAGCGGTGTCTGGTTTGTCGAGCCGTGGTCCCCGCTGCAGCTTGCGTCCTGGGTCTGCCTGCTGGTGTCGCTGTTGTTGCTGGTTCCGGGTGGATACCAGCTCTTTGCGCAGGGGAAACCAAGCAGACGCCGCAAGGATGCCACGCTCATGGATTTTGAGAAAACGTCAGTCCTTGTCACATCGGGGCTGTACGGGTATATCCGCCATCCATTGTACGGCTCGCTGCTTTTTCTTGCCTGGGGAGCATTCCTGAAAGGACCGGCATGGTACTCCTGGTGCCTGATCGCTGTAGCGACCGCGGGGCTGGTTGCGACGGCGAAGGCTGATGAGGTTGAGTGCCAGCGTTACTTCGGTCCCGCCTACACGGAGTATATGGGAAAGACCAGGATGTTCATCCCGTTCGTATATTAAGTCGTGTATGGGGGGACGGTTGCCGGACCGGGGCCGTGGAGTCTGGATGCACAACGGGCCGTGTAGAAAGACTACAGGCTCTTTCTTCTGAGAAGAGTCCCTTCTCGATGTTTGGAGTACAGCACACGGCGCACATTGGACTTCCAGCACGGGCTCTCTGAAGCCGCGTTCCTGCTCTCGAGGTCTTCCGCATCCAGCGGGATCCGGTGCTGGACAATGGTATAGATCTCGGTGATAGGCACCCACGTCTTGCGCGGAAGATGCTCGTGTAATGTGGTCCAGAGCGCACTGTCATCTGTCATGTCAACGGTCCCTCTCGTGTTGCCAGCCTGAGCGTTGTTCGTTGTGGTTCTGTGCTTTCCGTCGACGGCGAGCGTCGTTCACCGGGCCATGCTGTCACCCTCCTGCAGCCGCGGCGACCGGGCGGTATCCTTCCTGCGACTTCATATAGGCATACGGATCATGGTGCAGTGCGCCTTCGGGCAGTGCATCCCACATCGGGCCGAGTTCCTGGCGTATTTGCTGAGTGTAGAACGCCGGAAGGATGTCCGATTCCTGTTCGAAGTAGTCCCGCACGGTGCGATCGGTGAGCAGATGCTGATGGACCTGGCTATAATAGCGGAGTCTCCCCGCACCCTCGGACGAGACCGCGCGAACCACGTTCAGCCACTTCGGGATGAATGCATTCGTCGCACCGATCCGGCGCATGATGGCGCGCCGGGAAAACGAATAGCGCGTCACATCAATCACATGTTGGTAGAATGTCGGCCAGGAATAGTTCTTGGGCCGGATGTTCATTGCGCCGTTGTTGTTCAGGAACGAGAACGGGAAACCGAGGACCCGGTTCTCGCGCTGATATTCCACGTTGATGGGTGCTGCTTCGCCAAATGCAGTCAGCAGGGAGTAGCCGGGGAATGCCCCCGGCGCAAGGTCGATGAATTGTTTTGTGAGTTCGAAGGGTTCCGGGCCGGCGTCCGCATCCAGCCCCATGACGAAATTGGTTTGGATATACGGAATGTACCGGAGGATCATATTGACGTGATCCGCCACCCGTTGCACTTTGGCCTCGCCCTGTGCGATGCCGGTTCGGGCTTTCTCTCCCAGATCGAACCATGACTCGATCCCCGGCAGGAGAGCCTTGAATCCGTTTCGTTTCAGCCGTTGGAGCCGCGGTTCGGTGAGTAGGGAGAGACTGCTTTCTGCGATGAAGTCGATGCTGTTGCGCGGCACGGCCTCTTCGATGCTGTTCATCAGATCGTCGAAGCGGATGCCGAAATTCGGGTCGTGCCATCCGACGAGCGGCCGTTTGAATTTCGTCAGGAGAAAGCGGAGGTCCTCTACGAGCACGTTGGTGTCAAAGAGCTGATAGGGAACGGTGGAATCGATGCAGAAGGCGCAGGTATAAGGACAGCCGACGCTGGCGAGCATCGGCACGAGCTTGATCATCGGCGCCTTCTTGAGGGTACTCTCGATGAATCCCCATCGTTCGCGCACGCCCGGGAGGAGCGTGGGTTGACGGTTTGCAGAAAGGCGGATCCCGAGCGGCGCATGGCTCGAGCAATCGCGCAGCACGTCGTCGATGATGGCTTCGTCCGTAAATCCCAGGACGTAGTCGAAGTACTTCTGGGCATCCTGCGGGTAGCAGCGTGCATGCGGCCCCCCCAGAACGGTGACCACGCCCTGTGCGCGCAGACGGGCGCTGATGGCATACGCCAGCAGGGCGGACTCGGTGAACGCCCCGATGAACATCAGATCCAGATCCTTGGGGAGTTCCCGGGAGAGATCTTCGAATCCCGTATAACAGATAAACGACACATCGTGGCCGGCCTTCTCGCACCAGACGGCGACAACCTGGGGCATGATGCTTGCAAGGTTTGCGTTCATCACCCGTGCCCACAGCGCCCGTGTCGGGCCCTTGCTGGCAAGATCGAGAACCCCAATCCGCAGTTTCCGCATGCTGATGACTCCTCTTCTATGTTGTCTTCTAATGTTGCGTACGCTTTTTCGCTTCGCGTTTCCGCTCGTCAATGACCTGCTTGACGATCTTGCGAAACCGTACGCCCGTCAGCGGGTTGGGTGACAGTTCTCCCGCCTTGATGGCCTTATGGATGGCCTCGCGGAATTCGCCGATGGATGCCTCATTAAGAATGAACCGCCGCACCCCGTCTCTGATGCGGTCGAGTTTCGAATCAGCTAGTTTCGCAGCAGCTATTCGCCGCTGCGGGGTGCGAGTACGATTTGACGTCTTTTTGCGTGTCACGACGTTGACTCGCCTTTCCCAGTCCTTGAAATTGCAATAATACCGCACTCAACCGGCTGTTCGGAAAGAACGGTCAGAAAAGTGCACGACAATCAACCCGGCCTTGAAGCGTCTGGAATCTCCCGGCAATTGGCGAACTCACCGGCGCTTACAATGTAGCAACTACGGTGTGGAGAGAAAATCGCCCGAAGGGTGGGAAAGAGGACTGGTCCTCTTGGGTGAGAGAAGAAGTAGATCCGGCATCCGGAAAATGAATGTGGTCATTCTTCGGCGGAAGGGATTTGCGGTGCGCCATGAGGTGGTACGGCCGCGTGGCGATACGTCGCTATCTCAAGGCGCGTGTGCAAATGGAGTTTTTCGAGAATGTTGTGGACGTGGCTTTTGACAGTATCTACGGCAAGATTGAGCCGTGTGGCGATCTGTTTGTTGCTCATCCCTCCGGCGATCAGATCGACCACTTCCCGTTCGCGGCCCGTCATGCGGGTCGACTTGAACGGGCTGCCCTTATGCATCTCCGTCGCGCGCGCAATGATGTCGGAAAAAAGGGAGGAGGTGAGCATGGGCGGGAGAACTTTCTTCCCGTGCGCGACGTCCCTGATGGCATGAAGAAAATCTTCAAACGTGGCATCCTTCAATACAAATCCCGCAACGCCGGCGCGCACATAGTCAACAAGTGCGGGTTGCACGGGGGCCAGATCCATGACAATGATACGCGCATCGGGAAAGGTCGTTCTGATTGCCTGGACCAGGCGGAGGCTGGAGCTGCTCTTCAACACAAAATCCAGGAGAATCACATCGGGCCTGAATCGTTTCCCGTGAACGAGAGCGTCGCCGTTGCTCAGAGAAGCAACCACCGATATATCCGGTTGTCCTTTGAGCATGATGGTCAACCCCTCGCGGAGAAGACGGTTGTCCTCAACCACTATGAGCCGGATGCGCCGGTTCATGGGACGTGATCGGAGCGTAATGTGCTGGTTCCTCCAGGAGCGTTACTTCAACGTAGGGAAATTGCCGGTGGATTTCAACCGCCCGGACAGGGCCGATGAAGGAAACGAAAGAGCCCCGGTCGATCGCTCGACCGGGGCTCCTGAGCCGCATGGCGACGAAGCGTTATGCTTTCGTCACACCCGTAGCCTGAAGGCCTTTCGGCCCTTTGACAACCTCGAAAGCGACAGCGTCGCCTTCGTTGAGGGTTTTGTACCCGTCACCGACGATTTCTTTGAAATGCACAAAGACGTCTTCGCCGGTTTCGCGTGCGATAAATCCGAAGCCCTTGGCCCCGTTGAACCATTTAACTGTTCCTTTTTCCATGGAACAGATCCTTTCAATTGATACAAATCCGCAGCCGGCGGACACGGTCATCGACAATCAGAAGTGTGCCTTAAAAACAAAAACGCAACCAGGTCAATATCTGCCATGGTTGCGATTTTTGCCGTAAGCTACGGGTTTGTCTTGTGAACTCTTGCGAGCCCCGCTCCGGTCTCCCGGAACCAATCGAAACCCCACAACGATGTACAAATGATCAGTGATATAGTCTACCGATTCGGGCGGCCAATAGCAAGGGGTGACGACATCTTTCTTTTGCCTGCGGATCTGGTCCCGCGTAGCCAGGCACCCCCTCATCCGCTGCCGGGAGCCATGGAGCCGCAACGGGAGGTTTCAGGGACTAGTTCCAATTCCAACCTTTTAGGTGATTGCCGTCCGGCGGGCGGTTAAATAGATTAATTCCCTCCACCCATGCGGAATCTCCGGGTGCACATCGTTCGCCTTTCACTGTGGAATACCGCCATGAGAGTCCTTTTCGTCAGCCCGGAATACCCCGACACGTTCTGGTCGTTCAAACATGCCCTGAGGTTCGTGGCAAAGAAGGCCGCCCAGCCGCCGTTGGGATTGCTGACGGTCGCTTCCCTCCTCCCCGCTGCATGGGAGAAGAAGCTGGTCGACCTCAACCTGACTCCGCTGACATCGCACGATCTTCAATGGGCTGACTATGTATTTCTCGGGGGCATGTCGGTCCAGGCAGAGTCAGCCCGCACAGTTATTGCGCGCTGCAATGACCTGGGCAAACCCATCGTCGCCGGCGGGCCGTTGTTCACGGCGAGACACGAGGAATTCCCCGGTGTGGATCACTTCGTCCTGAACGAAGCGGAAATCACACTGCCTCAGTTTCTTGAAGATCTCCGGGAAGGTCATCCCGGACATCTTTATACCTCCGATGTATGGGCGGATCTGGCGACGACACCGTTGCCGATGTGGGAACTGATCGACAGGCACAAGTATGCCACCATGAACCTCCAGTACTCCCGGGGATGTCCGTATGATTGTGAGTTCTGCGATATCACTGTCCTGTACGGACGTCAGCCCCGCACAAAATCCGCCGGCCAGGTGATTGCTGAAATGGATGCCGTGTACCGGCAAGGATGGCGGGAGCATGTCTTTTTTGTCGACGATAATTTCATCGGCAACAAGAATAAGCTGAAAAATGATGTGCTTCCGAAGATCATCCGATGGATGGAAGATCACCGGCATCCGTTCACGTTGGGCACTGAAGCGTCGCTCAATCTTTCTGATGATCCGGAGTTGCTCGGCCTGATGTCACGTGCCGGCTTCGATGAGATATTCGTCGGCATTGAAAGCCCCAACAAAACGAGTTTGGAAGAATGCCGGAAAATTCCGAACAAAGGCAGGGATCTGATCGGCAGCGTCAAGATCCTCCAGAACGCCGGCATGCAGGTGCAGGCGGGCTTCATCGTCGGATTCGATCATGATCCACCGTCCATCTTTGACACGCTCATCGGGTTCATCAGGGAAAGCGGGATTGTCGTGGCGATGGTGGGATTACTCAACGCGCCGAAGAATTCCCGGCTCTATCATCGCATGGGCACCGAGGAACGGCTATTGAACACATTTACAGGTGATAACACGGACTTCTCCATGAATTTCATTCCGAAAATGAACAGTACGCTTCTCCTGGAGGGGTACAGAAAGATCCTCGCCACGATATACTCCCCCAAGGAATATTACCGGAGAGTCACGGATTTTCTGCGAACCCATGAACCCCTGCGGCAACACCGGGGCCCCTTGCGTTTTGCCCAATTCCAAGCCTTATCCCGGTCGATGCTTCTCCTCGGGGTCATCGGCAAAGAGCGTCAGTACTACTGGAAGCTCTTCTTTTGGTCGCTGTTTTGCCGGCCCCGGAATTTTTCGACCGCCATGACGCTCGCGATCTACGGGTTCCACTTCCGCCGGGTGTTCGAGCAGTATCTGTAGTCTTTAACAAAGACGAAACGGATCCAGGGCCGGCCGAAATGAATCTTTTTGACATTCATCCTGTTTCATATATATTGGAGTAATACACACCCCCAAAACGGTCACATAAAGAGGAAAAGTCCGCAGTTCCCCATTGATACGACGAAGTTGATTGATCACGCCGGAATCGAAGTGAGCTTTTCGGATACGTTTCGGTGCCCGGGTCGCACTCACAGTTCATGGGATAGGAATTGCGTTCATGCCTCATGTACCATCTCCCGTACTTCCTGCCAGGCACATCGGGCCTTCAAATGTTCATAACCCCATCTCTCCGGAGTTCCGGGGGCATTTCCTAAATTCGCAACACGCCACACGCTCAGTACGGCATTTCACCTCACGCCAATGGTCTGCCATCGTCGCCGGACTGCTCTTGGTTGTTCTTTTGATCCCGGCGAGTTCCTTCGGCGAAGAAGAAAAACACGCATATGCCGTCGGAAAAATCACGATCGAACAGCGGCAGGTGTTCGACGAATCGGATTCCACGTTTCTCCAGAGCGTGGGGGATATTGTCCGCCCCGTCGGGGATCTTGCCCAGACGGCGAGGAAATTCGCAAACGACGTTCACGTGCTCACCCGTGAAGAGGTGATTCGCCGGGAGATTCTCTTTAAAGAAGGCGAACCCTACGACCAACAGCTCGTTGATGAAACGGCACGGCATCTCCGGAAGCTGGGTTTCATTGGTGACATCAGCATAAGTTCGGACACGCTCCCAAACAATACGATCGACGTGACAGTGAAAACGCGCGACCGGTGGACGCTGAGCCCTTCGCTTTCTGCTGCTGCAGGAGGAGGGGTGACGGGATTCGGCGTCGGCATCAGGGAGGAAAACCTTTTTGGCATGGGCCAGAAAGCGCAGGTCGGGTATAACCGGATTTCGGA
>PMCM01000267.1:9267-9479 GCA_003154155.1 Ignavibacteriota bacterium | reverse complement strand
CCGATCCACCGGTTGATATTGGTGAACACGATTCCTGCGACAACGCCGATCAGAATCATGATGGCGATGGGAATATACTGTTCTATCATTTCCGTATTTCCAACACCGTAGAAGGGAGGAAAGTTTGTCGGCGGGCCCACACCAGATGCCACCGGACACGCACAAGTGGTCAAATTTACCGAAAAGAGGATCGAATGTCAACGAACCCCCGG
>PMCM01000267.1:0-9260 GCA_003154155.1 Ignavibacteriota bacterium | reverse complement strand
CGGTCAGCTGATCCCTTCGTACATGCTTTCGATGATGTGCGAGTACCTCTCCTCAATCACTTTTCGGCGGATCTTCTGCGTCGGCGTGAGTTCGCCCTCTTCAATGGAGAACTGCTTTTCCAGCAGTGTAAAGCGCCGGACCCGCTCGTAGTTCGCCAGATCCTGTTGCATCTTGTTGATTTCCTTGTCCATCAACTCGTTGACGAGCGGATCCCTGGCCAGATCGGCATTGGAGGCGTAGCGGATGTTCCGGGCGTCGGCATACTCGCGCAGGGCTTCAAAATCGGGAACAATCAACGCCGTCAGGAACATGCGGCGATCGCCGATCAGCATGAATTGTTCGATGTACCTGCTGCTGAGAAAAAGGTTCTCGATGGGTTGCGGGGCGATGTTCTTGCCGCCGGAGCTGACAAAGAGGTGCTTTTTGCGGTCGGTGATATGGATGAATCCATCCGGATCAAGGAATCCGATATCTCCCGTGTGCAGCCATCCTTCCCGGTCGACCGCCTGCGACGTGGCCTCGGGGTTGTTCCAATAGCCTTTCATGATGTTAGGTCCCCGGGCAAGAATCTCGCCGTCCGCCGCGATCGTGACTTCCACTCCGGGAATCGGCTGGCCGACGGAACCGAATTTGTGATCGCCCAGCCGGTTGACCGAGATCACGGGAGAGCTTTCCGTGAGACCGTACCCCTCCAGGATTGTGAGTCCGACGGCCTCAAAGAATTCTCCGAATTCCTTTCCAAGTGCGGCGCCGCCGGAGACGAAAAACCGCATGTTGCCGCCTGTCCGTTCACGGAGCTTGCCATACACCAGCCGGTCCGCGATGGCGTGACGCAGGCGCAGCCCGAAGCCAGTGCGGTTCTGTTTTTTTGCCTCCGCGTACGCGCGGCCGACCCGGATCGCCCAGTGGAAGATCTTCTTCTTCAGGGGCGAACTGGCATCCATCTGCTTCATGACACGGCTGTGGATTCGTTCGAAAAGGCGCGGCACGGTCGTGACGATCGTGGGCCGGACTTCCAGCATATTGTCGCGGACGGTTTCCACGCTTTCGGCGTATGCGATGGTGGCACCGCACGCCATCCCGGTGTAGTAGCCGGCCATTCTTTCGAACGAATGACTCAACGGCAGGAAGGAGAGCATGATATCCGACGGACCGAAGTCAATGACTTCGGCGGCAGCTTTGATGTTGCTCACGAGGTTGTTGTGGGTGAGCATCACCCCTTTCGGATTGCCGGTGGTTCCGGAGGTATAGATGAGGGTAAGAAGATCGTTCGGACTGATCGAAGCCACCGAGGAAGCAAGAAAACCCGGTTGTTCCTTCCTGTGAGCCTTGCCGAGTTCCATGACTGCAGAAAAGGAAAGAGTGTCGGGTTCGGGAATAGGCCCCTTTTCTGCGATAAGGATGATCTTCTCCAGGGCATCCACTTCTGGGTAGACCCGCATGATCTTGTTCAGCTGGAACTGATTTGACACGATGGCCACCTTCACCGTGGCATCCTTGAAGATGAATTCGATCTGTTTGGCGGTCATCGTCGGATAGATCGGCACATCGACCGCGCCCAGGGAGGCGATCGCCAGATCGCTGATCGCCCATTCGGGGCGGTTTTCAGCGATAATCGCCACGCGGTCTCCCTTCCGGATGCCGAGTGTGACCAGACCATAGGCGAATGATTCGACGCGAGAGAGCACGTCGCCATAGGTTAGGCCTCTGTAGGTGTCGTCAATCTTGTGAAGAAACAGGGGACGCTGCTCTCCCGCGAATCTCCCGCATAGTCGCCAGAACATTTCCGGAATGGTGGAGAAATTGACTGCAACGGCCATGGGAATTCCTGGATGAGTGGGGAAGTGGAACGATGAAGTGCAGAAGTATACTTCGGCTGCGAATGAAAATCAAGCCTCGATCTGTGAAAATATCCGTGCCAGTGCAGGGAATCACACGCGCCGGAGTGCGGGCGTGACGGCGGTCGAGTTGCGCAATTCGCCTCCCTCCGGAAACCGTTCTCCACCGCAAAAAAAAAATTAAGAAACCCCAGCAATGACATAGACATCGCGCTCTTCCTCAAAATTTAACTTGACTTCTCTCCGGCAAGGTGCTATATTTTTCGCCGTGACTCACGGCATGCTCGCCCTGTCTCGCAACAAAATGTCGGAAGTCATTACTGTTCATTACAGTACACACCTTGCCGGGGACCTTGAACCTTGGAGGAGAAGAGAGAGTTACCGACCGCCAGATTCAGAGGGGATATTCCCACACACCCGGCACCATTACCTAGATAATTTTATGGTCGAAAGACACGCTTCCTTACACAGGGATGGCTTGCCGTGTCTTTGGACCAAGCGTTTCAGGTTGAGCGGATAACGAAACGGAGCACAGGCCCATGGCCCGCAGGGATGCCACAACAGGATCAATCGCCCAACAACAGACATCGTCAGTCAAGGCTGACCAGACGCCGGTCGTGCTGAATGAGGCAGTGATGGATCTCGCGCTCGATTGTCGCGATTATTACGGCGACAACGAGCTTGCCGCGGATGTGCTGCGTTCGAAGTACCTAGCGCCCAACGAGCAGGGGCCGATGCATATGTGGAACCGGATCGCCCGTGCCGTTGCCTCGGTGGAGAAAGAGCAACAGGAATACTGGCACAAACGCTTCCTGGAGATCCTGTTCGATTTTACGTTTGTGCCCGGCGGGCGCGTCATGCACGGTGCCGGACGCGAAGACGCACGCAGGCGTCCAACCCTCTCCAATTGCTATGTCATTCCGATTCTTGAAGACAGCCTCGAAGGCATCTACCAGTGCATCTCGGAATCGGCCATGGTCTACCGAACGGGGGGCGGCGTCGGGACCGACCTCTCCGCATTGCGCCCCGAAGGCGCGCCGGTGAACGCCACCATCGATCATTCCCCCGGCGCCACCGCGTTCATGAATCTTTTCAGCGAGAGCACCAACACCGTTTCCCAGGCAGGCCGCCGCGGTGCATTGATGCTGACCATGCGCGTCGACCACCCCGATATCGAGCACTTCATCACGATCAAGAACGACCCGCGCAGGCTGAAGGTGCAGTATGCGAACATCAGCGTGCTCATCACCCATGAGTTCATGCAGGCCGTGATCGGGGATGCGCAATTTCCCCTCCGCTGGGGCGGCAAGACATACCGCAGCGTCAGTGCACGCGAGTTGTGGCACAAGATCATTAAAAACGCCCATGCTTCCGCCGAGCCCGGCATCATTTTCTGGGATACCATGCGGGACTTCCACAACGTCGAGTATGCAAATCCTCTTATCAGCACCAACCCGTGCGGTGAACAGCCGCTTGCGGCCTACACCGCCTGCAACCTCGGCAGCATCAACCTGAACAAGTTCGTCGATGCCGGCGGCCATTTCGACTACGAGCGGCTCGCGGAAGTGACCCGCGTCGCCACACGGTTCATGGACGACATCATCGAGTACAACATGGAGAACCATGCACTCGACAAGATCAGGCGCGCGGTGGCATCCGACCGCCGTATCGGCCTGGGGATCACCGGCCTGGCCGACGCGCTCGTTCTGATGAAGATCCGTTATGATTCACAGGAAGCGCTGGATGCCGTCGACCGGATCATGAAGACCATACGCGACGAAGCATACCGCACCTCCATCGCCCTCGGCAAGGAAAAAGGAGCCTTCTCGCTGTTTGACTGGGACGGTTACTCCCGGAGCAAATTTGTGGCGACACTTCCCTCGGACATCCGCGACGAGATCAAGAAATTCGGCCTCAGAAACAGCACCGTGCTCACGGTCCCGCCGGTCGGCACGGGCTCCATTGTGGCCCAAACCAGCTCGGGCATCGAACCGATTTTCTGCACCAGCTACCGGCGCCGGGTCAAGAACCATGACGGCGAGACGTTTTCGGAATACAAGGTCTACCATCCGCTCGTCAAGCAGCTGTTCGGCGATGATGAACATCTCCCCCCCTATATCGTCACCGCCCACGACATCGATCCGTTTTTCCGGGTGAAAATGCAGGGAATCATCCAGAAATACGTCGACAGCAGCATATCCTCCACGGTGAATCTCGCGGAAGACGTCACCGTCGAGACGGTTGCCGACATCTACATGGCGGCCTACAAAGCGGGTCTCAAGGGGATAACGGTCTATCGCGAGGGGAGCCGAGAGGGCATTCTGCAAACGGAAGACTATGCAAAGAAGCAGGCGGCCCCGTCTACGGGAGGCAAGGCGGAGCTCAGGCACCCCAAAGGCCCTCGCCAACGGCCCACGCGGACCATCGGCGTCACGGAACGGGTGAAAACCGGAGAAGGATATCTCTACGTAACGATCAATGAGGATGAAGAGGGGCTCTGCGAGGTGTTCACCACGATCGGAAAGGCCGGCGGAAATGCTGCTGCCCAATCCGAAGCCATCAGCAGACTTATCTCCCTCGCCCTCAGGTCGGGAGTTCAGCCGCGGGAAATCGTGAAGCAGCTCAAGGGCATCTCCGGTCCCACTCCGGTGTGGGATGGCCAGGGGGGGCAGGTGTTCTCGACTCCCGATGCGATCGGCAAGGTCCTGGAACGGTATCTGGAAAACCGGGAGGAGCTCCGGGGAGCAAGGCATCTGCGCGCAGCCACGACCGGCAAGGCCCAGGGGCATGCACACAGTTCTGCGCAGCAGCACGTGACCAGCATGGCATGTCCGGAATGCGGGAGCAACGTCGAACACGTGACCGGCTGCGTCGTCTGCTATAACTGCGGCTGGAGCAAGTGCTGACCGGCTTTCCAGTACGAGGATTATAAACCGAACAAGCCCCTGCCGGACGACCCGGCAGGGGCTTTGATATGTAGACACACCCCTTCTTAGAGGATCTTCTTCACAGCGTTTTCGAACTCTTCTTCCGGCATCGACCCCACGGTTTTCGACACGATGTTCCCCTTCCGGTCGACAAAAAACGACGTCGGGATTCCTTCGATGCCGCCGTATGCCTCCGCAATCTCCCGGCCGCCGACGACAATCGTGTATGCAATGGGGTTCTTTGCGAGGAAGGGCTTCACATCGTCCCACCCGCCGCGATCAAGAGAGATTCCCACGATTTCCAGCCCCTTCGCCTTGTACTTCTGGTAGATCTTCACCATCCCGGGGATCTCCCGCCGGCAAGGTCCGCACCACGTTGCCCAGAAATTCACCACAACCGCCTTTCCGGCGAGTTGTTTCAATTCGATCGTCTTGCCGTCAATTGTCGACAACTTGAAGTTCGGTGCCGGGTCCCCGGCAAAGGCGTACGCCACAAGTCCGGCGCTGAGCACCAACAGAAGCATTGCACGCATCGGAGTATTCATTGTCTCCTCATTGTTGACCGTCATCGTAGTACCGGGCCGTTGTTGCGATCCTGCGACGTGAACGGGTGTGCATCCATCCGCAGCCGCGACACCTCCCGACAATCATTATCCGGACTCCGCAAGAGCCGTGGAGAGTTGCGAAGTCACGTCAACTCACAAATAACAACAGATCCGGCGGTTCTGCCGTTCCGTTCCTTACCGGGCATTCTTTGCCGGTGTCCACTGGGCCAGGAAGGTCATGATTTTTGACTCGCTGTAGCCCTTCCCTTCCTCCAGAAGTCCCGTATCTTGCGAGAGGATCAGAGTCCCCGCGGCGTCGAGCACAAAGAAATGCGGATATCCCGGGATCTTCGGGAATCCCGCCAGGACTTTTTCGTTTTTGTTCTCCTTGCTGTAGTTCACCTTCACGACGACGAAGTTCGCGTGCAGGAGTTCAGAAGCCTTGGGATGGGATCCGAAGAACGCATCGAGTCGTTTACACCAGATGCACCATTCGCCTCCGACGTCCAGAAGGATACGCCGGCCGGTGTGGGCCGCTTCCACCGTGGCTTCATGAATATCTTTTTCCGCGTCGCGTTGCGGGTCGAACGCTTCGCGAGGCGGTACTGCGGCCGAGTCTGCGGGTTTCTGCTGACTTACGGCAACAGCGGAGAGCGTGAGAACTGCACAGAGGATCAACGATACGCGTGTCACATGCGCCTCCCGGGCGGTCAATATGTACACCGCTTCGTCCGGAAGTGGTCATCCGGAACGGCGATACAGGAGTAACATACAAACAGCGGACGGTGGATGCAAGTGCGCGGCGTGCTTATTCGTAGCGGAGCGACTCGACGGGGTCAACCGATGCGGCGCGCCGGGCAGGGAAGAAACCCGCCAGAAGCCCGATGATCGCAAGAATGGAAGACGTGAGCACCATCGTGCCGACGGAGAGGACGGGCCGGCCGAAGAACTGCATCACCCCCTCGTTGCTCGGCAGTGTGCGGAAAAACGAGACAACCCCCCAGCAGAAGAGCATCCCGATGGTGCCGCCGATGAAGGCAATGAGCAGCGCTTCGAGCACGAATTGCGCCAGAATGTGTCTCCGCTTGGCGCCCACGGCCATACGGATCCCGATCTCGCGTGTCCGCTCTTTCACCACCACATACATGACGTTCGCCACACCGACGCCGGCGATCAGCAGCGTCAGGAACCCCACGCTGAACAGGAAGATGGTGACGCCGATAGTGATTTTTCTGTTCATCTTGGCATTTTCGATGAAGTCCCAGATGAACAACGTCCGCTCATCCTCGGGATTGAAATGATATTTCCGGGCCAGCACGCGGAAGATCTCCTTCTTCACCGGCTCCTGCATGAGCGGCGTCGTTGGTCTGACCACGATGGAATTCACGTGCCGTCTGCCGTACATCGTCTTCATGGTGGTGTACGGCATGATCGCACGCCTGGAGTCGGGACCGTTGTTCATGCTCGTTTGAATCTTCTCCTGCAGAACGCCGACAAGCGTGAATGGTGTGGATTCCAGGATCAGCGTCTCGCCGATCGGATTGCGGTCGCCGAACAGCTCATTCGTGATTTTCTGTCCGAGGACAAGCACACGCCGTTGTTGTGCAACGTCCGCGTCGTTCAGGAATCTCCCGCCCGCCGCCGGATACATCCGGCGCATCTCTTCAAAATTCGGGTTCACACCTTCGCACTCGGTGTTGAGTGAGGTCCGGCCCACGGTGAGACGGACCGTCGCACGGTACTGTGGGCTGACCGCCTCGATCCCGGGAATGGCGGCGCGGAGCATATCCGCGTCCTCCTCTTCCAGATTAATCTGACGCCCCTTCGGAATCCCCTCGAACGGCATGCCGGTTTCGCCGCCGTACAGAATCATGATCTGGTTGCCCGCGTTCAAGAGGCCGTTGGTCATCTGATTCCCCAGTCCTTCGCCGAACGACATCAGCAACACGACGGCGATGGTCCCCCACGTGATGGCCACGATCGTCAGGAACGCACGGGTCCGTTGTGCATTCATGTCGCGCAGGAAATCGATGATCAGTTCTCGCCACATAGAAGCGGGGTCTGGGAGTTAGGGTCTGGGGTCTGGAAAAGCCCAATAGACTATGGTCCATGGGCCATTGACTATAGTCTATCGGTTACGTCCGGAGACAGTCGACGACATTGAGATTTGCCGCCCGGCGGGCGGGCATGAGGCCGGCGCTGAGGGCGACCACCGTCAGCACGGCCATTGTTGCAACGGCCACTTCTGCAGACAGCTCCGGTGTGCCGACAAAATCTTTGATCGGGATATACTGCATTCCCCGGACAATCAGCACCGCGATGATGAATCCGATCGCCGATCCAAGTCCGACGATACAGAGGGTCTCGGAAAAGAATTGGATGAGAATGTCTTTCTTGCGCGCACCCACGGCCCGTTTGATCCCGATTTCCTTGGTCCGTTCCTGAACGACGATATACATGATATTGGCCACGCCGATCCCCCCCACGGCGAGCGTAAAGCTCCCGATCACCCCCAGGAAGATATTGAAGGCCAGAAAGAACACGAAGACAAATTTGTCGAATTCCGCGGTATCCCAGATCCAGATGGCATCCTTGTCGGTCGGATCAAAGCGGTATTTTCTGCCGAGCACTTCACGCACGGCGCTGATGGTTTCATCGGACTTCCGGGGATCTTTGGACGTGAAGATGATATTGTTCAGGCGTGTCGCGCCGAACACCGACGCAAAGGTGCTTGACGGGATAAAAATCCGATCCGCGTCCCTGCTGTTGTACGAAGAGTTCTGGGTCTTTTTTTGCATGACGCCGACGACGGTGAACGGGACCGTGCCGACATAGACGAGGCGGCCGATGGCATCCGTCTCGCCGAACAGCAACCGCTTCATTTCGTCGCCCAGAACGGCGACGCGCTTCCGGTCACGGACGTCCAGGGCATTGATGAACCTCCCGCCAGGCTCGGGGATGATATTGCGGATGTCGCCGTATACCGGGATCACGCCCGCGATCAGCGGGTTGGTGATATTCTCCCCCACGCGTACGGGCGTGTCATCCTGGCTGTATTCCGGACTGATCCGGTCGATTCCCGCAACCTGTGAAGCCAGGAGGTTGACGTCCTCCTCGAGGAGGCTCATGCGGCGTCCGATGCCAAACCCTTCAAACGGTTTTGTGGTCCGTCCGGGAAACATGATGGCGATGCTCTCCCCGATGCCATGCATGTTCGCGGAGAGCTGGCGCTTGAAGCCCATGCCGAACGCCAGGAGGACGACAATCGCCACTGTACCCCACACGATGCCGAACACCGTGAGGGTTGTCCGGAGCTTCTGGGCGCGGAGGTCGCGCATGAACTCCCGCAGTGTTGTAAGCAGCCCGCTCATTCGATCTTCTTGACAGGTTTTTCAAATACTTCGTCCCCTTCTTTCAGACCGGAGACAACTTCGATTTTGATCGCATCGCTCAACCCCGTTTTGATTTGCCGTTCTTCTTCTTTCCCCGGGCCCAACGCGACCTTGACAAATGTGGAGTCGTTCCTGAACGTCACCACCCGCTCGGGAATCGTCAACACACTGTCTTTCTTCTGGATAATGATGCTCGCGTTGGCCGAATAGCCGGCGCGCAGCGTTGCGTTGTTCGCCTTGGGAACCGACACTTCAATGGGGAAGACGGTCGCGTTATCTTTTTTTTCCGCTTTCAATGAGATCTTATAGAGCGCACCGTTGATCCTGGCCGCCGGGAGGGCGCCGATCTTCAGTTCCGCCACGAGGCCTTCCCGGAGTTTCCCGACATCAATCTCATCCACGGTGCCCTTGAAAATCAACCTCTCCATGTTCGCCATCTTCATCAGCACAGTCCCCTCCTGATATGTCGTCAGAGGGGTGACAGGATCTCCGACTTCAACGGTCTTGCTCAGCACGAAGCCGTCGATCGGCGCTTTGACGATCGACTCGATCTCCGT
>PMCM01000042.1 GCA_003154155.1 Ignavibacteriota bacterium | reverse complement strand
CTCCATATCTCGTGAGTCGAAGGCGCAGCGTAACGTCTTTTTTCTCACGGCATGATCGGGCATCATGCCTTTGTTGTTTCTGGACGCTCCAGTCCCGGGCACACTTCCAGTTCACGTGCCAATCCGCCTTTTCCATCCTCCGGTCCCTCTGATCCGTCGTACTGTTCTCTCCTGTTACCATTTCGAAACGTAGTGTGATCCGATCACCAGCAATCGAGAGGGTTCGCCATGAACCGTTGTGCACCCGTTGTGTGTGCTCTCCGCGTCATTGCGATGTTCTGCATTGGTACCCTAATGACGTCGGCGCCGTTGTTTGCCGCCAACGGCAAAATCACGGGCCGAGTTATTGACCGCGAAAGCCGGGAGTCGCTCCCCGGTGTCAACGTCGTGATTGTCCGTATTACTGCGGCTGACGGCACCGAAGTGCCGCTGGACCGGCCTCTCGGTGGCGCTACCGACGCCGAAGGATATTACTTCATTCTGAATGTCCCGCCTGGCCTGTACGCACTTGAGGCCCGCCTGGTCGGGTATACACCGCTGACCCAGCGGTCCATCAGGGCCGACCTGGACCGCACGACCATCGTGAATTTCCAAATCGCTTCGACATCCATCGCTCTCGATCAGATCGAGATCACGGCAACTCGCGAGGTGATCAAACAGGATGTCTCAGGGACCCAGGAAGTCATCGGCACCGCCCGGCTTGCGGAAATGCCGGTTCTTCATGTCGACGAGTTCGTCGGCCGACTGAAGGGCATTGTCGTGGTGAGCGGTGCACAGGGGAGCGGCTGCAGTGTCCGCGGGGGCGGGATCCGCGAAACGGAAGTCCGCATGGATGGCATCTCCCTCCAGGATCCGCGGACGGAGAATTCGTACCTCTCCCTGAACTCCACTTCCATCGAAGAAATCCAGGTACTCACGGGCGGATTCGAGGCGAAATACGGGGGAATCCGATCCGGCCTCCTGAATGTGGTGACAAAAGAGGGCCGCCGCGACAAATACTCGCTGTCGCTCAAAGTCGATGCGGCGCCCGCTGGACAGCCGCGGTTCTTTGGCACCAGCCCCTGGAGCAACGACTCCTGGATCTACCGCGTGTATGCCGGCCAATATGCCATGCACGGCGTCGACCCCGCCGACACGACCGTCCCTCTCGAATTCCGCAATTTCAAGGGATGGGCCTCATCAGCCACGCCCGACCGGGCACTCGATTCCACGCAGAAACTCCAGCTGTGGCGCCTGCAACATCCCCAGTACCGGGTCGCATCAAAGCCCGATTACTTTGTCGAAGGGACTCTCACAGGCCCGTTCCCGGGCGATTTCCTTCCACTCATCGGCGCATATGCCGAACGGACCACCTTCATGCTCGGCTTCAAGTATGAGAATTCGCAGCTTGCATTTCCGATCGGTCCGCGCGACAACTATGTCGACTGGAACGGCCAGCTCAAGCTGACATCCACGCTCGGGGACAACATGCGCCTGTCGGTCAACGGGATGATGGCACAGGTCCTGAGTTCAAGCGCGGGAGCACTGTCCAGCTATGGCGGCGCGCTGGTCGATCAGGCGACCAGTTTCGGTTTTCTCGGCAGCAATGAAAGCGCCGTGAACCAACAAGCTGCACTCATCGGCGGCGGCAACTTCACCCAGTTGTTCAACCTGAGCAGGTTACAGTTCTATGACCAACGCTATGCCGTCGGGGGAGCACGGTTCACGCACACGGTATCGCCCAATGCATTCTATACTATTGATCTGCAGGTGGGTTATACCGATCAGAGTCTCAATCCCTTCGCGCTGGATACCAACAGCGCCGACGCATGGGTGACCATGTACAGCAGCCGCCTGAAAAAGGACATCCGGTACAGCGTGCCGAACCTCGGCAGCCCCAACGGGTCCACCAATTTCGGCTATGACGTTCTCAACACCTTTGCCATGTACGGTGGACCGCAACGGGTCGATTCCTCCTACTCCTGGGTGTACCAGCTCAAGGGTGATCTCACCGCGCAGCTCGGGCATCATCATCAGCTCGAGGCAGGCTTCTCCGCCCGTCTGCAGCACCTGTTCGTGTATACGGGCACATGGTTTCAATCCCAGGTCGCCTTCACACCCGACACCTGGGAATATTACGACGTCACGCCGCTGGATATCGGTGTGTATGTCCAGGACAAGCTGGAATTCGACGGCATGATCCTGAATGCCGGATTGAGGCTGGATTACCTCAATCCGATGAAAGAGGGATTTACGACGGGATTCCCGGCGAACGACAACTATGCGGCACTCTATAACGACATCTATCAGAACCTCCCCGGGGCCGGAATGAGCTACGAGCGTTGGCTTGCATTCAGAGGCCTCTTGGAAAACCCTCCCGGCTGGCCCCGCGAAGGGAACCAGTCGCAGGCGCATCTTTCACCACGCCTCGGCGTTTCCTTCCCCATTACGGAAAGCAGCAAGCTGTATTTCAACTACGGACACTTCTACCAGCGCGCGCCCATCGCCTTCATGTACAATCTGAAACTCGATCCCGGCGCCGTGGTCGTGCCCACCCCCGGACTCCAGATGGGCAAGACGGTGTCGTATGAATTCGGCTATGAGCAAATGTTCCTGTCCGACTTCCTCATCAACGTGACCGCTTACTATAAAGACATCTCCAATGAGCCGTTGAGCCGGAGCTACATCAACTACTACGGCGACAACATCGTGACGCAATACGAACCGGACGGCTACGGTGATGTGCGCGGGCTCGAATTGCGGGTGGAACGGCCGATGGGCCGCTTTGTGACATTCAGCGGGATGTACGACTACATGGTATCAAGCTCCGGGCAATCGGGACTCGCCCAGGTATTTGAGGACCGGCTCCTGGCGCGGGACAACGAACTCCGTTCTCCGAACCTCAGTACGACCGATCCCCGCCCGCGGGCCAATATCAATCTGAACCTGCACACTCCGGCTGACTTCGGCCCCGAGATCTTCGGCGTTAATTGGCTCGGCGGACTGGTGGCGAACTTCCTCTTCGATTGGCAAAGCGGCGGGCGCGTGCTCCTGAATCCGGAAGAACCGGATGTCAAGCTCCGCAATTACGTGGATGCGGTGAACTACTGGAATATCGACTTCCGCGGATCCAAAATGGTGACGACACCGTACGGCACACTGGAACTGGTGATCACCATTAAAAACCTGACGAACAACAAATGGCTGAACACAAGCAATATGCTGCTGACGCAATACAGCGACTATAAAAATTCGCTGAAGACGCCCGACAAGGGGGGCAATGACCTCTGGGGCCAGTATAAATCCGACGATAACCACATCAACACCGGCTGGTTCGACGCACCGATCTTTCTCAACCCGCGCCGGATTGTCCTGGGACTGCGATTAAACCTATGATGCGCACAATTCTGATAACGTGCTTTGCCGCGCTGCTGCTCGCGACAACTCCCCCGGGCCGCGGGGCGGACAAACTTTCCGTCGGGTACTATCCCGATTGGAACCGGTCGCTCCTCCCTCCTTCCCTCATCCGGTATCAGTGCCTGACACATGTTCTCCACGCATTCCTGATTCCCAATGCCGACGGATCCGTGGGCGGGCTCTCCGGGTATGCTGATCTTGTGCAAACCGCCCACCAGCACAATGTCAAAGTCATGGTGGTCCTGGGTGGCTGGGGTCAGTCGACAGGATTCTCCCCCATGGCGGCTGATACGGCGGCCCGCCACCGGTTCGTCACCAACATGGTAAACTACTGCACCTCCACCGCATATGACGGCGTCGACATCGATTGGGAATACCCGGCCAACGCCACCGATCGCACCAACCTCCGTCTGATGGTCCATGAGCTCCGTCTGGCGTTCGATGCGCTCGTGCCTCGACGACTGATCTCCATCGCGGTGCCTTCGACCAGCTGGTCCGGCCAGTGGTTCGACGTCGAATCCATGGGGGCTGATCTGGATTGGATCGGCATGATGACCTACGATTATTACGGGTCCTGGACCGCGAAAGCCGGACCAAATTCCCCGCTGTACGGGAGTTTCACCACAAACTCCGAGGGATGGATCGACTATTCCGCATCCTATTACTCGGGTCGTGGCGTGCCTCATAACAAGCTCCTGATCGGTACACCGTTCTACGGCTGGGTATTCAATGCCGCGACCCTGTACGGAACGAGCACCGGGGCCTCGCAGGCGGCGTACTCCGCGATTGCCCCCCATCTTGCCCAGGGATGGACCGCACTCTGGGACGACGTGGGAAAAATTCCCTACATGGTCAACCCGGCGGCGACCCAGCTGATTACCTACGATGATTCTCTATCGGTCGCGATGAAGTGCGGGTACGTTCTGGCCAACAATCTGGGTGGGACCATCATCTGGGCACTCGGCCAGGATAAAATCGGCGATCGACAGCCTCTCCTGGAAGTCATCGGCGCGTTCCTGCGTCCGACGACATCTGCGGGCGCAGAGCCGATGGCTCAGGTGCAACCGGCCGGATTCTCCCTTGCGCAAAACTACCCGAACCCGTTCAACGGCCAGACACATATCCGGTACAGGCTCCCCGATGCCGGCGACGTGCGGATGACCCTCGTGGACATCCTCGGCCGCGAACTCCGCGTTCTGGTTGCGGGTATCCAGCCTGCCGGAGACCATGACGTCGCCTTCACGAGTGATGATCTCCCGAGCGGTACCTATTTCTTTCGTCTGGCATGGCACGCACACGTCATGACCAGGGCATGTGTGGTCATTCGATAGGATCCAACCATGAAAGCATATCTTTCTGGCCTTCTTGTTTTCGCGCTTCTGCAAGGAGTGTCGCCGGCGCAGTCACAGGATCGCAACTACAACCCCTCTCCCATGTCGTTTGACGTTGGGAACATCCGCATGGGCATGAACAAGCTGATGGGGGATGGCGGCCTGCAATCACAATTCAGCTGGAACCTCGTTGGCGCAGACCGCCAGAGCACCGAAATCTTCTATTGGCCGGCCGATTGGTACCAATCCAATATGCTGTACCAGATCTTCAACCCGCTCTCGCTGGATGACAACGGCATTCTGGACGAAAACGGCGCCCAGCACTCCATGTTCACCCGGGGCGATGCGCTGACTAATTTTGGCACGACCGACTGGGCTCTGGAAACCCGCCGGTATCGTCCCCCGCATGTCGTCGTGGATGGTATTCAGCTGGACGCGCCGTACCGTTGGAAGGTAGACCCCGCACTCGCTTCGGATATCAAGATCGAATTCGAAGATGTCCTCCCGCAGTTCGGCATCCGGAGCCATGTCGAAATATTCGGCTTCAGTAATCCGTTGCACGCCAACTATTTTATCTGGAAGGCCACGCATAAATTCACGGGTGAAATCAAGCT